>JBKJKI010000180.1:0-22495 GCA_046597475.1 Polaromonas sp. | reverse complement strand
TTAACCACAGGCCCCGCAAGTGCCTGGGCTACCGAACTCCGCACGAGGTGTTTTTTGGGCTCAAAATGCAACCGCTTAAACTACCCACTGACGCACTTTGTACTTGAATCTGCGGGTTAAAATATCACAAAACCCAATAAATACGGTCATTGTTTGCTATGTTTTTTATAACTAACAAACCCAACAAAAAACCGCTCCAGTCTGCGTATCCTGCGGCTTCAGTTGCGTCAAAGATGTAACAAACAACGAGCCGAATGAACTGCGTCGTTGAATTGCACGTCTAACACGCATGAAAACATTCATCAAGGGCGCGTCGAAACGCCTGAGGTTTTCGCTGGTGGCGCTGTCTGCCTTGGGCGGGTGCGCCGTGTATCCCGCCAATCCCGGGCCCTATGCCTACTATGGCACGGACGCCAATGGCCAGGCCGTTTATGCGGCGCCGCCTCCCGTTTATGCGGCACCGTATTACTACGACCCCTTATACGTGGGACCGCCGGTCTTCTTCAACTTTGGTTTTTGGGGTGGCCACGGTGGCGGCCGAGGTCGCGGCGGTGGACATGGCGGTGGTGGTGGCCATGGCGGTGGTGGCCATGGAGGCGACCGCCGATAGTTTTCCGCGCGCACCTGCTGGCACGGCGCAGATGACTCACTGAGGCGCGCGGCGCAGCGTTTCAACCACCGGCGTATTGAGCACGGACCGCAATCCCCACCAGCCCGCAGCCAGCGCCAGCATGGCACCGGCCAGGCTGCCGAAGAGCGGCACCGTCCAGGAGCCGGTCCAGCTGAAATCAAACACATAGCGCGCCAGAGCCCAGCCCACGGCCAGCGCCACCAGGGAAGCCAGGAATCCGGCGAGCAGGCCCACGCCGGCGAGTTCGGCGCGCTGCACCTGGCGCAGCAGCGAGGCTCTGGCGCCCACCGCGCGCATGATGGCGAATTCGCGGGCGCGCGCCTCGCGCGTTGCCGTGATGGCCGCGAACAGCACGACCAGGCCGGCGGCCAGCGTGAAGCCAAACAAAAATTCGACCGCCCGGATCACCTGGTCAAGCACGCCCTGCACCTGCGCCAAGGTGCTGCTCATGTCCACGTTGGTGATGTTGGGAAAGGCGCGAACCAGCTGGTTGTCAAAGCTCTGCGCCTGGCCCGCCACGGGTTCGGGCGCGCGAAAGGCGCTGATGAAGGACACCGGCACATCGGCGGCCAGCTGCGCCACCGGGTACATGACAAAGAAGTTGACATGCATGGAGCTCCAGTCGACCTTGCGCAGGCTGGTGATTCTGGCCTCGCTGGTCTGGCCGGCAATGTCAAAGCGCAGGCTGTCGCCAAGCTTGAGGCCCAGCGTCTTGGCCAGGCCCTCCTCGACACTGACGGCGTCTTTCTCGCCTGCCGTCCAGCGCCCGGCCACCACCTGGTTGTAGGTGGGCTGCTGGCTGCTGTTGGACAGGTTGAAGTCGCGGTCAAGCAGGCGCTTGGCGCGGTCGTCTTCAAAATCGTCGGGCGTGACGGGCTTGCCATTGACGGCCACCAGACGGCCGCGAATCATCGGGTACCAGTCAAACTTATGCACGCCGCCGGCGCGCAGCGCCTGCTGGAAGGCGTCGCCCTGCTCGGGCTGCACGTTGATGACGAAGCGGTTGGGCGCGTCTGGCGGCGTGGACTTGCGCCAGCTGCTGATGAGGTCGGTGCGCAACAGCACCAGCAGCATCAGCGCCAGCAGGCCGACTGCCAGTGCGCTGGTCTGCACCACGGCATAGGCCGGGCGGGCCGACAACTGCCGCGTGGCGAGCACCAGCCAGCGCGGCGCGCGGCTCTCGTTGACGCTGGCGCGCAGCAGCCTGACGGCGATGTAACTCGCCACGGCGAACACCAGCGCCGCTCCCACGAAGCCGCCGATGGCGATCAGGCCGAGCTTCAGGTCGCTGCTGGCGGCCAGCAACAGCGCTGCGAAGCCGGCAACGCCGACACCCAGCACCAGCAGTGACACCGGTTTGAGGTTGCCGACATCGCGGCGAATCACGCGCAGCGGCGGCACCTGGGCCAGTTGCAGCACCGGCGGCAGGCCAAAGGCCAGCAGCAGGGTCAGACCCATGCCCATGCCAAAGGCCACCGGCCACAGGGTGGCGGCGGGCAAGGCACTGGAGACCAGTCCGGCGAGCAGCAGCACAAAGCCGTAATGCACGGCAAAGCCCAGCGCCACGCCCAGAGCACTGGCGATCAGGCCGGCCAGCACGAACTCGAAGGTATAGGCCAGCGCAATCGTGCGCTGGGGCTGGCCCAGCACGCGCAGCATGGCGCAGTCATCGAGGTGTCTGTCGGCAAAGCTGCGCGCCACGATGGCGACGGCCACGGCACTGAGCAAGGCCGCCAGCAGGGCGACCAGGTTGAGGAATTTTTCGGCGCGGTCTAGTGTCTGGCGCATCTCGGGGCTGCCGCTTTCAAGCGACTCCAGCCGCACGCCGCGCAGGCCGGACGCGGCAGCGGCCTTTTTAAGCTCGTCGGTTGCCCACTTCACGTAGGCCTTCACGGCCTGGTCGTCGCCCGCCACGGCAAAGCGGTAGTTGGTGCGGCTGGCCGGCTGGATCAGGCCGGTGGCTAGCACGTCAGCCTGGTTGACCATCACGCGCGGCGAAAAACTGATGAAGCCCGCGCCCCGATCAGGCTCCTTCACGATGATGCGGGAGACTTTGAAGCTGGACTCACCCAGCAGCAAGGGCTGACCAGGCTTGAGGCCCAGCGCATCGAGCAGCGAGGCATCGGCCCAGGCCGTGCCAGGGGCCGGAATTTCGCGGGTCTGCAGCCCGGCTGCGTCGGCGCTGTCGGCCACCGTCAGGCTGCCGCGCAAGGGGTAGCCTTGCGGCACGCCCTTGAAGGCCACCAGCTTGCTGGCGCCGCCGTCTTCGTCGCGCGCCCGCGCCATGGTCGGAAACGTGACGGTAGAAGCGCCCTTCAGGCCCAGTGCCCCAGCCTTGGCCACAAAGGCTTGGGGCGTCGGGCCGTCGCTGCGGACCACGGCGTCGCCCCCCAGCAACTGAAGCGCGTCGCGCTGCAGCCCTCCCTTGAGGCGATCGGCAAAGAAACCCACCGCCGTGAGTGACGCAACCGCGAGCGTGACCGCCACAATGAGCAGGCGCAACTCGCCCGCCCGCAGATCGCGCAGCAGCGTCCGCCAGCCGAGCTTCAGAAAAAGAGTGTTCATGGCGCCACCTTAGCGCAGAAGCGATAACCGGGCCTGCGGCTCAGCTCAAGCGTCCTGGGCGCTGGCGGGCTCGGGTTTCAGCACCAGGCCAGGCTCCATTTTCAGGCGATGCGCCCCGGTGTAGCAGAGAAAGCGCTTGTTGGTGGCCCGCCCAATCGCGCACAAACCCACCGCCTGCGCCACCTGATGCCCCATCTGCGTGATGCCGCTGCGCGACACCACGATGGGCACGCCCATCTGCGCGGATTTGATGACCATTTCGCTCGTCAGTCGACCTGTGGTGTAAAACACCAGCCCATGGCTTGAAGGCAGCAGCCCGGTATCCGAAGCGACAAGCGTAGGGGCTTGCTCCTCACGCCAGCAAGGGCCGCGGAACCGGCTTTGCCGGGCCGCAGGCGCAGCAGCCCCCTCGGGGGGCAGCGCAGTACGCGAAGCGACAAGCGTGGGGGCCATATTCATCCACATCCACCCCGCGATGGTGTCAATCGCGTTATGCCGCCCCACATCCTCCACAAACAGAAGCATGTCAGGGTCGCCAGTGGTCACGCGAAACAGGGCGCATGCATGCACCGAGCCAGCCGACTTGTAGGTGGTTTCCTTGAGGCGGATGGTATTGACCAGGCTGTAGAGCTGGCTTTGCCTGATAAACACATCGCCGGGCAGCACAATCTGGTCGACCTCGTCCATCAGGCCGCCAAACACGCTGCCCTGGCCGCAACCGGTGGTCACGACGCGGTGCGCGGTTTTCTCTTCGATGTTTTCAATGCCATGACGGGTTTTGACAGCTGCCGCGCCGACCTCCCAGTCGACCGTGATGGATTCGATGTCATGCACCGCCGCAACGAGTCGCTGGTTGCGCAGATAGCCCAGCACCAGCAGTTCGGGGTGGGCGCCCAGCGTCATCAGCGTGACCAGTTCGCGTTTGTCGACATAGACCGTGATGGCCCGTTCGGCGGGGATGGAGACCTGATGAAGTTCGCCGTATTCGTTGACGACGCTGATCTCGCTGGTCAAAGGGGCTTCGGCGTGCGACAGGTAAGGTTTAGACATGAGTCAAGACTAACGTAAAAAAGCCGGCACCTCGGGGGCCGGCCTTTGAAAGATGACAGGGCCTCATTCGGCTTCCAAATCAATCGTGAACGCGAAGGTGAAGCGCAGACAGTACAGGCGTACGACAAGCGAAGCCGACAAAGTGCACGGATGATTTGGAAATGGAATCAGGGCTTCTTGACGGGATTGATCACTGCATCGGGCTGCCTGGTGCTGGGCGGGCTGGCCGCAGTCGTCGTCGGTGAATGCGCGCCTGAAGCCTCTATCGGCTTGGGCGCTTCAACCGGCGTGTAAACGAACGCACCGGGATCACTGCAAGGCGGCGTCGCGGTTGCCACTTTTGTTTCCTTGCCCGCAGTCTTGGCCGAGGCAAAGTAGCTCGCGGCCACCTTGTCCTGCGACTGGCACAGCAGGTAATTGTCGACCTTGCCGGCCCAAGCGGCCTTGGCGGCAGCCTCGGCGGCTTTGGTTTTGGCCTCCTCGCTGGGTGGAGGGAGTTTGGCCATGGCGACGGCGCAGGCGCTCAGCAGCAGGCTGGTCAGCAGAAACTTTTTCATGTGAATCCTCACTCTTCTTCAAGCCTGCACGGTCGGTGCGGGCTGCACCGGTTCGCTGCGCTGGGCAGGAATGCGGCCGGCCTTCACGTCGTCATACCAGTACTCATGGTGTTCCCTGGCCCAGGTCTCGTCGACATAACCGGTTTTCATGCCTTCGTAAGCACCGTCCATTCCCACTGTACCGAGGTAGATATGGCCAATGAACATCGCCATCATGAGCAAAGTGGCTACCGCGTGGACCATGTGTGCGATCTGCATGGTGCCGCGCTCGTAGACCAGCCCAGGCACCAACCGGTCAAGCACCAGGCCTGACGCCACAACGACGCTTCCAAGCAAGAAGACACCGCCCCAGAACACCACCTTTTCACCCGCGTTGAAGCGGTGTGACGGCACTTCCTTGCCCGACAACAGCCCGCCTCCCTTGAGAAGCCACACCAGATCACCGCGGCTGGGCAGGTTATCGCGCACAAAGGTGAAAAATATGATGGCCAGGGACACCGCGAACACCGGTCCGGCGAAATTGTGAAGGTTCTTGAGGAGGTAGGCGATCCAGCCAAAAAGCGCCCCGCCAACGACAGGCAGGGCAAAAAACTGGCCAAAGGCCATGACCACGCCGGAAATGGCCAGTATTGAAAATGCGATGGCGTTGGCCCAGTGGGCCGAGCGCTCAAACGGCGTAAAGCGTTCTATCTTGCGGCCGGTCTTCGCGCCGTGCAGCTTGATGCTTCCCTTGCCAAGATAGAACAGGGCGACTGCGCCAAGAACGATGAGCAACAATGCGCCACCGTAAGGAATCAGCCAGTTGTTGCGCACCTGGCGCCAGGCTTCGCCTGCATTGGTCAGCCGCGAGCCTGGGTACTGGACAAAGGGCTGAATCAGGTTGCCCGCCTCGGGCGCTTCGCTTCTGGGCAGGCTGCTATAACCCGTGACGCCCTGACCCACCTGCCGCCACATGGGCGCGTTGTTGCCCGGTTGTACCCTGGCGCGTTCGCCATTCGTTTGGCTGGCATAGCCAGGCAAAGCACTGGCGTCAGGTTTGACTTCAAAAATATTCTGGCCCTGAATGCCACCCACTGCCGCGGGTGCTTCGGCAGCCGGCGTTACGATGCCCGATGCTTGCGCAGAGCTGGACGGGGCAGGTGCGGCCACCTGGGCACCCGTGACTCCAGCAAAACCAATCGCTACTAAAAAGAGAGCTAACTGCGCGCGTTTCATAAGGGCTCCGATCAGTTTATCCTTGTGTACTCGTTCTGGGTACGCTGCGTACGCGCCTTCAACCCTTGCTCCCAGCTGGCCTTGTCGCCAGCTTTCCAGCCCGGCGCGACGAAGGCGTTTTTTGCCCCCTCAAACGGCGCCGCATCACTTTTCACGCCGCCCATGGTTTGCGGCTTTTCACCGCAGGCAGCAAGCCCGGCCAGGCCGGCGAGCAGCGGAACAAGAATGAAAAAACGCTTCATGACTTGGCTCCTGCTGGCGGCTGGCCAGCCTGCTTCGAACCGTAGGCCGTGCCCCAGCCCCAGACCTCGGCACCCTTGCCGCGCTGTACCACACGGTTGCGAAAAATATCGGCGATCACATCGCCATCACCTGCCAGCAAGGCCTTCGTCGAGCACATTTCGGCGCAGGCAGGCAGCTTGCCTTCGGACAGGCGGTTGCGTCCGTACTTTTCGAACTCAGCCTGGCTGCCATTGACTTCGGGGCCACCGGCACAGAAGGTGCACTTATCCATCTTGCCGCGCACGCCAAACGTGCCGCTTGACGGAAACTGCGGCGCACCAAACGGACAGGCATAGGAGCAGTAGCCGCAGCCTATGCAAATGTCCTTGTCGTGCAGCACCACGCCTTCGTCGGTGCGATAAAAACAGTTGACAGGGCAAACTGCCATGCAGGGCGCATCGCTGCAGTGCATGCAGGCTACCGAAATGGATTTTTCACCCGGTACGCCGTCGTTGAGCGTAACCACACGCCGGCGATTGACCCCCCACGGGACTTCGTTCTCGTTTTTGCAGGCGGTGACGCAACCGTTGCACTCAATGCAACGCTCCGCGTCACAGACAAATTTCATGCGTGCCATGGTGACTCCTGACGAACCAAATCCAAGGGGGCGCACGCCCCCGCTGAAACCAACATACTAAATGCGGTGAGAAACGCAGAGGCTGGCGTGCGCAGCGCCGGGCCGCAAGCAAGCACAGCCCCCTCGGGGGGCAGCGCAGCACACGCAGTGGCAAGCGTGGCGGCCATATTCATGCCCTTTCGACGCTGCAAACCGTCGTCTTGGATTCCTGCATCATCGTCACGCTGTCGTAGCCATAAGTGGTGCCGGTATTGACAGCCTCGCCGCGCACAACCGGATGCGCACCAGCCGGGTAGTAAGCCAGCATGTCAGCCCCCTGCCAGCGCCCGGAGAAATGGAAGGGCATGAATACGGTGTCAGGGCCGACGCGTTCGGTCACCAGCGCCTGGACATTGAGCCGCGCGCCGGTCGGAGTGCTCACCCACGCACGTTCCCCGTTGCGTATGCCTTTTGCGGAGGCAACCTTGGGATTGATCTCGACAAACATCTCTTGCTGCAATTCGGCCAGCCAGGGGTTGGAGCGGGTTTCCTCGCCGCCGCCTTCATATTCGACCAGCCGGCCCGACGTGAGTATGAGCGGGAACTTCTCGTGCACCTTGTCGGCAATATTCTTTTGCTGCAGGGTTTTGTACAGGGTTGGCAAGCGCCAGAAGGCCTTCTTGTCGTCATGCGTCGGATACTTGGCCACCAGGTCGGGCCGGATGCCGTAAATGGGTTCGCGGTGCTGGGGAATCGCGTCGGGGAAATTCCATACCACGGCTCTGGCCTTGGCGTTGCCAAACGGGTAGCAGCCATGGTTCTTCATGACCACGCGAATAATGCCGCCGGACGAGTCGGTTTTCCAGTTTTTGCCTTCCGCAGCCGCTTTTTCGGCCTCGCTCAACTCGTCCCACCAGCCCAGTTTTTTCACCAGCACATGGTCGAATTCAGGGTAACCGGTGGTGATGTCTGCTCCTAACGAATGCGAACCGTCTTCCGCGAGCAGGTTTTTACCTTCGCGCTCGACACCAAAGTTGGCGCGAAAGTTGCCGCCGCCATCCATGACGTGCTTTGACGTATCGTAAAGATTCGGGGAACCGGGGTGTTTGAGTTCGGGGTTGCCCCAGCAAGGCCACGGCAGGCCGAAATAATCACCCGCCGTGTCGTAGCCGGTTTCCTTGTCTTTACCGCCTTTTGACTTGAGGGTCTTGACGTCGAACATGTGCATGTTGCGCATGTGCGCCTTGAGCCTTTCGGGGCTCTGGCCGGTATAGCCAATGGTCCAGCAGGACTTGTTGATTTCCCGCAGGATGTCCTCGGGCACGGGTTCGTCCATGCCCTTGACTTTCTGCATCTTGAAGTTTTTCGACAGCTCCTTGGCAAAACCAAGCTTCTCGGCGAGCTGATGCATGATCATGTGGTCGCTGCGGCTTTCCCACAGCGGTTCAATCACTTTCTCGCGCCACTGCAACGAGCGGTTGGACGCGGTAACCGAGCCGCTGGTCTCAAACTGCGTGGCGGCCGGCAACAGGTAGACCGCGCGATTGGGATTGAGGTCTTCGGCTTTGCCAGGCATGGCGGCCATGGCGGCGGTTGCCGATGGGTAAGGGTCAATCACAACCAGCAGATCCAGCATGTCCATGGCGCGCTTCATCTCCAGGCCACGGGTCTGGGAGTTGGGCGCATGGCCCCAGAAGAACACGCTACGCAGATTGGAGTCCTGATCGATAAACTCGTTTTTTTCAAGCACTCCGTCTATCCAGCGCGACACTGTGATGCCGGGCTTGCCCATCATGGCCGGGGAGGCATAACGCCCCTTGATCCAGTCGAAATCCACACCCCATACTTTTGCAAAGTGCTTCCACGAACCCTCGGCCAAGCCGTAGTAGCCGGGCAGTGAATCCGGATTTGGGCCAATGTCGGTAGCGCCCTGCACGTTGTCGTGGCCACGGAAGATGTTGGCGCCGCCACCTGAAACCCCGACATTGCCCAATGCAAGCTGCACGATGCAGGAGGCGCGCACCATGGCATTGCCGATCGAGTGCTGGGTCTGACCCATGCACCAGACCAGGGTCGATGGGCGGTTCTTGGCCATCATTTCTGCCGCTCTGTAAACCTCTGCCTCGGGAACGCCGCAGGCTTCTTCCACCTTGTCAGGAGTCCACTTGGCCATGACATCTTCCTTGACCTTGTCCATGCCATAGACGCGGTCGTTGATGTACTTGGTATCTTCCCATCCATTCTTGAAAATGTGATACAGCAGGCCAAACAGGAAAGGAATGTCAGAACCTGAACGGATGCGAATGTATTGGTCGGCCTTGGCCGCTGTGCGGGTGAAGCGTGGATCAACCACAATCATCTTGCAGCCGGTTTCCTTGGCATGCAGCATATGCAACATGCTGACAGGATGGGCCTCTGCCGCATTGGAGCCGATGTACAACGCGCACTTGCTGTTTTGCATGTCGTTGTACGAATTGGTCATCGCGCCATAGCCCCAGGTATTGGCGACGCCGGCAACCGTGGTGGAATGACAGATACGGGCTTGATGGTCGCAGTTGTTGCTTCCCCAAAGGCTCATCCATTTACGCAGGAGGTAAGCCTGCTCGTTGTTGTGTTTGGACGAACCCACCACATACACCGAATCGACCCCGCTGGCCTTGCGCAGTTCCAGCATGCGGGCCGAAATTTCATTCAGCGCGGTGTCCCAGCTGATGCGCTCGTACTTTCCGTTGATCAGCTTCATCGGGTAACGCAGACGGTACTCGCCGTGTCCGTGTTCGCGCAGTGCCGCACCTTTGGCGCAATGCGCACCCAGGTTGATGGGGGAATCAAACACCGGCTCCTGCCGGACCCAGACGCCGTTTTCAACGACGGCATCGACCGCGCAACCCACGGAGCAGTGCGTGCAAACCGTACGCTTGACCTCAATTTTCCCGCCCGCGTTTGGCTCGCCCGGCGATGCAGCGCCCGCTTTCCTGACCAGCGTCAGCTGGGTCGCAGCAAGACCGACGCCGACGCCCAGCCCGGAACGCCGCAGGAAGGCACGCCGGTCCATCGTGGGCAGCGCATTCGACAGGCCGCGTGACAGGCTCTGAACAAAGCGCGCAGAACCAGCGCGATGCATTGGATCAGCGGAGACAGCATGAGATTTTTTCGTGAGCAGCATGAAGCTATCTCCGTAGGAATAGAAGCCGGATAAATTAGATGCGCGTGGTCTTGTAGTAGCGCTCGACGTGGTCCGTCACGCTGTAGCCGCCGCCTTTTTCAGGGGCCGGTTTTGGCATCACGGCTGCGGCTTGGGGCTCACGCAGGCCCGGCAGCGTCGCAACCGCAGCGACGGCAGCACCCGCTGCTGCAGCGCCAAAAAAGAAGCCGCGACGCGAAGGTTTTGGGGAGCTATCCTGCATTTTTTTCTCCAATGAGGCCGCCGGCATGTAACCGTTTGCATACTGTACGACAGAGATTCGCACATCACAATGACTCAGGGGGAATCAACCCGCAAAACCAAGGGAAAACCATAAGTTATCTTACGATTATGAAGGCCACGCCATTGGAAAAAATGCAGTCAGAACCAAAGGAATAACGGCAGACACCTTCGTCAAACTGCTCACTCCAGCATGTCAAACCCTTGCGACTCGATGCTCAGAAAGGCCTGGGTGAAGCCCGCCAGGGAGCGGTAAAAACGTGCTTTGGGATGCTGTGCGACGGCCTCGCACATGCCTGGCACCCAGGGCTGAAGATGACGCGTAAAAAATTCACGCTGGCGTGTCAGGTTGGCGATCGCCACGTCGTCCCCGGCAATGAGGTAGCGCATGACTTCGCAGACGTAGGCCACATGGTCTTCCGTTTCCGGCATGGCCTCGTCACGCGCCAGGCCCAGCGCGGCGATGTCGGTGCGCAGGGCCGCGAGCGGCTTTTCGTTGAGAAACCCGCTGAGATAATGCGAGCCGAAAAGGTAGACCTCGGGCTTGCCCACACCGCCAAACAGGGCGTCGTACTCGCGCCCAATCTGCTCCGCAGTCTGCTCTCGGGCAGCCGCCACCAGTTCACCCCATGAAGTCTCCAGCAGCGCACCGGCTGCCGGCGCCTGGGTCACGGCCACGCGCATGCCCTCAAGCAGCTCGGTGGCAGGCGCTGCGTAATAAAGCGCCGCGAGAAGTCCGTAGACTTCCGCGCGCGCGGTTTCCTCGTCGAGGGTCGAACTTACCAGTGGAGCTTCAAGGTTCATAAAAAGGCTAGCGTATATCGCTGATCTTGAGTTCGTTGTCGGCGGAGTAGATGTCGATGACGCGGCAGTCCCCGCACATCTTCAGGCGTTCTGCTGCTGCCCCCTGGAACATGGCATGCCCTGCCAGCTTGCCCAGCATGGATTCAATCGCCTTGAGGGTTCCAAAGGGTTTGCTGCAACGGATACAGGCATAGGGCTGCATCTCGTTGATCACTGTTGCCTCCTTGCGCTGTGGCATCAGGTTGAGCCGGGGCACCAGCGAGAGCGCGTTCTCGGGACAAGTTTTGACGCACAGTCCGCACTGGACACAGTTCTTTTCGATGAATTTCAGTTGCGGACGCTCCGGGTTATCCTGCAGCGCGTGGGCTGGACAGGCATTCACGCAGCTCAGGCACAAAGTGCAGGTATCCCTGTTGATCGCCAGCGCGCCCAGGGGCGAGCCAATGGCCGGCAAGGAAATCACCTCCGCCTTCCCTGATGCCTGCGCCATCAGATGGTCAAGCGCCAACTCCAGCGTGGCGCGCTTGTCGGCCTGCACGGCGAAGCCCGCCGCCTGCGCCATGCCTTGAGCTGGCGCGGCCTGCAGTTGGGCGTCGAGCGTCGGCAGATCACGCGCATCCCTCGCTTCAAGAATACGGAAATGCTCGCCCTGAAAACCCAGGCCGGCAAGAATCGCCTGCGCCACATCCATCTGCTCTCGCAAGGCTTCGCGGTACTGGGGCGCTTCTTCCTCCGTCATCAACACCCAAACCTGCGACGCACCATAGGCGACAGCCGTCAGCCACAGCTCCAGCCCGACCGAGACGGTATGCCACAAGGCCAAGGGCAAAACCCGTGCCGGTACCCCACGCGTGGCAGGATCAAGCCTGGCCATGCGCCCGAGGTCGCCCAACAAACGTGTGCCCGCGTCCTGGCTGTGCAGCAGCAATGCTGCCTGCTTGCCGCCCGCGCTGGCATAGGTGCTCAACAGGGTCTTGATCTTGTTGCCCTGTTCCGCCGGTCGCGGATAGGCAAAGGAGATGGCGCCGGTGGGGCAAACCGTCGTGCAGGCACCGCAGCCCACGCAGAGGTTTGGGTTCACCCTGATTTGCTGGCGTGCGCGTTCGCTGCTGATCGCTGAAGCCGAACAGACGTCGATACAGGCATTGCAGCCGATCTTCTCGTTGCGGCTATGGGCGCACAGCTTTTGCTTATAGACAAAAAACTTCGGTTTCTCAAACTCGCCAACCAGTGCGCGCACATCCAGCAGCACCCGGCTGTTCTGGCCATCCCAGGAAAAATAACCCTGAGGGAGGGCGTGTTGTGTGAACGCCGGCTTGGCGCGCAGATCCAGCACCAGATCAAACTTTTCGACCAGCTCTTGCGGCTCGCGGCTGAAATCGATGGCGCCGGCTACTCCACAGACCTTGACGCAGTCGCGATGTGACTTGCACAGAGCGCTATCAATTTGGTAGTCAAAACCAATGGCGCCTTCAGGACACGCGGACAGACACGCATTGCAACGGGTACATAGATCGAGGTCAATCGGGTTGTGGCGCGTCCATTTCAACTCAAACGCGCCCAGCCACCCGGTCAATAGCTGAACCTGCCCCGCCAGCACCGGGTAACGCCGCTCCTGCAAGCCACCGTTGCGGCCCGCACCCAGACTGAACAAGGTCACGTCCAGCACGTCTGAGACCAGTTCGGCAGCACGCTCGGCCGCGTCCAGTTCGCCGATGATGAGCAGACGGCCCGCGCTCTTGTAGGTCACGGTCGGCACGGGTTCAGCGTCGGGCAAATGCGCCACGGCCAGCAAGGCTGCAATTTTCGGACTGGCATTCGCCGCATCCTTGCTCCAGCCGCCGGTCTCCCGGATATTGACAAACTTGATGACCGAAGTGGCCCTTTCGGTCTGCTGCGCCAGCTCCACAAACAGGCGCTTTTCCTGGGTGCAAGCCAGCACCACGTCATCGCCGGATTGAATCGCCTTCTGGAAGGCCCCCGCTTCACGCCGACAGAGCGAAGAATGCAGGCTTAAATTTTCATCGATGGTCTCGCCCAGTTTCCGGGGCTGAAGGGGTATGGTCTGGTTGCAGTCGCAAATGAGAGTGGGCATGGTCTTGTTGGCTGGCGCCGGTGCCATGAGGTGGCTCGGCTTGGCTGGGGTGCTCGGGACTGAGGGAGTCTGAAGCGTCTGGGCTCAAGGCTTCACTGGACTGTGCCACGGTTTCAGGCTTGGGGTTATTGGGGTTATCTAGCGGCAGGGACACAGGGCCGGGGACGGTTTGGGCGCTCTCCTCCTTCTTGTCATCCTCTTCATCATCAAAAATCTTCAGCAATTTCGCACCCACCATCTGCCTGAGCATGGACTCGGGGATGGGGTCTGCCTTCGAATAGTCATCAATATAGATATCCAGACCGTCCATCACGTTGTAGTGCGGATCGGCAAACAGCTTTTTCATTGCTGCGTTGCGCACCTCCGGACCCACATCGTGCGCCATGAAGGGCTTGAAGTCCGAGTCATTCGTGAGTCGCTCCACGTCATCCAACGACAAAAGTGTTTTCGGAGGCTCCGCGCCCGGCTCACCGTCAGGGTGTGACGCGGGCTGAAGCATGCCTTCTGCTGGCGGGGGCGCCGAAGCAGGCAGTGGCACAGGTATCGCCACTACGGCCGGCTCTTCCAGAGGCCTGTCTTTCAGGACATCGGTCTTGCGACGCGCCCAGCGGCTGAGAAACCCGGACTCGCCCTCAGCCATTACCACCTCCCCCAGACTTTTTGCCGGTGCTGACCCGCGCAGGGTTGCCGAAGCGGTCCAGCAAGGGCTTGAAGCTTTGCGGCCGCTGGCGGCGCTTGGCTTCGAGAACATGGTGTTCGTCAACAAAATGCTGCAGCCACTGCACAACACCGGACGGTGCGGGCACCTGCTCAACCGTTTCCTGCGCGTCGAGCCAGCGCCCTGCGTCGTGGTAGCTCAAGGTCACAATCTGCGGCACGGCCACCGGCTCGTCGGCCAGCGCCGCGTCCTCTTCCATGCGCCACACTACCCAGAAACAAGGGTGCTGCGTGGTGACGTTGAGGTAATAGCCTTCGGCATCGTCAGTGAAAAGCTCGACTTTGAAGCCGGGATGCAGCCAGCGCTCTTCGCGCTCATCCTTGAGCAGCAAGCGCGGACTATCTCCAAAACCGTCTTCATGCGGAACAACGTCAGCCAGCACCCACCGCCAGGGTTGCCATGCGTTGGCTATGCGTTCGCGGCGCATGACGACGGCGACCGCCATGCAAGGTCGGCGAACAGCGCTCGCCGCCCCGGGGAACTGCATCAGAAAATCAGACATGGGGCGAGTGTACGGCGCCCCTCAAGTCCCCTGTTGCAAGGGCGTTTTCGGCTGCCGCCGAAGAGTCGATTCAACCCAAGACGCCACGGGCAATAATGGTCCGCTGGATTTCCGACGAGCCTTCGTAGATTCGCAGGATGCGCGCGTCGCGCACGTAGCGCTCCAGCGGCATATCGCGCGTAAACCCGTAGCCACCATGGATCTGCAGCGCCGCATCGGTGACGAAGCCCACCATTTCCGATGCATGAAGCTTGGCCATGGCGGACTGCTGCGTGAAGTTCCGCCCCGCCGTGCGCAGGGCCGTGGCCTGCAGCGTCAGCGCCCAGGACGCCTCCAGCCTGAGTTTCATGTCGGCCAGCATCCACTGGATGCCCTGCCGGTTGGCGAGCGGCTCTCCGGCGACTTTTCGGTCACGCGCCCATTGCGCTGCCGCATCCAGCGCCGCCTGCGCCAGGCCAAGCGATGTCGCCGCCACGTCAAGGCGGCTGTTGTCCAGCACCTTCATCGCGGTCTTGAAGCCGCTGCCCTCCTCGCCAAGACGGCAGTTAAGGGGCACGTGGACGTCGTCAAACGACACCTCGAAGGCATGCGCGCCGCGTATGCCCATGAGCTTTTCATGGCTCGCTACGCGCAGCCCCGCCGTCTGTGTGTCAACCACGAAGGCACTGACCCCACGTGCGCCGGCCTCGGGATCGGTCTTGGCGAAAACCACCAGAAAACGGGCCTCGGCGGCATTGGAAATGAAGTGCTTGACACCTTGCAGACGGTAGCCGTCACCTTCGCGCACGGCCTGCGTACGCATGTCAACCGGGTTGGAGCCGCCAAGCGGTTCGGTCAGGGCAAACCCAGCCAGCCATTCGCCGCTGGCCGCACGCGGCAGCCAGGTGCCGCGTTGCTCGTCGTTGCCGCCGATCAACACGGCATCGGTGCCCAGATAGTGGGCGCCAATCATCGACGAAGTGGCCGCGCAGGCACGGGAGATCTCGACCAGCGCCAGCAGCATGCCAGTGGGGCTGACGCCGGGGCCACCCCAGCGCTCGGGGATGTTCATGCCCATCACCCCCAGTTCCGCTAGGGCCTCGACATGGCAGGTGACAGAGCCCTCGGTGGCGTCAAGTTCGCTGGCACGCGGGGCGATCTCTGCCTTCGCAAAGCGACCCACGGCGTCTGCCAGGGCCTGGTCGTCGTCGGTCACACCGATACGGTAGCTGTAGTCCATGATGGCTCCTTATGTAGTAAATTGCGGCCCGGGAATCAGGAATGGGATGAATTTTGGACACTGCCCAACACACCCGCATCCTTGAGTTCAGACAGTTTTTCCAGGCTCAAACCCAGCAAGGTGCCGAGCAAGTCATCGGTATGCTCGCCCAGCGCCGGTGCACGGGCCGGAAGGCTGGGGGCCGATCCGCCGAAGCGAACCGGTTGCACCGGCAGGCGCAGGCCGGGCAGGCGCTCGTCGTCCACCGGCTGCAACAGGTTTCGAGCCACCGCCTGGGGAGACTCCAGGGCCTGTCCGATATTCCAGATGGGTGCGACCGGAACACCGGCCTGCTCGATGATTTCAACCACCCTCTCCACGCTGTGCCTGGCAGCCCAGGCTTCGATGGCGGCGCGCAACTCGGGCTCGCGCGCCGAGCGCTGCTCATCCGTGGCCAGGCCTTCGTCCAGCCCCATGGCTGGCAGGCCGATGGCGTTCGCCAGTGCCTTGAACAGCTTGAGATTGAGCACCGCCAGGGCAAAATGCCCGTCCTTCGCCTGGTAAACGCCGAAGGGTGCCGACAGCGGATGGCGGTTGCCGACGCGGCGCGCGGGTGTGCCCGTGAACAGATAACGCGACATGGAGGTCACCAAAAACGACAGCGTGGTGTCAAACATGGCCACATCCACCTGCTGGCCCAGCCCGGTGCGCTGGGTCTGGTGCACCGCCGCCAGGATGGCCCAGGAGGCAAACAAGCCGGCCACCACATCCGAGATCGCTTCGCCCACCAGCGTGGGCGGCCCATCGGGGTCACCCGTGGCTTCCATGATGCCGCTCATGGCCTGGACGATCACATCGTAGGCGGGCCGGCCGGCATAGGGGCCGTCCTGGCCAAAACCGGAAATGCTGGCATAGACCAGGCGCGGATTGCAGGCCTTCAGTTGCTCGTAGCCAATGCCCAGGCGATTGGCGACGCCAGGGCGAAAGTTCTCCACCACCACGTCAACCCTCTCCGCAAGATCTCTCACGATCTCCACCGCTTGAGGCTGCTTGAGATCCAGCACCAGGCTTTTTTTGTTGCGATTCATTACCGTAAAAAGGGCGCTCTCGCCATGGCGCATGGGGCCGATGGCGCGGTAGTCGTCTCCCTGCGGCGGCTCGACCTTGATGACCTCGGCGCCCAGATCGGCCAGCAGCGCGGTGGCCAGCGGGCCCGCCAGAACACGGGTGAAGTCGAGGATGCGCAAACCGTCGAGTGGACGAATTCCGGGAGGGGCATTGGACATGAAAGCTTCCTTGGGAGATCGATGAATGCCCCCATTGTTGGTCAACTGTTGAATGAATGAAAATATAGAACATTGATATATTGGATTCTTAAAAGTGATTCATTTCAGCCTCCGGCAACTCGAATATTTCGCGGCCGCGGCCCGCTGCGGTGGGGCGGCACGTGCGGCCGAGGCGATGAATGTCTCGCAACCCTCGATTTCCAAAGCGATCGCCGAGCTGGAGTCACTCTGGGGAGAACGCCTGTTTGTGCGCCTGCACGCACGGGGCCTGGAGCTCACGGCACAAGGTGCGACGCGTTACGCCCAAGCCCGTGCCTTGTTGCAACAGGCCGGCGGTCTGGCCGCGCCGCGCTCGGCCACGCTAGAGGGCGAGTTGCGGGTCGGCTGCCTGAGCACGCTGGCGCCGCGCTACCTGGCGCCCATTCTTGCGAGCATGCACGCCAAATTTCCGGGTATCAAGGTACGCGTAGAGGAAAGTGATACCGAGACGTTGACCCGCTTGCTGGAGCGGGGCTCGCTGGATGTAGCCCTGTTCTACGACCTCGGGCTGGCCCGTGGCGTTCGCCTTGAACCCGTGACAAACTTGTGGCCCTACGCCTTGCTGCCCTGGGGCCATGCCCTGGCGGCCCGCAGCAGCTTGCGGCTGGCAGAGCTTGCGCGCGAGCCGCTGGTGCTCATCAATCTTGTGCACAGCCGTGAGTATTTTCTCTCGCTGTTTCGCATGACCGGGGCGACGCCGCGCATTGCGCGTGAAAGTGCATCCATTGAAATGGTCCGGGCCATGGTGGCCAATGGCCTCGGGGTGTCGGTACTCACCACGCGGCCGCTGCGCGACGAAAGCTACGACGGCAAGCGCATCGCCTGTCGTCGCCTGCGCGGCCCCTTGCTGCCGCAGTCCGTGGTGCTGGCCTATCCCGCCGAAGGCGATCAGCAGCCCGATTTGCTGGCCCCGTTCACGCAAACGGTCCAGACAAGTTTCTCCCAGCAAACGGACGAGCTGACGGATCGTCCCCGACGCGGGACATGAATGGAGTCGGACGAGATTTTTCCGATACAGGGTTTATATGTATATACATGTATGGATTTACAACAAATACTCCGGTCGTGCCAAAGCAATGGGCAATGACGCGCAGGCCATGCATCTTGTACAAACCATCTTGAAGAGGTAGCAGATGAATACTCTTGACGATCGAGCGCGGGTCACCGATGCCGATGTGACCGAATTCCAGGCCAGCGGTGTCATCGTCCTGCGGCAGGTATTCAATGACTGGCTGGAGCCACTGCGCGCCGGCGTCACGGCCTTGATGGCCGACCCAAGTCCGCTGGAGCGCACGGTCAAACCGGCGGATGGCTCGGCGGCCTTCTTCCAGGATTTGTGCAACTGGCAGCGCATTCCGCAATTCCGCGATTTCGCGCTCAACTCCGTCGCTGGCGAGCTCGCTGCGCGCCTGATGGGTTCGCGCACGGCGCGCTTCTTCCACGACCATGTGCTGGTCAAGCAGCCTGGCGGCAGCACCATAACGCCCTGGCACCAGGATCAACCCTACTACTGCGTCGAAGGCCGGCAGAACGTGAGCTTCTGGATTCCGCTCGATCCGGTCGCGCGCGACGTGGTCATGGAGTGCGTGCGTGGCTCCCATCTCTGGGGCAAGGGCTTTCGCCCGATGCGCTTCGACGGCACGCGCCTGTATGAGCATGACGACTTCGAGGTCATGCCCGACATCGATGCCAGCCGCAGCGACTTCGACATCGCCGGATGGGACATGCAGCCCGGCGACGCGATCGCCTTTAACTTCCGCACCGTCCACGGGGCGCCCGGCAACAATTCGCCGCGCATGCGCCGCGTGTTCTCGGCGCGCTGGGTGGGCGACGACGCGGTGTACGCGCAGCGCGCCGGCAAGGGTTCGCCGCCTTTCGCTGGCCTGACCATGGCCGACGGTGACCCCTTCGACGCGCCTATCTTCCCGGTTGTCTGGCAGGACGGCGCAGCTGCAGCCTGAGCAATTTCCTATCCCCGTGCCGGCTTGCCGGCGCGGACTTTTCCCTCGGTCTTTCCCCAGGAGTTTTCCATGTTCACGTCGATGAAAATGACAGCGACTCACGCCCTGATTGCCACCGTGCTGGCAGCCGGTACAAGCCTGGCCGGCGCGCAGGAGACCAACAAGGTCACGGTCGGCATTTCCGGCTGGACCGGCTTCGGCCCGCTCACGCTGGCCAAGGAGGCCGGCATATTCAAGAAGCACGGGCTGGATGTGACGATCCTGAAGATCCCGCAAAAAGACCGCCATCTCGCCATTGCCTCGGGCGACGTGCAGTGCGCCGCGACCTCGACCGAAACCTGGATTGTCTGGAACGCCAACGGCGTGGCCACCACCCAGATCTTCAAGATGGACCAGGGCATGGGATCCGACGGCATCGTCGCGCGCCCCGGCATCGAGAAGGTCGCCGACCTCAAGGGCAAGACCATCGCCGTCTCATCGCCCGGCACCAACCCGTACTTCACGCTGGCCTGGGCGCTCAAGAAGAATGGCCTCTCGCTCAAGGACGTCAAGCTGACCAGCCTTGAGCCCGGCCCGGCGGCCAATGCCTTCGTGACCGGCCAGAGCGGCCTGGACGCAGCCGTGACCTACGAGCCCTACATCGGCCTGGTGCGCGACAAGCCGGAATCCGGCAAGCTGATCGCAAGCTCGCTCGACTACCCGGTCGTGTTCGACTCCTTTGGCTGCACGCCCAAGTTCCTCAAGAGCAACCCCAAGGCCGCCAAGGCACTGACGGAGAGCTACTTCGACGCGCTCGACATGATCGCCAAGGATCCTGCCAAGAGCTTCGAAATCATGGGCGCGGACGTGAAGCAAAGCGGCGAGCAGTTCAAGAAATCGCAGACACTGATTCGCTGGGCCGACCGCGCAGCCAACCAGAGGTTCTTCAACGGTGAGCTCCAGGCCTTTAACAAGGAAGCCGCGGCACTGCTGCTGGAGATCGGCGTGATCAAGAGCATGCCCAACCTGGACACCATTTATGACGCCGGCTTTGTGGTCAAGTAAGGTGGAAATTTCAGCCTCCAGCCTTACGGCCGAACGCCCCCTCGCAAGCCGGCGCCGCAAGACCATGAAACTGCTGGTCCCCGTCGCGCCCAACACCCGCGTGGTGTTGGGCATCTCCTTCTTCGCTATCTTCCTGGGCGTTTGGTCGCTGATAGCCTGGCTGGGCATAGTGCCGCAGCACTTCCTGGCCTCGCCGCTGCAGACTCTGCGTTCGGGATGGGATCTGTTTGCCTCGCAAGGGTTTGCCTACGACGTGGGCATGACGGTCTGGCGCGTTGTCGGCGGCTTCCTCCTCGCCGCCGTGATCGCGGTGCCGCTCGGCATCGCGATGGGTGCCTACAAACCCGTCGAGGCGTTTTTCGAGCCCTGCATCTCGTTCGCGCGCTACCTGCCCGCTTCGGCCTTCATTCCGCTGCTGATCCTGTGGGCAGGCATCGGCGAAGCCCAAAAGCTCTCGGTGATCTTCCTGGGCTGCTTTTTCCAGCTCACGTTGATGATCATGATGATCGTCAGCAGCACACGACGTGACCTGGTCGAGGCGGCTTATACGCTGGGCTCGAACGACTCTGGCGTCATCCGGCGGGTGCTGCTGCCCGGCGCGGCGCCCGAGATCGCCGAGGCATTGCGCCAGGTGCTGGGCCTGGGCTGGACTTACATCGTGGTCGCCGAGCTGATTGGCGCGGCCTCGGGCATAGGCCACATGATCACCGACAGCCAGGCGCTGATGGCGACCGACAACATCATCGCCGGCATCGTGGTGATCGGCGTGGTCGGCCTGGCCTCCGACCTGCTGTTCAAGAAGGCCAACCAATGGCTGTTTCCCTGGAGTTTGATGCGATGAGCCGACTGTCCGTACTCGGAGTGAGCAAGGTCTTTCCTGGGAACCGCGGGGCAACGCCTACCACGGCGCTACAACCGGTGAGCCTGGAGGTGGACGACAACGACTTCATCACCGTGCTGGGTCCCTCAGGCTGCGGCAAGTCCACCCTGCTGCGGCTGGTCGCCGGACTTGAGACCCCGAGCAGCGGCGAGATCCTGCTCGACGGCCGGCGCATCGAAGGTCCGGGCGCCGATCGGGGCGTGGTTTTCCAGAGCTACACGCTGTTCCCCTGGCTGAGCGTGCGCCAGAACATCTGCTTCGGCCTGCGCGAGAAGTGCATGCCACAGGCGCAGCAGCGCGAGCTCAGCGCGCACTTTATCGCCCAGGTCGGCCTGCGCGGATTCGAGGATCACTTTCCCAAGCAGCTCTCGGGCGGCATGCAGCAGCGCGTGGCCATCGCGCGTGCGCTGGCCAACGACCCCAAGATTCTGTTGCTTGACGAGCCCTTTGGCGCCCTGGACAACCAGACCCGCGTGCTGATGCAGGAGCTGCTGCTGGGTATCTGGGAGTCCGCGAGGAAAACCGTGCTGTTCGTCACCCACGACATCGACGAGGCGATCTTCATGGCCAACCGCGTTGCGGTGTTCAGTGCGCGCCCGGGCCGCATCAAGGCCGACGTCGCTGTCGACTTGCCGCACCCGCGGCACTACACGGTCAAGACCTCGCCCGAGTTCATGGAGCTCAAGGCGCGCCTGACCGAAGAAATCCGGACCGAGTCAATGGCCGCCACCGCGCATTGACAATGGCCTCGCCTCAACCCCTAACCAGATAATCGAAAATATTCGAGTGGCGCAGGTCACTGCGCCGCTCGAATGGCTTTAGCTGTTACCTGGACTTGGCCACATGCGTGGCAATGGCGTCCATCAGCGTTGGCGACAGGCAGTCATAGGGCTCAAGCCCGGCATCGTGCAACTGCTGGCGGATTTCGCCCATGCGTTCGGGCGGCGTGCCGGTTTCAATGACGGAAGAGACAAATGCGGCGAACTCCGGTCCGGCCCAGCCGGCGTCGCCGGACAGTTCGGTGTGGATGAAGTCGAGTCCATAAAACGGATGCGCCTTGTTTTCGATGCGCCCGAACATGTGCACGCCGCAGGCCTTGCAGGCGTGGCGCTGGATGGTGGCCTGGGGGTCGACGACATGCAGCTTTTCGGCGTGCGCCGTCACCTGCAGCTTGTCGCGCGGCACCACGCCGACGACGGAAAGAATGGCGCCGGCCGGCTTCCAGCACTTGCTGCAGCCGCAGGCGTGGTTATGCGCCACCTGCGTGTCTACCCGCACTTCAACGGCGTCGTGGGCACAGTGGCATTTGAGCGTGCCGCCACTGAAGCCTGGCGCACCTTTTTTGTCGCCATGGCCAATGGCCGGGTGCAATTCTGCGAGGTTCATGTTTGTTTCCTTGGATTGTTGATTTGCTTAACTTACTACGCGGAACGGCCGCGCGCCGCCCGCGGCGAGCCGCGGGAGAGCGATGGACCCGGACATCGCTGCCCGGGCCATCTCAATAAAGCACGACGCCGCGAATCGACTCGCCGCTCTTCATCAGTTCAAACCCCTTGTTGATGTCTTCCAGAGGCATGGTGTGGGTGATCAAATCGTCGATGTTGATCTTGCCCTCCATGTACCAGTCGACGATCTTGGGCACGTCGGTGCGCCCGCGCGCCCCGCCGAAGGCCGAGCCTTCCCATTTC
>JBKJKI010000148.1:0-20250 GCA_046597475.1 Polaromonas sp. | reverse complement strand
GTTTTCAGTGTCCTTGCCGATATGGGCAATGCCACCGGATGTCGGACCCGCGTGGGCAATCTTGACGGTTTGCACTTCCTGGGCATGGGCGAGGGTTGCTCCCAGGGCCAGCAGTGCAGCGATACGGATGTTTGTGCTCAGAAAGGAAGAGGGGGTCATGTCATTAATCTCATGCAAAAGAAAAATTATAGAGGCGGCCCCACCGTGCAAAGCAATCGGCGAGGGCATCGCCTCGGCGGCGTCAAGGTCGCGGCTTGCCGTGACTTGCCTGCGAGGGCTCAGTTTCCGAATTCGCGTTCGAATTCAGGTCCAATAGGGCATGGAAAACCAGCACACCACCGATCAACGACTGACCGACCTGGAGATCAAGGCCAGCTTTTCGGAAGACCTGCTCGATCAACTCAACCAGGTCATCATCAGGCAGCAGCAGCAGATTGACTTGCTGACTCGCCAGCTGGGCCAACTGCGCCAGCAGCTCCCCGAGAGCGGCGCGGCGGTGTTGAGTCGTGCCGGCGACGAGTTGCCGCCGCATTATTGAGTACCGAGCCATTGAACTGCCGCAGGGCCATAGGCTGCGGCGTCCGAAAAAGCTCGCTAGACGACTGGTCTATTTGATGTTAGACTTAAATTCATGAGCAACGATTACACGGATGTCAGGCAGCACATCCTCGATACGGGAAGGTCAATCATCCTGGGCAAGGGCTTTTCAGCCGTGGGCCTGAACGAAATCCTGGCGACAGCCCAGGTGCCCAAGGGCTCCTTCTACCATTACTTCAAGTCCAAGGAAATCTTTGGCGAGGCGATGGTTGAAAGCTATGTGTCCGACTACCTGGCGCGGGTTGACGATTTGCTTAAGACCGACGGCTCCCCGGCGGCGCAGCGATTGATGCGTTACTGGAACAGCTGGATGACGAGCGATGAAGGCCAGGGCGCCGAATGCAATTGCCTGGTGGTCAAGCTCAGTGGCGAAGTCTCGGACATGTCCGAGGCGATGCGCGTGGCCTTGCTGCGCGGCACAAATTTGATCATTGACCGCCTGGCTGACTGCCTGATCGAGGGTGGCGCGGATGGCTCGCTGGATGCGCCGCTGGATGCGCACCACACGGCCGTGACGCTTTATGAGTTGTGGCTGGGCGCCGCCTTGCTGGGCAAATTGCGGCGCGACCACAGCGCGCTGGACGCCGCCATGACAGCCACCCTGAGGCTATTGAATCTCACGGCTGAGCCTGCGCTGTGATGCTGTTTCCTCTCGCCATGCAAGGGTCTGGATTGGGGCTTGTGCCTCTCATCCAGCCCGATATTTTTTACCCAGCCAATAGACGACCAGTCTAATTTTTACAGGTTAGCCATGCAAAATTTCCAGTTTTACAACCCGACCAAAATCGTTTTCGGCACCGGCAAGGTCACCGCGCTGTCCAGCCTCGTGCCCGCTGATGCGCGGGTGCTGATTCTTTACGGCGGCGCCAGTGCCAAAAAGACCGGCACGCTGGACGAGGTCAAGGCCGCCCTGGGTTCTCGCGCGGTGCATGAATTCGGTGGCATCGAGCCCAACCCGACCTACGAAACCCTGATGCGGGCGGTTGAACAGGTGCGGCGGGAAAAAATCGACTTTCTGCTGGCGGTCGGCGGCGGGTCGGTCATTGATGGCACCAAGTTTGTCGCGGCAGCCGCCACTTTTGACGGCGAGCCCTGGGACATCCTGCTCCAGCGCGGCAACAATGTCCAAAGCGCCTTGCCCTTCGGATCCGTGCTGACGCTGCCTGCCACCGGCTCGGAAATGAACAACGGCGGCGTCATCACGCGCAAGGCCACGCACACCAAGCTGGCGTTTAGCAGCAGCCTTGTCTTTCCGCAGTTCTCGGTGCTTGACCCGACCAAGACCTACACCTTGCCGTCCAGGCAGATTGCCAACGGTATTGCCGACGCCTTTGTGCACACGGTTGAGCAGTATTTGACCTATCCGGCGCAGGGCTTGGCGCAAGACCGGTTCGCCGAAGGGCTGTTGCAGACGCTGATAGCGATTGCTCCCAAGGCCCTGGCCGAGCCGGCTGATTACGACGCCCGGGCCAACCTGATGTGGACTGCCACGCTGGCGCTCAATGGGCTGATTGGCGCGGGCGTTCCGCAGGACTGGGCGACCCACATGATCGGGCATGAGCTGACCGCGCTGTACAACATCGACCATGCGCGCACGCTGGCGATCGTGCTTCCCTCGCTGCTCAAGGTGCAGCGCGCCACCAAGCGCGCCAAGCTGCTTCAGTATGCCGACCGGGTCTGGCATATCGCCAGCGGCAGCGAAGAGCAGCGCATCGATGAAGCCATTGATAAAACCCGTGCTTTTTTCGAGGGGCTCGGCATCAAAACCCGCCTGTCCGGCTACGAGCTGGGCCGCGAGGCGGTTGATGCCGTCGTCGGGCAACTCAAGGCGCACGGCATGACCGCTCTCGGCGAGCACAAGGACATCACTCCCGAGGTCAGCCGGGCCATTCTCGAGGCCGCCCTGTAGGCCTTGCCGGCGAGTTGCCTGAGCATCTTCGGGCACTCTCCTACAAGCAAATTGGGCCTCAACCCCGGCCCGCCGCGGCGCGCTGCATTTAAGCTGAAGAAAGTTTCCCCGGGTCGTTTTACGGACGGCCCTCTCCTTTTTTGAACCTCACACCAAGGAAATGACATGAAAGTTCTGATGGTTCTGACCTCGCACGACCAACTCGGCAATACCGGCAAAAAGACCGGCTTCTGGCTGGAAGAATTCGCCGCACCGTATTACGCCTTCAAGGACGCGGGCGCTGATGTCACGCTGGTATCCCCCAAGGGCGGTCAGCCGCCGCTTGACCCCAAAAGTGATGAGCCCGACTCGCAAACCGATGCCACGCGCCGCTTCAAGTCCGATGCCGCCGCGCAGGCGGCGCTGGCCAGCACCGGCAAGCTCTCCGGGGCGTCGGCCGAGGGCTTTGACGCGGTGTTCTACCCCGGCGGCCACGGCCCGCTCTGGGACCTGGCCGAAGACCCGGATTCGATCAAGCTGATCGAAACCATGGCGGCGGCCGGCAAGATCGTTTCGGCGGTTTGCCATGCGCCGGGTGTGCTGCGCCACGCCAGGGCGGCCCACGGCGTGCCGCTGGTGCAGGGCAAAAAGGTCACCGGATTCACCAATACCGAGGAGGCCGCCGTGCAGCTGACGAACATCGTGCCCTTCCTGGTGGAGGACGAGCTGATTGCCAAGGGCGGCCAGTACAGCAAAGGCGCGGACTGGCAGCCCCATGTGGTCGTTGATGGCAAGCTGATCACGGGCCAGAACCCGGCGTCTTCGGCACCCGCGGCGCTGGCCGTGTTGCGCCAGCTTCAGGGCACATAGGTCGCGCCAACCCGTTCGACCATCAAGGCAAGCCGCCGCAAGCCCAGTCAGCAGATTCAAGGAAAACCCATGGCCTATCAAAGCACCAATCCCTACGACGGAAAAGTCCTGCAAACCTTTGAGCAGCTCGGGGCAGCCCAGCTCGAAGAAAAGCTTCAGCGCGCTTCGGAGTGTTTCAGGAATGACTGGTCTGCCAGGAGCTACGGCGAGCGCGCCGTCATCCTTGCGCGCGCGGCAGCCATCCTGCGTGAGCGCCCCGAGGAGTTCGCCAGACTCATCACCCTTGAGATGGGCAAGCTGCTGGCGCAAAGCATGGGTGAGGTCGCCATTAGCGCCGCCATCCTTGACTATTACGCCCAGAACGCCGAGGGCTTCCTGGCCCCTGAAAAGCTGGAGACGCCGCGCGGCGAGGCGCATGTAGAAAGCAGCCCCGTCGGTGTGCTGTTTGGTGTCGAGCCCTGGAACTTTCCTTACTACCAGATCGCCCGCTTTGCCGCTCCCAACCTGATGGCGGGCAACGTCGTCATGGTCAAGCATGCGTCCAGCGTGCCGCAATGCGCGCTGGCCTTCGAGCGCCTGATGGAGGAGGCCGGCGCGCCCGCTGGCGCGTACACCAATCTGTTCATCTCCAAGGAGCAGGTGGCGCAAGTCATTGACGATAAGCGCATCCGGGGCGTGGCCCTCACGGGCAGCGAAGCCGCCGGCGCCGTGGTCGCCGCCAGGGCGGGGCAGAATCTGAAAAAGACGACGATGGAATTGGGCGGCAGCGACGCTTTCATCGTGCTTGAAGACGCCGATCTCGACAAGGCCGTCAAGGCTGCCGTCAACGGCCGCATGGGCAACGCAGGCCAGGCCTGCACCGCGTCTAAACGCTTCATCGTGGTTGAAGCGCTGGCAGACCGGTTTCTTGAGAAGTTCCAGGCGGCCCTTGAAAACTTCAAGCCGGGCGATCCGATGGACAGGCAAACCACGCTCGCACCCCTGTCGTCCAGGGAAGCGCTGGACAAGCTGCTGGGCCAGGTGCAGCGCGCGGTGGCCGGCGGCGCCCGCGTGGTGATGGGCGGCGAGCGCATCGACCATGCCGGCGCCTTTATGCAGCCCACCATCCTGACCGACATTGGCGAAAAGAATCCGGCCTACATGGAGGAGTTCTTTGGCCCGGTCGCGCTGTTCTTCCGCGTGCCTGACGAAGACGCCGCGGTGGCGCTTGCCAATGACTCGCCCTTTGGCTTGGGCGGCTCGGTGTTCACGCAGGACATCGAGCGCGGCAAGCGGCTGGCGCGGCGGATCGACACCGGCATGGTGTTCATCAATGCGCCGGCTTCGTCATCGCCCGAGCTGCCTTTCGGCGGCGTCAAGAATTCCGGTTATGGCCGCGAGCTTTCGGGTGGCATCCAGGAATTCGTCAACAAGAAGCTGATCCGCGTGGTGTGAGCGACAGGTGACTTGCCGCGCAGGGCACGCGGCTCCAGCAGTCCGGCTTCGCGGCTACATTAAACCGATGTCCACCGTGCAACGTTTGCTGTCACGCCTTGATGCCTACCAGTCGCTGCTGAAACCCCTGCTGATGGCGCTGGCAGTGTTGCTGCTGGCGCTGGCCTTTGTGTACGCAGGGGGCGAAATCATGGAAGGCGACACGCAGCGCTTTGACGTGTATTTGCTGCATCTTGCGCAGTCCTTGCGGGCGAGCCACCCCTGGCTGGCCGGCATCATGCGCGACTTCAGCGGGCTGGGCAGCACGGTCGTGCTGACGCTGTTCACGGTCGCCACCGTGGGCTATCTTGCGCTGTTATCTGCCAGGGTCATGGCATTTCTGGTGGCGACCTCGGTCATCACCGGGGCCCTCCTCGTCAGCGTGTTCAAGACGGCATTCGGCCGCCTGCGGCCCGATGCGGTTTTTGCCGAACTGGTGGCGCCGGGCCTGAGCTTTCCCAGCGGCCACGCCAGCATGTCGGCGCTGGTTTTTCTGACCATCGGCGCACTCATTGCCGCCAGCCGCAGCCGGGTCAACGAGCGCATCTACATCCTGACCACTGCCGCGCTGCTGGCGCTGCTGGTCGGCGTGAGCCGCGTTCTGCTGGGTGTGCACTGGGCCACCGACGTTTTGGGTGGCTGGGCCTTTGGCGCAGCATGGGCCGTGGCATGGCTGCTGCTGGCGCGGCATCTTCTGAAAGACCGGCCAGGCTGAAAGCGCGGCGCTTGTCTCTGCCCTGCGTCTGGGGCTCAGTCAAGTGTCTTGCGATAGACGGCCAGTCCCAATGCCATGGCGGCCAGCATGAAGGCAAGGATGGGCCAGATATTCGGCCAGAATTCAGTGTAGCCATTTCCCTTGAGCATGATGCCCCGAACCAGATGCAAAAAATGCGTAAGCGGCAGCAGGTTGCCGATCCGCGGCACGTCGAAAATCAGCAGCGCCGCCGCCAGCAACAGCGTGACCTGGATCAGGCCGATCAGGATGTAGGGAACGATCTTGCCCGTCATCACCTCGATCGGCAGCGCCGGCGTGGCCAGCAGGTTCTCGAAGGTGCCCCTTTCCCGCTCGCGCGTCATGGCCGGCCCAGTCATCAGAATCATCGTCATCGTGAGAATGGTGCCCAGCAGCCCCTGCACGATGTTGTAGGTGGTCACGCCCTCGTGGTTGTAGCGCCTGCGGACCCGCAGTTCCACTGGATCGGCGCCTGGGTTGAGGCGGGCCAGCGGACCTTGCAGATCACGCATCAGCGTCGTGCGGGCAACGCCGGTTAGCGCCGCAATAACGTTGCCGACGGCGCTGGGGTCGGTCGCGTCAGCCTCGACCAGCAGCGCGGGCCGCTCGCCACGCACCAGATCCCTGGCAAAGTTCGGCGGTACCGTGAGGACGAATTGCACCTCTCCGCGCGACATCAGCATGTCGGCCTGCGCCGCGTTGTCGATGACGTGATCAATCCGGAAATAGCTGCTGTGTCTAAGGCCCTGCACCAGTGCGCGGGCGTACTGGCTGTGGTCGGCGTCCAGCACGGCCGTCGGCAGCTGCTTTGGATAGGAGTTGATGGCAAAGCCGAACAAGATCAGCTGCAGGCATGGGAATGCCGACCACCATGCCAAAGGTCAGGCGATCACGCCTGAGCTGGATGAATTCCTTGACGATGCTGCTGCTCCAGCGCGACCATGAAAGCGGCTCGAATGTCATGTCGGCCCGCCCTCGCTGTCCTGCATCAGGCTGATGAAAACGTCTTCCAGCCCGGGCTCCAGGGCTTTCCCGTGGCTGCCCCCTTGCGCCGTCAGCCGCTGCGCAGCCAGGGCAAGTCCCTCCTCCCCGTCAGCATGGCCATCGATGTGCGCAGCAACACCGTCATTGCCATTGATGCACCTGGCAGGCGGCGCTCAGAGACTGGCCCATTCGGAATACCTGCCGGCCTCGGGCTGCGGTGTCGTGGTGAGCACCTGACGCAAGGCCTGGCACAGGTCGTTGAGGTCATTGGTCTTGCTCACGACCAGCGCCGCTCCGCCGGCCAGGGCGCTGGAGCGCAGGGCTTCGTCCACGTAGCCCGAAATGATGATGACGGGAAGGCCGGGGTGCAGCTGCCTGACTTTCTTGAGCAGGTCGATGCCCGACATGCCCATCAGCTTGTAGTCGCAGACGATGGCATCGCAGTCGAACCAGCCGGATTCAAGGAACTGCAAGGCATCTTGTCCGCCTTCAAAACAGCTTACCCGGAAGCCGGCGTCGGGCAGGTATTCGCTGACCAGTTCGCGCATCGCTTTGTAGTCGTCCACGTAGAGCACATGCCTGACGTCGGTGCCCGAAGCGCTGACGACCGCTACGTCCAGCGGCTCCACGGTGGGCAAGTAGATGTCGAAGGCGGTCCCGAGCGAGGCTTGGGCCGAGACGTTGAGCGTGCCCTTGTGCTGCGCCACCAGTTTCTTTATCTGCACCAGGCCGAGCCTGCTGGCGCTGGCCGGCCGCTGGTCAGCCGCCGCCGACCGGCGCATAAAGTAATGCAGCGGGCCGATGGACGCGCGCCGGCTGTCGCTGATCCGCAGCCGTATATAGCGCCGGGGAGGCAGCCCGCCCTGCAGTATTTCTGCGTCCGGGCTCAGCACGATGTCGTCCAGCACCACTTCCATCGCCTCCACCACGACTTGCGTGGCAAACCCTGCCATGGACTGCCAAGTCACGACCATGGCGCTGAACAGCAGCTCTTCCAGCGGCTGCGGCTGGGCGCGAACGCGCGGGTGATCGAGCTGCATGTCCAGCGCCAGCTCCAGGTCGCTGGGCAGCACGGCCCGGAAGCGCTGCAGCGCGCGCTCGAAAATCGGCATGAATTCCTGGTTGAGCATGGCCGTGGTGGTTTGAGGGTCTGGAAGCATGGTGAATTTTTTTGTGATCAGGTGGCGCAGTGCCCCGGATGTGAGCTCAGGCCGGGGTCAGGATCTGGGCGGCCGGTGCCAGCGTGAAGTAGAACGTCGCGCCCTGGCCGGTCTGGCTTTGCGCCCAGACGCGGCCGCCATGCTGGGCGATCACTCGCTGGACCGTGGCCAGGCCGATGCCCGTGCCGGAAAAATCGGCCTGAGAATGCAGGCGCTGGAAGGCGCCGAACAGCCTGTCGGCCTGTGCCATGTCGAAGCCGGCGCCATTGTCCCTGACGTAGTAGCGCGGCTGGCCGTCGGCATCGGTGTCGCTGCCGATCTCGATGCGCGGCTGCGCCTGCCGGGCGCTGAATTTCCAGGCGTTGCCCAGCAGATTCTGCATCACCGCCAGCAGCTGGCGCGCATCGCCCTGCACGCGCAGGCCAGGCTGGATGTGCAGCTGCACCGGGCGTGCGGGTTCGCGCTCGCGGCAGCCCTGCGCCACCTGTTCGGCCAGCTGCGACAGGTCCACTTCCTGCCAGGACACGGCCTGGCGCGACAGTTGCGCCAGCGACAGCAGGCCCTCGATCAGCTCGCTCATATGGCGGGCGCTGGCGCGGATCCGGTCGAGGTAGTGCCTGCCCTTGTCGCCGAGTCGTTCGGCGTCGCTCTTGGCCAGCAACTGGCTGAAGCCGGCAATGGTGCTCAGCGGTGCACGCAGGTCATGCGAGACTGCGTAGGAAAAGGACTCCAGCTCCCGGTTGGCCGCGGCCAGTTCGGTGGTGCGGCGCTGCACGCGCTCTTCCAGTTCGGTGTTGAGCTGCTGCAGTTGCAGCTGCAACGCGCGGCGCTCGGTGATGTCGGTGTTGATGGCAAAGACTCCTTCGGGCTGGCCGGCAGCGTCCCTGACCAGCGTCCAGCGCGCGTCCACCCACAGCCTGCTGCCATCCTTGCGCTGCTGCTGCAGTTCGCCGCGCCACTGGCCGGCGGCCCTGACCTGCGCGTTTGCCGCCTGAAAACTCTGAAGATCCGGGTACATCGGCGGCGCCATGGCCTGCCCAGTCACTTCCTCTGCTGTCCAGCCGTACATCTGGGTCGCGCCGCCATTCCAGTACTGGATGCGGTCCTCCAGGTCGCGCACCAGAATGGCCTCCTGCGCCAGGTCCAGCAGCGCCGCCTTGCGCTGGATCTGCGCAAAGTCTTGCTGGTGTTCGAGCTCGGCGGCGGCGCGCGCCGCGAAGATGCTCAGGGTGGAGGTGATGAATTCGGTGTCCTGCAGGGCGCGGCGGTAGAGCACGAAAACCATGCCGATGGGCCGGCCCTGGCTGTCGTCCAGGCGCCAGCGCACATAGGCCTGCGCGTCCGCGAGGAATCGCTGCGGGTACGGGGAAACCAGTTCGGCGAACTTGTCGGCGACGATGACGCAGCCTTGCGCCCTGATGCTTTCAGCATGTTCGCTGGCCAGCGCAAAGTCAAAATTTTCCATGCACCTGCCGTTCACGATGACCGCCAGGGTGCTGCAGTGCAGAAAGTCCTCGTTGCTGGGGCGCGCAATGACGCCGACATCGGCGTCCAGCGCCTCGGTCATGTGCAGCGTCAATTGCTCCAGAAAGTTGCCGTCCGTCCTGGATGCACCGTTCCCGGCGATGCCGCGAACCGCGTCATGCAGGCGCTGTTGTGTCTGCTGCCGCCGTTCGGTCGCGTCGGCCATCTGGTTGAAACCGGCGGCAATACCCCGGACTTCGGTGGCCGCGCAGCGCGAGTTCAGATGCGCGCGGGCCCCCAGGTGGCCAGCGCCGAATGCCATGATGGACTGCAGGATTTTTTTGGTGGGCTTGGTGACGGCGCGGTCCGCCAGTGCCACCGCGAGGCCGGCGCCCAGCAGGAGTATGACTCCCATGAAGAGCAACTGGTCATTGAGTGTCTGTTGCGCGCTTTGGGTGATGGCCTGTTTGTCCATGCTGGCCACCGTGAGCAAGCCCATTTGGGCGGCCCCGGTGTGCTGGGGAAGGGCGTACACGCGCATCCCGTCTTCAGCGTACCAACTCTCCCCGGGACCGGCACTGGCCTGGCGGGTCTTCTTGTGCAGCAGCGCAAGCGGATGCTGGCTTCCGCGCCTGAGTTCGGGGTCGGTCGATGCCAGCACGGTGGCGTGGCGGTCCATGACCGTCAGCCGGGCGTGGGCGGGCACCTTGGCGAGCGAAAGGGGTTTGAAGAGTTCGTTAACAGCCATGGCTGCAAATGCGATGCCGCTGATGTGGCCGCCGTCATCCCGGATGGGCAAGGCGAAAACGATGACCTCCTGGCCCGTGGCCCGACCTGTCTGGTAGTCGCCCACCATGAACTGGCCTTGCTGCAGGGCCTGCCTGAAATAGGACCGGTCACTGACATTGATGTCGTGGTTAGGGCGCAAGGCCTGGCAGCGGATTTTCCCGTCGAGGTCGGCGATTCCAATGTTCAGATATTCCGGAAAGTGGTTTTTCAGGTCAGCCAGGTAGGCGCTGCAGGCCGATGCGCCGAACTTTTCAATTTCCTGTGTTTGCGTCAGGGTCCGCAGCACCTGCCGGGCCGCCTCCACCTTTTGATCCTGGTTCGCGGCGGCCAGGGATTGCGCCCATTGCAGCGCGCTTTTTGCGCGCTCGATCGCCTCCTTTTTTTCGGCCACCACATGCCAAAACGTGTAGCAGACGACGGGGGCGCCGGCCAGCATGACCAGAAGCAAGAGGCGAAAGCGCAGATTCGAGAAAATATTCATTTCAGTGTTGATTCGGCTTGGCGCCTGGGTCAGGGGCCGCGTGCAGATGACCATCGCCCCAGACTCGCCAGGGCGTGTCGCCAGCGCCGTGAAAACGGCAGTTGTCCGGCCTTGCCGGCATGTCAAGGAGGTGGCGCCTTGCCGGGAAAACACTAGATAACTTTTACAATTTATATCATATTGACAAATATTGTCAATTTTATCAATTCATGGATGCGGCAACGTCCGATCGCCGCAATTGCTGCCTGATGTAGGCATGCACGGCCAGCCGCTGTCTTCAGCGTAACGTCTTTCGATGGGGGTGCTCATCGAACGTGCAGGCTGTCACCGCAGGGCGGTGGCGACCCAGGGCCAGGCCGATACGTGGAGGGACTCGCTGTCATGGCTGCCACCAGAAGTGCGAGGTGCTCAGGCACGGCAGGAAGGTGGTTACAGCGACATCGGATCGCAGGAATACCCGGAACCGCCCTGTAGAGCAGGGCAAAAAATCCGGACCTGGCAAGGACTTATTCCGTTTCCAAATTATTTCTGGATTAGGCGCGAATCCGCAGACAGTGCTTTAGCACGGCAATGCGGAGCAACAACCTATAGGAATGATTTAGAAATGGAATTATCTGATCTTGCCGAGGGCGACCCGATATTCCTCCAGTTTGGCTTCATAGTCGGCGGCATCGCCATAGTCCAGGAAGCGGTTGTAGCGGGCGTGCGTGCCCAGAATCTTGTGCGCGTGCTTGATGGGGCAAAAATACTCCTCGGTGTGCGCCAGAATCTCGGCCATGTAGCTCATGAGCCCGTTGCCGTATTCGCAGTAAGTGCAGTGAAATTTTTCAATGAAATTGAGGTAGCCGAGGTGATGGCGATCAAACACGATGTAGTCAGAGCGCCGCACCCCGGTCACGCCATAGATGGGGAAGCAGGCCCACTGGCAGAAACTGACACAGAGGTCGAGCATCAGCAGCGGCAGGATCATTGCGTAAATGATGGGCCCGGTGATCAGGTTCTGCGGCCGGTTGCTCACCAGCCAGCGAAAGAAATTCATCTTGAGTTTGCGGTGCGCCGCCTTCACCGAGCTTTCAAACTCCACCCGTTTGCCTTTGCCTTTGATCTGGAAGAACATCCTGCTTTCCTGTTCTTGCACGGCGCTGCGCAGGTCATTCTCAAGTGCCGCCATCTGGGCCAAAATCTGCGAAATTCGTTCGTTCATGGAGGTCCTGTTCAGGCAAGGGGACTCCAGCACGCCTGGGCCCGACTCTGCTTGGGCTGCGGCGATGGGCCATTCCCTGGCGCAGTCAAGCCCATGAAACGCTTGCCCTATTGCACAAACCCGATCCGGCCCTTGCTGGCCGCGCCGCGTGGCAGGTCATCGACCTGCAGCATGCCCCGGCTTGCCAGCCGCGCGTTGCCGAACGCCGCCATCAGGGCCCGGCGCATCTCGCGGGGCACCAGCGTGGCCAGCTTGTCCAGCAAATCGTCGGCGGGCGTGTCGTCGAAGCGCGAGCCCCAATCGTGGCTGGACCGGATCGACTGGTAAAGGCGCAAGGCGATATGCCGCGCCTGGCTGTGCGTGAGCGGCTCGATCTCAAACACGTTCATCCGGTTCAGGATCGGGTTGGGAATGCCGCGCGCATCGTTTGCCGTCATGATCCACAGGACCTGGCTCGCATCGATGGGCACTTCGGCAAACTCGTCCACGAAGGAAGAGGCCGTGTCGTGCTCGAGCAGGCTGTACAAAGACCCCAGCGGGTCGTACTGGGCGTCGCTGGCGGCCTTGTCAATCTCGTCGATCACGATCACCGGGTTGGCGTATCGGCCGTCCACCAGTGACTCGAACACCTTGCCCGGTTTGGCGCCCTTCCACTGCGACGCCGAGCCCGACAACAGCCAGCCAGCCGTGAGCGAGCCCATGGACACCAGGTTCATGCCGGTGCCGATCAGGTCGGCCACCTGCCTGGCGAAATGGGTCTTGCCTATGCCGGGCAGGCCCAGCAGCAGCATGGGCGTGACCTCCAGGCCATCGGTGCTGTCCTGGCTCAGCGCCACATGGCGCTTCACGTCGTCAAGCACGTCGGCAAAGTTGGGCAGCGCGTCATAGAACGACGCCATTTCCGGGATGCCGCTGGGCTTCATCTGGAAGCGCTCGGGGCCGCGCTCCAGCATGCGCTCGTAGGTGCTGCGCAAGCTGTCGTGCTCGCGCGAGTCGCCGTGTTGCAGCTTGCCAAGCTTGCGCTCTACATCTGCCGTCTGGTAGACAGTTCGCACCTTGGCGATCGGCAGCGTGAAAACGGGCGCCAGGGGAACGATTGGGGTGGTTTCCATCGATCACTCCTTGTGGTTGGGAAGCGTGAATTACATTCAATCACAACTCGCCGTTGTTCGCTGAAATGCCTCGGGCGCAAGTACTTTTTTCAGGGGAAAGCCACAGCTTTTCACGCCCATGCCTGGCCAGCCATTCGTACAGCAGAAAAGCCGGGCGGCCACCCGAAAAACCGGCAGTGCGACCGGCAACGGGCCAGGTGTTGCCACCAGGCTTATAGAATGGCGCCCCCGCTACTGCCTGCCCGTCTGTCCCCCATGAACATCACCGTCAACGAAGAACTTCTTGCCTACATCGATCCGCTGACACCCGACGAACACGATGCGCTGGAGCGCAGCCTGCTGGCCGAGGGCTGCCGCGACGCCCTGGTGCTGTGGGGCGACGTGCTGGTGGACGGACACAACCGCCACGGCATCTGCACCCGGCACGGCATTCCCTTCAATACCGTTCAGAACACCCGCTTCACCTCGCTGGCCGACGTCCACTTGTGGATGATCGACCAGCACCTGGGGCGGCGCAGCGTGTCCGATTTCCAGCGCGGCGTGCTGGCCCTGCGCAAGAAAGACATCCTCGCCGCGCGCGTCCAACCGGCGCCTGACGAATCGCCTGCTTCGGAGTCAGAGCCGGCCGCTGAAAACGTCAAACCCGAGCCGGTGCCCACCCGCGAGGCCATCGCCCGGTCGGCGCGCATCAGCAGCAACACCATCAACCAGATCGAAAAGATCCAGAAGTCAGCCGCGCCCGAACTGGTGGCCGCCGTGAAGTCGGGCACCATCTCCATCAACGCGGCGGCCACCGTGGCCTCGCTGCCCGTGGAGGCGCAGGTCGCCGCCGTGGCCGGCGGCAGGAAGGAGCTGCAACAGGTCGCCCGGCAGGTGCGTGAAAGCAAGGCCGTGGCGCGCACCGAGCCCGAATCGCCCGAGGGCATGATTGCGCGGCTCAGGCAGACGATCACGGAACTGAGCGCGGAGAATGCGGCGCTCAGGGCGAAGCTGGCTGGGCTGGCCTTCAGCAGCGCCTGTCAGTGATGGCAGCCGGCAAAACACTTGGAAACCATTGCCCTTCGGCAATGCAGGATGGAAGACTTGCGTGAGAATACGAGGACATTGGGGCTTGGCACCTTGACATGCCAGCATATTGCGGCAGACCTTTGGCAATACAGGAAGCCGGGAAACGTTAATGACAGCCATCACTCTGACTGCCCAGGGCCACAACGGGCAACTTGAACTATCGGATTCGATACTCCGCATACGGCGAAAAGGCATTCTCGCGCTCATGACGCAAGGCCTGAAAGGTGAAAAGGAAATCGTTATCGCCCAAATCACCTCGATTCAATTCGAGAAGGCGGATAACTTCATGAACGGGTATATCCAATTCACCTATCCTGGCGCACGCAGGCACAGGGAGGGCACATTCCAAGGCTCGAAGGACGAAAACACGGTTGTCTTTCGCGCCAGCCAGCAGGCCGATATTGAAATGCTCATGGACGAACTTCAGAGACGCATGGCCGCCGCAAGACTGAAGGAGTCGCAATTCTCGGCGCTGGACGAGCTGGAGAAACTGGCAAACCTTCGCGACAGGGGCATCGTTTCTGAAGAAGAATTTCAGAAGAAAAAGAAACAGCTTCTTGAGCTCTGAGGTTTACGGGCAACGCGAAATGTCTCTCGTGTGACAGTCGCTTTCCGAGTATATGTAATCACGCCGAGGCCCAGCCACAAACTCACATGAGTTCGAATGGAGACAGAACGCCGCACAAGTGGTTAGCTCTGTCCGTAACGAGCCAGAGCGAGCAGTCCTTTAATGGATCCAGCTTGCTCAGAAGATCTTCGACATATTCACACTCGCTTACTGGAGTGATCGAGAGCAATTGCAGACCAGAGGAAGAAGCCACTTCGATAGTGGTTGCGAGCAGCGTATGAGACTTAGGACTCTTGTGTAGGTATCTGGCGAGGCTAACTTCAGAAACGAGTTTCCACCCATCAATGTTCACAGGCAGATATGAGAACGAATGCATCAGCATCAACTGCCTTGCCCGAGCGACAGGTTGCCAAGACTCAATCGTTACCGGGGATTTAACCATATAGTCGGCGACCGTTCTACGTGCGTGGGCTCCACGTGTCATCAGTGCTTCCTCTAGTCCAATACAGAGTTCCATGGCCTGCACTGTGGCGTGTCGAGCATATGCACCCGTGTGCATTGCGTCGTTCCTAGCAATTCTGAGCCCTTCATATAGCACCTCAAAGGCGGTAAACAAGGATGGATAGTCTTTAGCAAGTTTAGATAGGGTCAGTGAATCTTGCGCAAGCGGTTTTAGCTTGTCCAAATATTTGCCCATGGCAGCCTGTCGCCCCAACAAGCGCAATCCTAGCGCCTCAATGGCGAAGCAGATCTGGGTGAAGCCTTCCGCGTCTGCTAGGGCAGCGTACCGCGCCTCACGCAATCGGTCGCGGTAATGTCTTCGCTCTTCCCAAGTAAGTGCAGGCGGCATTTTGTAAGTTGTATTTATTTGCCAACTTGTGGCCTAGTTTCGGCGAGCCACTACCTATTGCGTGACGCAATTCACTTGGTTGAAGTTTTTTGTGCATGTCGTTCGGGTGGGCGCAACATATGTTGGGCGATTGTCCTGAAGGAGTTGCTGTTGCTGACTCAGCATGATCTGTAATTCAGCAGCATCTTTGCTCCTCTTTCGCTCTTCCTCCTTTGTTTTTTGCTGCTCACTGATGTTCGCTATCTGATTCTGCACAGTCATGAAATTACTATTGCGGGCGGTGTTGAACTCCCCATAAGTCATATTCCCACCGTACAGCTTCGCCGTGAGGTGCATGAGGTTCATCTGCGCCGTCAGGTCAGCCTGCATTTCTGGCTTAGGGTACTGTCTGCGGTAATCCTCGCCCAGGTCCACGCACCGCTGGCGCTCCGCGCCCCAGAAACCAATTAAAACCTTCTCGTCTGCAGTCGGCCTTTCATTGCTCGCCAGCTGCGGGATTGTCGCCCGGCCAGCAGCATAAACGCTACCAACCTTGCTGTTCAGGACCTGCAATTGGGGGTTTGCGAACGCCTCACGGAAGCAGGCGGGGGTGGGATCCGGGACCGCAGCCTGAACACTTCGCGGCTGCATGGTCTGGCAGCCCGTCAGGAGCATGCAGGCTAATATGATGCCAGAGGTAATGCGAAACATGTATTTTCTCTATTTACTTAAAGTTGCATATTACACGATCAAATCAGAGCCATTCTCCGATTCGTCATGGCAAGCAGCAGAGGCAACTGGCCTTATGTAAAGCCCCGTCCCGCACATCGTTGTCGGCGCACATGAACGCGGATCAGGCTCGGTATCTGTTCCTGTTGTTTGTCACGTCTCTCCAACCGATCGAAAGGCCGTTCCACGTTTGCCAGCAGTCATTCTGGCTATGACCACGCTATGCCCGCTGAGGGCCCCAATCCCGCCCTCAAACCTTCATCAAAAAACAAGCCTTCAACATAAAGCTCCCCGCGTCCATCCTGCAGTCCACCTCATGGTCGCCGCCGACCAGGCGGATGCTTTTGACCTTGGTGCCCATCTTGAGGACGGTGGATGAGCCCTTGACCTTCAAATCCTTGATCAGCACCACGGCGTCGCCGTCGGCCAGCAGGTTGCCGTTGGAATCCTTGACGACAGCGTCTGTACTGTCGTCGGCCTCGGCTGCTGCGGCCATGGGCCATTCGTGGCCGCAGTCGGCGCAGACATAGTTTTCACCATCGGGGTAGGTGTTCTCCATGGCGCATTGGGGGCAGGCGGGGGTTGTGGTCATGGTGCTGTTCAATTCGAAAATTAGAGTGGGTTGTGTTGAGTCTGAGTATCGACCAGCCCGGATTCAGGGCGCCGCCGTGTCCTGCGTTTCGTCGTCCACCCAGCGCAGGTAATCGCTAGAGCCGGCATTGATGGGTAGCTGCACGATCTCGGGCGTTTCATACGGGTGGTGGGCGCTGATGAATTGCGCCAGCGCCTCGAAGCGCGCCTGCCGCGTCTTGATGGACAACTGCCATTCCGGCTCGGTGCACAGCGCATCCTTCCATCGGTAAAAACTCCTGATGGCCTGAATCTGCACGCAGGCGCCGAGGCGCGCCTCGACAATCTGCCGCGCCAGCGTCTCGGCCTGCGCTTCGCTGGCCGTGGTGGTCAGCACGATGCAGCAGGGCGGCGCCGGCTGCTGCGGGATGGGTGTGGCATCGGGCATCGTGGTGCTCCTGGATGGATGGGCTGACAAGGAAAATCTAGCGGCCGTAGCGCAGCTTCATGCCAAGAATCATCAGCGCGAGCGCCAGCGTGATGGTGTTGGCAATCACCATCGGCCAGGAGCCCAACAGCCAGCCATAGGCCAGCCACAGCGCCACGCCGGCGGTGAACACGCTGTACATGCCGAGCGAGATGCCGCTGACGTCGTGTGTCCGGAAGCTCAGCCAGGCTTGCGGCACGAAGCTCACCGTCGTCAGGCAGGCGGCCAGCGAGCCGATCACGTCGGTCGGGCTCATGGTCTGCCTTCCTTCACGGCCCAGTCGACCAGCGCTTCCAGCGCGGGCCGGGCGGCGGGGGCGTTAGCGTGGTTGACGATGGCGACCACGACCAGGCGGCGGCCGCTGGGCAGGTGTACGTAGCCGGCCAGCGCGGTGCTGTCACGCAGCGTGCCGCTTTTGAGGTGAGCCCAGCCCTGCGACACGGGTGACTTGCTGCGTTTGAGCGTGCCGTCAACGCCAGTGATCGGCAGCGAGGCCATCAGCTCGGGCATGGCGCCCGAGACATAGACGGTTTGCAGCATGCGCGCCAGCCCCTGCGGCGTGATGCGCGCCTGGCGCGACAGGCCCGAGCCGTTCTCCAGCACGGGAATGTCCTGCCCGCCAAAGCGCGCCTGCCACCAGCCGCGTACCACCTCGCGCGAGGCCTCGTTGCTGGCGCCGCCGGGCTGCTGCAGGCTGAGCGTCAAAAACAGCTGCTGCGCCATCACGTTGTTGCTGTATTTGTTGATGTCGCGAATCACCTCGGCCAGAGAGGGTGATTCCATCTCGAACGCCGGCCTCTGTCCGGCTGGGGCCAGGCCTTCGCGCACCCGGCCGGCCAGCTTGCCGCCCATCTCCTGCCACAGGCCGGCCACCGCGCGGGCGGCGTAGCTGGCCGGGTCGGGGTAGGCGATGGCCCAGGTTTTTTCACCGCAGGCGGCCGGGTAGCTGCCGCCGAAGGCAAGCCGGAAAGGGTCGGCAAACTCGGGCTTGAGCTGCGCCCGGTAGTCGCCGCAATCGGCCAGCGCCGCGCCGTTGGCGCCCGCCGACAGCGGCACGCTGGCCTGCATCTGCACGCTGGCCAGCGGCGGGTCGAAGCTGACGCTGGCCGTGCCCGCGCCCGGGTCGGGCACAAAGGTCATGGCCACCGACTTGAAGTTGACCAGCAGCGCATCGGGCTGGGCGTTGTAGGGCCGCAGCGCCTCGCCGTCAAAGTCGCGCGGGTTCTGGGTGGACGCGGCAAAGGCGCTGCGGTCCAGCACGATGTCGCCGCTGATGCTTTTGATGCCCAGGCCCTGCACCCGGCGCAGCAGCAGCCACAGCCGCTCCATCACCAGCTTGGGGTCGCCCTTGCCCTGGATGACGAGGTTGCCGGTCAACACGCCCTTGGCGACCGTGCCATCGACATAGACCGGCGTGGCCCAGGTGTAGGCCGGGCCGAGCAGCTCCAGCCCGGCATAGGTGGTGACCAGCTTCATGACCGAGGCCGGGTTCATGGCGCTGGCGGCGCGCCAGCTGAGCAGCGGCGCGGTTTTTCCATTCAGGGCCGGCGCGGCATCGACCACCACGGCGGCGAAGGCCTCGCGCGGCACCCTGGCGCGCGCCAGCAGGGCGTCCACCTCGGACGGCAGGCCCTGGGCGGCGGCGGCCAGGCTGGCCAGCGCGGTCAGTACGGCGATGAGGCCGGCGGCCAGCCGCGCCGTGAGGCGGTGGGGGAGGGCGGCGCTGTGTAAGGAGAAAAACATGCGGCAATTATCCGTCCCGGCGCCGGCCTGCTGGCAGGCCGGATAATCATGGCTTGACGGCTGGCGGCGCGGTGGCGAATGCTATTGTTTTAATAGCTAACAATGACCGTTTTACCTGGACTAGACGCGTATTTAATGCCTGAACCTCTGAAATTCCTGGCTTTTGACACCAGCACCGACCGCATGTCGGTCGCGCTGACCGACGGCGCGCGCGTCTGGCAGCACAGCGGCCCGGGCGGCGCGCTGGCCTCGACGACGCTGATTCCGGCGATTCTGGCGCTGCTCGACGAGGCCGGGCTGGCGCTGGGCCAGCTCGATGCGATTGTGTTTGGCCGCGGGCCGGGTTCGTTCACCGGCCTGCGCACGGCCTGCTCGGTGGCGCAGGGCCTGGCCTTTGGCGCCAGGCATGGCGCGGGCATTCCAGTGCTGCCGGTCGACACGCTGATGGCGGTGGCCGAAGAGGCGCGCTTTCAGCAGGCCGGCGTGTTGGCATCGAGGGGCGAGCCGCTGCGCATCACCGCGCTGCTCGATGCGCGCATGGACGAGATGTATGTTCAAAACTATGAATTTGATAGCGAACTATGGCGGCGAAACATGGGCTGCACGCTGATTCGGCCCGAAAATCTGGTGCTGGCGCCCCCCGCGCAGCTGCTGGCCGGCAATGTGTTCGGCGTGTATGCCGGTCGCCTGCCGGCGGCGCTGGCGACGCTGCACTGCGTGCAGGCCTTTCCGACCGCCGCGGCCTTGTTGCGCCTGGCCCCGGCACTGGCTGCCGCAGGGCACTGCGTGGACGCCGCGCTGGCCCTGCCGCTGTATGTGCGCGACAAGGTTGCCCTGACCACCGACGAGCGTGCCCAGGTCAAGCTGGATGCGGCCGCAGCGGCTGGTGTGGCGCTTGCCAGTCTTTCCACCCCCGGCTGAAGCCGACCCCGCCATGAACGCCCTGCTCCATCCGCGTGAAGCCCAGTTCGAGGCCATGACGCCGGCGTGGCTGCCGGCGGTGCTGCGGATCGAACAAAGCGCCTACGAGAACCCCTGGAGCGAGGCCAATTTTGCCGATTCGCTCCAGGCCGGCTACCAGGCGCAGCTGCTCACGGCCGGCCTGGCGCCGCAGGCCGAGCTGCTGGCTTACTTTGTCGCCATGAAGGGCGTTGACGAGGTGCACCTGCTCAACATCACCGTCGCCCCGGCCTTCCAGCGCCAGGGCTGGGCCCGCGTGATGCTTGACGCGCTGGCGCTGTGGGCGCGCGGCCAGGGCGCGCAGTGGCTGTGGCTGGAAGTGCGGCTGAGCAATGTGCGCGCCAAGTCGGTTTACGAGAGCCACGGTTTCCGCCAGGTCGGCACGCGCCGCCAATACTATCCCGCCACCGCGTCCCACCCCCGGGGCGAAGACGCCAGCGTCATGAGCCTGGCGCTGTGAATCAACGAGTCCACCCATGAACGTTTCGCCATGAGCGCCGCGCCGGGCCGCCCCCAAGCAAGCTCGCACCGCAGTGCGCAG
>JBKJKI010000202.1:0-6075 GCA_046597475.1 Polaromonas sp. | reverse complement strand
CTCGGACGGGGTGATCCGGCCCGACACCATGCCTTGCTGGATGCGCGCACTGACGGCCTGCTGCGCCCGGTCGATGCCCGGCGTATTGGTTCCTTGCGCCATGGCGGGTGCCATGCCAAGCCCTGCGAACAGGGCCGATGCGAGAAAACGCTGCTGACTCAGCGAATTGATTGTCGCGGCGCATGTAGTCAAAGCAGAGATTTACCCGGTATTTACTTCGCGGCCGCAAGGGTGTCGAGATGCGTCCTTGCAGTGACCACCGTCGCCCGGGCACCGGGGACGCGCCGCGCATGAAAACGCCGTCCTGAGGGGCGGCATTTTCAAAAACACGGGAGCTTGGCCCGGGCTATTGGGACAACAGGATCTGGGCAATGATGCCGGTGGCGATGGCCACGAGCACGTAATCACCGCCCGCCTGCACCCACTGGTAGCCGCGTGGCGGCGCATTCAGGTGGTGGCCGCGCCAGTCTTCGACCACATATTGGCGGTTGCGGTACTCCTGCGGCAGACGGCCGCCCCGGTAGAAGTTGTGATTCGGGCCCGCGCCACGCCCGTCGCGGCCTTGGTAGCCGCCTTGGTAGCCGCCTTGGTAGCCACCTTGATAGCCGTTACGTCCATCGTAGCCATCCTCGCCGTTGCGACGATTTGGGTCTGCCGTTAAGGCACGCCGCAGGGGTCCGTGGGCGCCAGGGAAGTTAGGGACCGGCTGTCTTTGCATACGCCGCTGATCGGGAGGTGGTGTGCTGCTGTTGTCCCCTTCGGCCATGACAATGCTGCTAAAACCCAGCGCGGCGGCCGTCAGTGCGGCGGCAATCAATACTTTTTTCATTTCAGCTTCCTTTCGGTTCAACGAATCTTTCAAAGTTCGCCCAAATAATTGGGCGGCGAAGACTTCATTGGATTTGTAGGAAGACACGTCGTTCAGGAATCTTTACCTGCCGCAGCCGTGACGCTTTGGCCACATGGATGGGCGCTTGGTGCGGCGCGTTCGCAGCAGCCACCGGTTACTATTATTTTTATAGCACACTACAACCGAATCTATTCGACTAAAGCTTGTTTTCATCAAGAAAGCTGCCACAAGTCTCTATAAGGCAAAGCCCAGCGCCTGCAGGGGAATCGCCGCCTGGCGGGTCAAGGCCACCGCCACGATGTAGGCAAAGCTTGCCAGCGCGGCAAGCAGCGCAAAACTGCGCGCGCCTTTGGTCTTGCCGCGCTTCAGGGCGATGGTGCCCAGCACGATATAGGCGATGAGCGCCAGCACCTTGGCCGTGAGCCAGCCTTGCACAAACGGATATTGGCCGCTCCAGAACACCAGTACCAGCGCGCTGCCCAGCAGCAGCGTGTCAACGGCATGCGGCACGGTCCGGACCCAGCGCTGCCGCAGCAGGGGCGAATCGGCCAGCATCCAGAGGCCGCGCAGCAGAAAAAAACTGCCGCTCAGGACGGCGAAGCTGATGTGAAGATGCTTGACAAAGAGATAGTTCACGGAGCGGTTCCAGGGGTGGCTGTGACGGTGGCGGCGGGCTCGGTGCCAATCGGCAAGCCCAAAGAGGTGTGCCAGGCCCGCCGTTCCTGAAACCGCGTCCTGGCACCGTATGGGCAGCCTTGCACTGCCGTCATTCTATAAGCGCATACATTCCATCAGGCGCCGGGCGCTCCCTGGCCGACCACCCGGAAATCAATCACGATCTCGCCGGGCTCACGCTGCAAATACTCAATCTGCACCCTGGGCCCGAAGCGGCCCAGGATCTGCGACAGCAGGGGCAAGGGGTCATGGTCGTTGCAAAAGCGCATGGTCTCGCCGGGCTGCAGCGAATCGAGCGCGCCGAAGATGGCCGGGTGACGAAAGCGCTTGGCGACACCGCGCGCATCAAAAGGATAGACGCCTTCGGTGGTTTGCGGGCTTGAACAGTTGTGTGCCATCAAAATACTCCTGGTTTCCCTGAAGATGCTGCGCCCGGGCGCTCAATCAGGGATTGGTTTATAAACGAAGCTCAAGCTTCCTTGGCGCGGCCTACGGCAACGGCTGCGGGCTGACGTTTTCCGCGGCCAAGCAGGCGGATGGCGAAGATGGCCAGGAAAAGTGTTCCGAAGGCGAACACCACGTCACCGGGCACCCGCAGCCAGACCATGGTTTCCATGAAGGCCGAGTGCACCACTTCGGGCGAGCGTGCAAACCACATGCCCTGCGTGATGCTGGCCCAGGCCTGGTAGATGCCGGCGGGCACGAGCGAGATGAACACCATCATGGCCAGACCGATATTGAGCGACCAGAACATCAGCGCCAGCAGCTTGTCGGACCAGGCATGGCGCGCCGACAGGCCGCGCAGGCAGAACAGCAGCAGGCCGATGCCCAGCATGCCGTAGACGCCAAACAGCGCGGCGTGGCCGTGGGCTGCCGTCATGTTCAGGCCCTGCAGGTAGTACAGCGCGATCGGCGTATTGATGGTGAAGCCCAGCAGGCCGGCGCCAATCACGTTCCAGAAGCCGACGGCGATAAAGCACATGATCGACCACTTGTAGGATTGCACCCAGGGCGCGGCCTTGGAGCGCTGGTAGCTGTTGTAGGCTTCAAAGCCGATCATGGCCAGCGGCACCACTTCCAGCGCCGAGAACATCGCGCCAATGGCAATCACGAAGGTCGGCGTGCCGGTGAAATACAGGTGGTGCAAGGTGCCCAGGATGCCGCCGAACAGGAACACGATGGTTTCCATCACGATGGCACTGTTGGCGGTGCTGGCGCGAATCAGGCCCAGGCGGGTGAACAGCAGCGCGATGACGGCGGTGGCGAACACTTCAAAGAAGCCCTCGACCCAGAGGTGGACCAGCCACCAGCGCCAGTACTCGATCATCGAATAGTGGGTGTGCTGGCCCCAGGTCAGCGAGGTGGCGTAAAAGCCGCCAATGCACATGGCCGAGAGGAACACCATGGCGATCAGGCCGCGGCTTTCGGACGGTTTTTTGAGCGCAGGCATCAGTCCGCGACCCAGCAAGGTGACCCAGAACAGCAGGCCGACAAACAGCAGCACTTGCCAGATCCGGCCCATGCTGGTGAATTCGAGGCCCTGGTTACCGATCCAGAAGCTGAAGCTGTTGCCCAGGTGCTGCAGGCTGCCTATCCAGCCGAAGGCGGTGGAGCCGACAACAATGAAAAGCAAGGCATAAAACAGCACGTCAACGCCGAGCTTCTGGTACTTGGGCTCGTGGCCCGAAATCGCCGGCGCAATGTACAGGCCGGTGGCCAGCCAGGCGGTGGCAATCCACAAGACCGCGAACTGGGTGTGAATGGTGCGGCTCACGGTAAAGGGCAGAATCTGCGCCAGCGGGAAGCCGAAGAAGCTCTGGCCCTCGACGGCATAGTGCGCGGTAATCACGCCCATGCCAACCTGCGCCATGATCAGGCCGATCACCACGTAGAAATACTTGCGCGTGGCCTTCATCGATGGCGTCGGTTTCAGGTCAAACAGCGGATCGTTCTTGGGCGGGGTCGGGTCGCCCTCTTCCTTGCCCACCGAGTGGTAGAAAATCATGCCGGCAATCGCCGCGATCATGAGGATGACGCTGGCAATCGACCAGATGCCGGCGCCCGCTGTCGGCGTGTTGCCGACCAGCGCGTCGTGCGGCCAGTTGCTGGTGTAGCTCAGGTCGGCTTCGCCCGGCCTGTCAGTCGCTGCCGACCATGCGGACCAGAAAATGAAGGCGGGCAAGGCCTTCAGGTCTTCCGGGTCCGGCAGGGTGCCGGCATTCATGGCGTATTGCTCGCGCAGCTTGTCCATGGACGGCGCGTCGCCAAACAGGTCGGTGTAGTGCTTGATGACCTGCTGCACGGCCTCGGTGCGCTCGGGCGAGAGCGTAATGGCGCCGGTGGCGGCGTCATAGGTGTTGCCCCGCATCTCGCTTTTCAGCCTGGCGTTCAGCTCACCCTGCTGGCCGACGCCCAGGTCTTCGAATTTCTTTCCGAAGTCGCGCTGTGCCCACAGGCCGCGCAAGGCCAGGGCCTCACGGTGCAGCCAGTCAGCCGACCAGTCGGGTGCCACGTAACTGCCATGACCCCAGACCGAACCGAGTTGCTGCCCACCGGCGGAAAGCCAGGCTTCCTGGCCGCGTTGAACCTGACCTTCTGAAAAGAGCACCTTGCCTTGGGTGCTGATGACCTGTTTGGGAATCGGCGGCGCTGTCAGATAGATCTCTGTTCCGACCCAGCCCAAAACGGCAAAAGACAGTACACAGATGACAGCGAGCCAGGTCCAGAGTTTGCGCGTAGCGTGCATGGCAAATTTCCTTATTGGTAGCGGTTGAAAAATTCGAGGAAGTTCAAATTTAATAACATGTATTCTACATACATCTTTTATAAAGCTGCAATAAAAATGCATCTTTAATGGAGAACCCTATCCACAAAAACGCAACGCTCTATAAAATCAACCCGGCATCCAATGGAGCTCGCCCCTGACATGAGACTGACTACCTACACCGACTACGCCCTGCGCACCCTGATGTATCTGGCTGCCAACCGCGATCGTCTGGTCACCATCCAGGACATCGCCGATGCGCACAACATTGCCAAGAACCATCTGACCAAGGTGGTGCATCAGCTTGGCCAGCTCGGCGTGGTTGAATCACTGCGCGGCCGCAATGGCGGGCTCAAGCTGGGCCGGGAGCCGGCGCAGATCAACATCGGCGCGCTGGTGCGCAGCACCGAGCCCGACTTCTTCATGGCCGAATGCTTTGACCCGGGCAAGAACCACTGCATCCTGAGCCCTTCGTGCGCCCTCAAGGGCGTGCTCTACAACGCGACGGCCGCCTATCTCGCCGTGCTGGACGAATCGACGCTTGAAAGCCTGATGAAAAAAGGCGGCAGCCGCATCGGCGCCCAGCCGTCGGGCAAAGTCATCCCCATACAGTCACGCCCCGCCGCACGCAAAAAGCTGCCGGCGGGCGGCTGAGCGCCTGAGACCAGGCGCTCCCGGGCCTTGCCGGCAACCGGACTTGACATGGATCAAGTTTAAACATGCAATTTAAATATATCATTTAACCAGGCAAATCGAAGAAGCCGGTGCGACTTGAAACCGCCTTCTCCCGGTTGCCAGACAAGAAAATTCAACACATGTTTAAGGTGATCACCATGAAAGCCGGTTTTTTCAAGAACTCTATCGCGGCCGCCATCCTTGGCCTTGTCGGACTGACATCGGCTGGCGCAGCCGACGCGCCCCATCAACACGACACCGGCGTCAAATACCGCCCGGACGTGACCTTCACCCTGCGCACCGACATTGCCGACGGCAAGCTGGTGTTCATCGGCGAAGCCGGCGCCATCAAGGGCAAGGTCAACCCGCAATTGGCCGTGGCCGAAGGCGCCATCGTGCAGATCAACCTGGTCAACGGCGACGGCGCCACGCACGACATCAGCGTTCCCGACTTCAAGGCCTCGTCGAACCAGCTCAACGCCAAGGGCGCCAGCACCACCATCGTCTTCAAGGCCGACAAGAAAGGGGAATTCAGGTACATCTGCACGCTGCCGGGCCATGTGCAGGCCGGCATGATCGGCAAGATTCTGGTGGGCGGCGGGGCTGCAGAAGCCAAGGCCATTGGGGTCGAAGTCTCGCGCAGCCCGATGGAAGTGGGACAGCCGGTACGCGCACGCGGCCCACAAAGCATGACGGTGAATCTTGAAACCACCGAGGTCCTTGGGCAACTGGCTGACGGCGGCACGTATAAATACTGGACCTTTAACAGCAAGGTGCCAGGCCCGTTCATCCGAGTTCGAATCGGCGATACCGTGACGGTGAATATGGCCAACGCCAAGGACAGCCACATGATCCACTCGGTGGACTTCCACGCAGTGACCGGCCCTGGCGGCGGCGCTGCGGTGACCCAGGCCGCGCCTGGCAGCACCAAGAGCTTCACGTTCAAGGCGCTCAATCCCGGCCTGTATGTGTACCATTGCGCCACGCCCATGGTGGCCCAGCATATCTCGCACGGCATGTACGGCATGATCCTGGTAGAGCCGGAAGGCGGTTTGCCGAAAGTGGACCGCGAGTTCTACGTCATGCAGGGCGAGCTGTACACGGCGCAGCG
>JBKJKI010000169.1:0-2868 GCA_046597475.1 Polaromonas sp. | reverse complement strand
GACGCGGCAGGGCGTGCACTGGCCGCAGCTCTCGTGCGCAAAAAAGCGCATCATGTTCAGCGCCGCATCGCGCGCCTTGTCATGCTGGCCCAGCACGATGACGGCGGCCGAGCCGATGAAGCCGCCGTGCGGCTGCAGCGTGTCGAAGTCCAGCGGCACGTTCGCCAGGCTGGCCGGAAAGATGCCGCCGGAGGCGCCGCCCGGCAGATAGGCGTAAAGCTGGTGGCCGTCGGCCATGCCGCCGCAGTATTCGTCAATCAATTCCAGCAAGCTGATGCCAGCCGGCGCCAGCTTGACGCCGGGCTGCTTGACGCGTCCGCTGACGCTGAAGGACCGCAGCCCCTTGCGGCCATGGCGGCCAAAGCCGCTGAACCATTGCGGGCCTTTTTCGACAATGTCGCGCACCCAGTACAGCGTCTCGAAATTGTGCTCCAGCGTAGGCCGGCCAAACAGGCCGACCTGCGCGATATAGGGCGGCCGCATGCGCGGTTCGCCGCGCTTGCCTTCGATACTTTCAATCATGGCCGACTCTTCGCCGCAGATGTAGGCGCCGGCGCCGCGCCGCAGCTCGATCAGCGGCAATGGACAAGGCGGGTCGGCCTGCAGCTTGGCAATTTCGGCTTGCAAAATGGCGCGGCAGCCGTGGTATTCATCGCGCAAATAGATGTAGCAGGCCTGAATTCCCACCACCTGCGCGGCCACCAGCATGCCTTCGAGGAAACGGTGCGGGTCGCGCTCCAGGTAAACCCGGTCCTTGAAGGTGCCGGGCTCGCCTTCGTCGATGTTCACCGCCATCAGGCGCGGCGCGGCCTGGTCGCGCACGATGCGCCATTTGCGCCCGGCCGGAAAACCCGCGCCGCCCAGGCCGCGCAGGCCGGAATCCTCCATGGCCTGCAGAATGCGCTCGGCGTCCCCTTCCCCATTCACCAGCGATGCCGCCAGCGCGTAGCCGCCATGGGCGCGGTAAGTGGCGTAATCGGTGGTGCCGGTCAGCTCGGGAATACTTTTCTCCGCCCGGTCGGATGCTACAAAATTAATAGCATTATATGACCGTGTATCATTGGCTTGAGCAGGATTTAATGCAGAAATGACGTTTTCAGGCGTGGCAAACGGCACCGGCGTCTGGTGCACCACCGCCACCGGCGCCTGTTCACAGCGGCCAATGCAGGGCGCGGCAATCACCCGCACATCCTGCCCGCCCAGCAAGGCCGGCAGGCGCGCCAGCAAATCCTGCGCGCCGGCCATCTCGCAGGCCAGCCCGTCGCACACCCGCACCGTCAGGCCGGGCGCGGCCTCATCGCCCCTGACGACTTCGAAATGGTGATAAAAGGTCGCCACCTCGTACACCTCGGCCATCGGAATGTTCATCTCTTTGGCCAGCGCCACCAGGTGCCGGTCATGCAGGCAGCGGTAGGCGTCGTTGAACAAGTGCAGATATTCGATCAGCAGGTCGCGGCGATGGCCTTCCACGGGGCGTTCGCCAATCAGGGCTCGCACTTCAGCAAGGGAAACATCGTCGGCCTGACGGCCCTTGAGCTTGCTCTTGCGGCGTATGCGCTCGCGCAACTGGTCCACCGTGGCGATAGTGACGGCCGGGAGCTCGGTTATTTGGCTGGAAGGATTCATGCAGCACTGTGGCCCGCCCTGCCCGCCGCGTCAAATTGAATCGGTGTATGGAGTGATTCAATGGCTGAATGAAGGGCAGGGATCAACGTCCGCTCGCACTCACCAGGCCGAAGGGGTTTTCTCAAAGTGCCCGGCAAGGAAGTCCACCAGCGCCCGCACCTTGGGTGAGACATGCTTGCGGGTCGGATAGATGGCATAAATGCCCAATTCGATGGAATGAAACTCAGGCATCAGCTCGACCAGCGTTCCGGCCGCGAGGTCATCCCCGACGAGGAATGTGGGCTGCAGGATCACGCCCTGGTGCGCGAGCGCGGCCGCGCGGCAGGTGTCACCGCTGTTGGTGTGCATGCACGGCTGAGTCTTGACGCTGACAGGCCCTTGGGGCCCGTCGAAATGCCACTCGTCCCGGGTGGACCAGTAGCTGTAGGAGATCACTGCGTGCGCGGCCAGCTCGGCCGGGTGCAAGGGTGCGCCGCGCGTCTTGATGTATTCGGGTGACGCGCAGAGCACCATGCGGGTGGTCGCCAGGCGCTTGCTGATCAGCGTAGAACTCGGCAGGGTGGCGGTGCGGATCGCCACGTCATAACCTTCTTCGACCAGATCAACCACGCGGTCGGCCAGCGTCACATCCAGCGTGACCTTCGGGTAGCGCGCGCGGAACACGCCCCACAGCGGCGCCAGATGGCGGATGCCGAAGGTCACCGGCGCGTTCACCCGCAGCAGGCCACTGGCCGCGCCGCTGCGCGAGGTGATCTCGTCCTCGGCCTCGGCGACCCCTGCCAGCAATTCCTTGCTGCGGGCGTAAAACACCTGGCCTTCCCCGGTCAGCGACAGCCGCCGTGTCGTGCGATGCAACAACCGCACCCCGAGACGCGCTTCCAGATCGCCCACATAGCGCGAGACCGCCGCCTTCGACATCCCGAGCGCATTGGCCGCCTTGACGAAACTGCCGGCGTCAACGACCGCGCCAAAGGTTTGCATTTCCAGAAATCGATCCATTGTGCTTATTTTTGAAACAATATATCTAATTTTAAGCTGTTTATCTCCTAATCAATAACTTATACAGTTCGTTCAGTGCATTGCTAAGGTGCATCGCCGCCAAGCACGACGGCGCTCATTCAACCTCAAGGACCCATCATGAACATTCTCGTACTCGGCGCCGGCAACATGGGCGCAGCCTTCGTCAAGCAACTCACCCGTGCCGGCCACCAGGTCACAGTGACCGCCCGGAATCTGGAAAAA
>JBKJKI010000221.1:0-16084 GCA_046597475.1 Polaromonas sp. | reverse complement strand
GGCAGGCCCGTGACTTGCGAGTCGAGTTTGTCCAGGTCGTTCACCAGAACCGGATAGGGATGGTGTCGCCAGGCAAGCGCCTGAATTCATGGGTTTCTGCCCAATCACCTTAAGGCGCACTCTTTTTCAAGACGATGCGTTGAAAACTAGATCTTATGATGGCACCGTCTCAGGCAAGAGCAACGACCGACGGGACAAATTCTCGTCAAGAACCCCACCACGATCTGCGCACTGGCGCCCTCTCGACGCCTATGCCGAACTTCCGAACAGCGTATCGAGTTCCGCCCGTGGTAGCCGCTGTTGCAGGCCAATGGCAACCACCGCTGCACCACCTGTTGGCGCAGCGGTCGCCTTGCGAAGCGACCCGTGACGACCGGAGAATTGCAGCTCGGACCAACCGTGTTCGTCGGTGCACACGATGCCCTTCAGCCGCAGAACGCCCGCAGGCATATTCTTCAGGGCGATGCGTAGCGCCTGCGCTGAAAGCGCAAATGCAGGGCGGCACGACCAGGTCTCGAACATCTCGGCATGGTGATGCGCCTCGTTGGGCGGGTGATCATGATCGGCGTCGTCGCAACCGGGCTCCGCACACGGCTGTGCGATACCGCTCAGCAAGGGCAGGGGCACCACCGCTTGCGCAGTCTCAAAGATGGGTAACGGACCGACCACCATGGAGATCCATTCGCGTACACGCAGTCGTTCGCGCTCGTCGACAAGGTCAGTCTTGTTGAGCACAATCAAGTCCGCCGCCTTCAACTGGCGCTGAAGCGAGTCGGCCAGCAGCGGGTCACGCGCTTGGTCGAGTACCGCGCTGGCATCCACCAGCACGATGACGCCTTCCAGAATCAGCTCTGGCGCCGCCAAACCGATCTGCGCGATGCGCCAGGGATCGGAGACGCCGCTGGCCTCGATCACCACGGCGTCGAAGGGCGCGCTTGATGCCAGCACGCGGATCAACGCACTGCTCAGGTCGTCTCCGATGGAGCAGCACACGCAGCCGTTAGTGAGTGCAATGGTGTCGCCGGTAGTCGAGGCGACGAGTTCGGCGTCGATGTTCAGCGCGCCGAAGTCGTTGATCAGCACCGCGAACCGCCGGCCGCGCGATTCGCGCAGCAAGCGGTTGAGCAGCGTGGTCTTTCCGGCACCGAGAAAGCCGCCGATCACGGTGAGGGGGATGCGTTTCGCCGCCGTCATCGTTCATCTATCGCATTTAGGCAGCGCGAGCCGCGAATACGCGACCGGACAACACCGTGCCCCACACGCGCACGTCTTTCAGCCGCATCGGATCGATCAGGAGTGGATCATCCTCCAACACGCAAAAGTCGGCGCGCTTGCCGCATTCGATGCTGCCGATCTCTTGGTCGAGCTTGAGCGTCCAGGCCGCGCCCAGCGTGATGGCGCGTAGCGCCTGCGGCACGGTGATGCGCTCCGCCTCGCCCAGCACGCGGCCGCTCGGCGTGACACGGTTGACCGCGCACCAGGCGGTGAACAGCGGGCCGAGCGGCGTGACCGGCGCGTCCGAATGGATGGCCAGCGGCACGCCGGCGGCGAGCGCGCTGCCGCAGGCGTCCAGCCGCTGCGCGCGGTCCGGGCCCATGGTCATCTCGGCATGCTGGTCGCCCCAGTACCAGATGTGGTTGGTAAACAGGTTCGCGCACAGGCCCAGCGCCGCCATGCGGCGGAACATCGGCGCATCGATCATCTGGCCGTGCTGCAGTGTGTGGCGGTGATCGGGGCGCGGGTGGCGGGCCAATACGCGCTCAATCGCATTCAGCGCAACCTCGCTGGCTTCGTCGCCATTGGTGTGAGTGTGGATGGTGAGGCCCGCGCGATGGTAGGTCTCGAAATCGGCCTCGTACTGCGCGGGTGCCGTGACCCAGATGCCGTTGGGCGCACCGTTGAAATAGCCCGGCCAGCGCAGCCGTGCCGAGAAGCCCTGGATCGAGCCGTCCAGCATCATCTTCACGAGGCCGTAGCGCAGGCGGTCGGTGTTGCGCGGCATTAGCGCGCGCACATGCTCGGCGCCCTGCTGCGCGCCATGCGTGCCGTGAAAGGCCTGGAAGGCCGGCAGGATGCGCACGCTGTAGTTCTCGTCGGCGCAGGCCCGCTCCAGCACCGCGCAGTCGGCTTCGCCGAGCTTGTTGACGAGGTCGGTCGCGGTGGTCACGCCCTGCAGCCGCGCGATGGCCGCAAAGCCCTGCATGCCGGCATCGTCCATCGGTGCCAGCAGGCCGGCGTTGCCGATCTGGCGCACCACCGGGAACATCGCCGCCGGCTCCTGCAGCTCGCCGTTGGGTTCGCCGCTGGCAAATTTCATCACTCCGTCTATATCGGTGTCGTGTGTGATTCCGGCCAGGCGCAGCATGGCGCTGTTGACGTTCATCAGATGGCCGTTGGCATGCGCGATGACGATGGGCCGCGTGGCCGAGACACGGTCGAGATGCTCGACCGTCATGCGCTCGCCGCCGAAGTAGATGGGGTCGAAGCCCCAGCCGATAATGGGCTCGCCGGCCGGCTTGCCCTCGGCACTCATCCGCGCATCGATCTCGCGCAGCCGTGCCACCACCGCCTCCATCGAGCGCAGGCCGGGCCAGAGCTTGCCCTGCGGGTCGCGCCGGTCGAACCAGCCGAGGTAGGGCATGGCCCACATGCCGCCTTCCTTGAGGTGGCAATGGCCCTCCACCAGCCCCGGCATCAACACCTTGTCGGCAAAGCGCGTGTCGAGATCGAACGCGCCCCAGGCCTTCATGCGTTCGAGATCGCCCACCGCCAGCACGCGCCCGTCGCGCACCGCCACATGCGTGGCCTCGGGTTGCATGGGGTTCATCGTGATGATCTTGCGGGCCTGGTAGACTGTGGTAGTCATGGCTGTGGTGGTCATAAAAGTAGAGGTTAGTCGCGGCAGGCCTGCAGCAAGAGCGTGGTGGCCATGTTCGTCAATCGAGTGGTGGCAACAGCGAGCGCCCGTCGCGCGCCACGACACGGCCGCGCTTGAGTACATAGCGCGGGTGCGGATGCATGGCCACCGCTTCGGCGGCGGTCTCGGCTGGCACGATCACCAGGTCGGCAGCGCAGCCCACGCTCAGGCCGTAGTCCTGCGCGCCCATCAGTTGCGCGCCGCCATAAGTAGCCATGTGCAGCGCGAGCTCCAGGCCCGCATCGTCGCGAAAGCCGTTGATGTAGGCGATCAGGTAGGCGCGCTCCAGCATGTCACCGGTATTGAGCGGGCTCCAGCAGTCGCGCACCCCATCGGAGCCGGTGAAGAGGCGCACTCCGCGCTCGGCCAGCAGCCGCACCGGAGGGAAAGGCATACCGCCCGCGGGCGCATGGGTCATGATCGCGATGTCGTTGTCGAGCAGCAGCGCAATCATCTGGTCCAGCCGCTCTGGCTTCAGCGTGCCCAAGCAAAACGCGTGGCTGATCGCAACGCGGCCGGCGAGCCCAAGCGCCTTCGTGCGCTCGGCGATCATCTCTATGGTCATCGCACCGGTTTCTCCGCGATCGTGCAAATGAATGTCGATGCCGCAGCCGCGCCGCCCCGCTATCGCGAAGATGGCGTTGAGCTGTCCTCTGGGGTCGCTGTCCACACCGATGGGATCGAGTCCGCCTATCACCTGCGCGCCGTCCAGCACCGCCTGGTCCAGCAAGTCCAGCATGCCTGGCTGGATCATCACACCGGTTTGCGGAAAGGCGACGATCTCAAGGTCAATATAGTCGCGATGCGCCTCGTACATTGCTTGCACGCCGTGCAGGTAGCTTAGCTTCATGTCCGGGCCCACATCGATGTGGGTACGCACATGGGTGGTTCCGCGCGCCACCATGTGACGCAACAGTCGTGCACTCTGCTTCTCGGGGGACAGTTGCAGCGCACTCATGACGCGACGCTCGTTCTCAATACGATCGATTAATGTCGGGCCGGCCTCGTGCGGCCGCCATGACAGACCCCACAGCGTCTTGTCGATGTGCGCATGAGCATCCACCAGGCCCGGCAGCACCAGACAGCCGGTGGCGTCGATGCGCTCGGTACCCGGCCCGGCCACCAGGTTGGGGCTGGCAGCGGCAATACGGCCATGCTGGATCAAGAGGTCGGCGCGCTGGCCGCCGAGCAGGCGTGCGCCGTGTATCAGCAGTTCGGCTGTTTGCACATCAAGCCGCCTGTTGCAAGAAGAGCAGCGGCCGCGCCACGCCGTCCACCACCTCGATTCGCCGGCAGCGCACCCAGTGCCCCGGCGTTACTTCGCGCAGCGGCGGCAACTCGGCCACGCAGGCTGGTTCAACCATCGGACAGCGCCCCGCGAACCGGCAACCCGGTGGCGGGGAAATGGGACTAGGCGGATCGCCAACCAGCTTGATGCGCTGCGCTGCCCGTTCGCGCCCACCTTTGACGGTGGGCACGGCCGACATCAGCGTCACGCTGTAGGGGTGCAGCGGGTTGCCAAAGAAGACACGGCACGGCGCGCGCTCAACAATCTGGCCAAGGTACATCACGGCGATGTCGTCGCAGATATTCTCGACCACCGCCATGTCATGCGAGATGAAGAGATAGGTCAGCCCCAGCTCGCGCTGCAGCCGCGCCAGCAGGTTGAGGATCTGTGCACGGATGGCCACATCCAGAGCCGACACCGGCTCATCACACACTACCAGTTCTGGGTTGGTGGCCAGTGCCCGCGCGATGTTGATGCGCTGGCGCTGGCCGCCCGAGAACTGGTGCGGAAAGAGCTGCTGTTGCTCGGGCCGCAGGCCCACCTGGGTGAACAGCTCTGTCACGCGTTCGCTGCGTTGCGCAGGAGTCCCCACCTTCATCAGGTCCAGCGGCGCGCGCACTGCATCGCCGGCGCGCTGGCGCGGGTTGAGCGAAGAAAACGGATCCTGAAATATGATCTGCAGGCGCTTGCGCGCCTGCCGCAGCGCCTCGCCTTCGAGCGCGCCGAGGTCGGTGTCGCCCAGCGTGATGCGGCCCGAGGTCACCGGTGCCAGCCGCAGCACCGCGAGTGCGGTGGTGGTCTTGCCCGAACCCGATTCGCCGACGACGGCGAGCGTGGTGCCACGCTGGATGTCGAACGAGACCCCGTCAACGGCCTTCACCACCTCGGGCGGCTTGAACCAGCCCGTGCGGGCGAGCGGAAAGTGCACCTTCAGATCGGTCACCGTGAGCAAGGTAGAGGGTGGGTTCATGCGGCTCTCCGTAACGGTTGTGCTATGAGCCAGCAGGCCGCGCCATGGCCTGCGCCGATTTCGATTATCGGTGGCACCTCGCTCGCGCAGCGCGCCATCGCATACGGGCAACGCTCGCGAAAGGCACAGCCGCTGCTCAGCTCCCAGATCGACGGCACCACACCGGCGATCTCGGTCAGCTCGGTGCGCTCGACATGCCGGCTGCTACCGAGTTCAGGCAGACACTTGATCAAACCCTGCGTGTAAGGGTGTCCAGGATGCGACAGCACCTGTTCGGTCGTGCCCTGCTCGATCACGCGGCCCGCGTACATCACCATCACGCGGTCGGCCATCTCGGCCACCACGCCCATGTCGTGCGTGATCATCACGATGGCCGTACCCTTATCGCGCTGCAAATCGCGCAGCAGGTCGAAGATCTGCGCCTGCACCGTGACGTCGAGCGCGGTGGTCGGCTCGTCGGCGATCAGGATGTCGGGCCGGCAGGCCAGTGCCATCGCGATCATCACGCGCTGGCGCATGCCGCCGGACATCTGGTGCGGGTAGTCGTCCACGCGCCGCTCGGCTGCCGGGATGCCAACCTGCTGCAGCATCTCGATGGAACGCTGGCGCGCCTGTTTCGCGCCGAGTCCCGCATGCAGGCGCAGCGATTCGCCGATCTGGTCGCCCACCGTGTACACCGGGTTCAGCGAGGTCATCGGCTCCTGGAAGATCATGGAGATGCGGTTGCCGCGTACCTCGCGCATACGCGCCTCGCTGGCCTGCACCAGGTCTTCGCCCTGGAACATCACGCGCCCCGCCCGGATACGGCCTGGCGGCTGCGGAATCAGACGCAGCAGCGCCAGCGCCGTCATGCTCTTGCCGCAACCCGACTCACCGACGACGCAGAGCGTCTCGCCGCGCTTGACCTCGAAGTCCACGCCGTTGAGCACAAGTGCCGTGCCACGACGCGTCTTGAATTCGACCTGCAGGTTCTCGACCTGCAGTAGTTTTTCATCGGCAACCATCAGCGTTCCCTCAGTTTGGGGTTGAGCGCGTCGTTCAGACCATCGCCGATCAGGCTGACCGCCAGCACGGTGATGAAGATCGCCGCGCCGGGGAAAGTCACCGCCCACCAGCTCGACAGCACATACTGCCGGCTTGAACCAATCATCAGCCCCCAGCTCATCTGGTTGGGGTCGCCCAGGCCGAGGAATGACAGACCCGCCTCGAACAGGATGGCCACGCCGACCGCGAGCGTGGCCGACACCACCAGCGGAGGAAAGGCGTTGGGCAGGATGACCTTCCAGATGATGCGTGCGTCGCGAGCGCCAATGGCACGCTCGGCACGCACGAACTCCAGCCCGCGTATCTTCATGAACTCGGCGCGCGTGAGGCGCGCGGTGCCAGTCCAGCTGACGATGCCGATGGCTAACGTCACGGTGACGAGGGTCGGCGAGAACAGCGTCACCAACACCATCGCGAACAGCAGAGCCGGCAGTACCTGAAAGAACTCCGTCACGCGCATCAAAATCGCGTCGATGCGGCCGCCGTAGTAGCCGGCCGTGGCACCCAGCGTGATGCCAATGATGACCGATAGCAGCGCCGCCACCACGCCGACCAGCAGCGTCGCGCGGCCGCCGTAGATCAGCGTCATGAGCACATCGCGACCGAGGTAGTCGGTACCCAGCCAGGCTTCCGCGCTAAACGGTGGGGTCATCGGTGCCGCCGTGATCTCGAAGGGATCAGCCGGTATCAGCCAAGGACCCAGCAACGCGATGCCGACAACGATGGTCAGCAGCACCATGCCGACGATGGCCGACCGATTACGCGCGAACATGCGCAGCGCTTCGATCCAAGGGTTTTCCACAGGCGCAGCAATAGTCGATTTCATGATGCCTTGATCCTTGGGTCGATGAGCCGGTAACAATAGTCAGTCAACAGGTTCATCACCACCACAACGATGGAGGAGAACAGGAGCACGCCGAGGATGGTCGGATAGTCGCGCCGCAGCACCGCCTCGAATGCGAGCCGTCCCAGCCCCGGCCAGTTAAAGACCGTCTCGACCAGGATGGCGCCAGCCATCACGTTGCCGAACTGCAACCCCAGGATGGTGATCACCGGCAGCACGGCATTGCGCAGCGCGTGCTTGTAGAGCACCACTCGATTGGACAGGCCCTTGGCCCGCGCAGTACGGATGAAGTCCGAACCCAGCACGTCCAGCATCGAGGCGCGCGACAGGCGGCTGTACTGCGCCAGATACACGAGCCCAAGCGTCAGCGCCGGCAGCACCAGGTGGTGCAGAACGTCGAGCACATCGGCGAAGCCGCTGGCGCCCGCCGAATCAATCGCGCGCATGCCAGAGACCGGGAAAAGCGGCAGAGCCGACGCAAACAGCAGCACCAGCATGATGCCAGTCCAGAAGACCGGCGCCGCAAAACCTACCAGCGACAACAGGTTGATGATCTGCGACAGCAAGCCGTTGGGCTTGCGCGAGGACAACACGCCGAGCACGGTTCCGATGACGAAAGCGCCGAACACCGAGGTGATGACGAGCAGCAGCGTGGCCGACACGCGCTCTGCGATCAGGCCGGCCACCGGCAGGTTGAAGAAGTAGGAATACCCGAGGTCGCCGCTTAGCACCTTGCCGAGGTACACGCCCAATTGGACGGGAAGCGGCTTGTCAAGACCGTACTGCGTGCGCAATTCGGCCTTGAGTTCCGCACTCATGCCACCGCTAGCGCCAGCGATGGTCTCCACCGGATCGCCTGGCGCGGCATGCACGAGCACGAAGTTGAGCACCACTACCGCAAGAACCAGGGCCAAGCCCTGGAGTAGCCGCGACAGCGTTAATTGAATGGCACGCATGGTGATCTCCGTATTACGCGTTACTTGAGATAGACCTCATCGTATGGCGACAGCGGCCCCCATATCGTGGTCGGCACGTTGCCGACCTTCTTGTTCGCCGCCGTGTGATAAGGGACCTGGTTGATAAAGTAGACCGGTAGTTCGTCGGTGACAATCTTCTGGAATTCCGCATAGTAGGCCTTTCGCTTGACTGGATCGAGCGTGCTGCCTGCCGTATTGAGCAGCTCATCTACTTTGGGATTGCTGTAGGACTGCGTGTTGGTCCAGACAACGGGCTTGATGTTGGTCGACAGATAGGTACGATGCACGCCAATGACAGGATCGCCCCAATTGAAGACCAGATCCATCGACAGATCAAAATCCTTGTCCGCCATACGCTTGGCCCAGGCCGGGAAATCGGCCGAGGTGCGCACCTCGGCAGCGATGCCGATTTTTTTGAGTTGGGCCCGTACGTATTCGGCCACGGTCTTTTGCTGGTCGTCGGTGCCAGGCAGGTAGTCGATAGTCAACTTGAAACGCTCACCATTGGCGCCGGGTTTGTAACCCGCTTCATCCAGCATCGCAGCCGCCTTCTTCAGGTCCAACGGGTAGCGCACCACATCCTTGGTCGCGAACGGGCTGCCGGCAACAATGGGACCATCGGCCGGTTGCGCAAAACCACCCATCAAGGCTTTGGTGACGAAGTTCTTGTCGATCGCAGTCGCGATGGCCTTGCGTACGCGTACATCCGAAAATGGCTTGCGCGCCGTGTTGAAGGCCAGCCAGTTCAGTGCACCGATGCCGTCGTAACCCTTGGGCGTGAGCGTGACCTGTGGGTTGGTTGACAGGCGCTTGAGGTCGGTCGGAATGCTCACCATGGGCAGCATCTGGACGCTGCCGCGCTCGAAACCCAGCATCAGGCTTGACGAGTCCGGCGTGTAGTCGATGATGACCTTGTCGAGGTAGGGCTTGCCTGGCAAAAAGAACTTGTCGAAGCGCTCCAGCGTCACGCGCTGGCCGGGCTTGAAGTCAACGAACTTGAAAGGGCCGGATCCGACAATATCCACACTGTTGCGCGGATGGCTCTTCAGATCCTGACCGTCCCCGTAGATGTGTTTGGGCATGATCGGGCACAGCGCTGGCGACATGGCAAGAACGATGGCCGGGTGCGGCACGCTCATGCGGATGATGGCGGTGTAGGGGTCGGGCGTGTCAACTTTTTCGACCGGCCCCAGCATCGTTGCGAACGGGTGATTGGCCTTGATCGCCATGATGGAGAAGGCCACGTCGGCCGAGGTGATGGGCTTGCCATCGTGGAACACCGCATTCTTGCGCAGATTCAGCGTGAGCGACTTGCCGTCATCGGCGAGCTTCCAGCTTTCCGCAAGGTAGGGCTGCGGATTCCACTTGTCATCAAAGCGCAGGGGACTGGCGAACAACTGGGTGGAAGGCAACGCGGTGGCCACGCCCGACTGCACGGCGCCGTTCAGGTGACGCGGCGTCTGGGTGTAACCCACCACCAGCGTGCCGCCGCGCTTTCCGGCTTCTTGCGCAGCCGAGGTCAAAGGCAGCGCAGCCGTTGCGGCAAGCAGGAACAATGCGGCAACCGCACCACGTCTTGGTGTTTTGAAGGTCATCATGGATATGTCTCCTTGAATGTTTGAGAAAAATCTCTTTTTTGTATGCTCAGTGTCAATCGTTCCCTCGGGCGAACATAGAGCCAGAGGCGTTGTTTTGATGGGTCCAGAGCGTAGGGGTTTTCACCAGCGTAGCCCGGTCACTCTACGCGAACTTCATCCGGGTGCACGCAGGTTGCTGCTGTCAGCATCGGTCGCGGCATGCACGAACACGAAGTTGGGATTGTGGCCACTTTTTGACCCGCTTTTTCGAAATCACGCTGTCATGCACTCCTGTGGATATTTTGACGGTATTTGTTCAGCGTAGCCCGAGATGTGAATGGAGCCCCTCGTGCATCTTTCATCAGAGACGACTGCCAATAAATACAGAAAAAATGTCCGTTTGTAGTCTTGCCGTCCGCATACCTTGACCTCAAAAGCAGCGATGGGTGCTGGTGCAGTCACCAAGTTGAATTGTGATTCCTTATTTAATCACTGTTCGATCAAATACGGTAAATTGGTGTTTGACGAAATGGGAAAGCTCTTGCAGAAGCTTCATGCCGAAGTACCACTGCTGGCCCTTGCAGGTCTGGTGCATCTCGGGGTCACGGGCCTTGTCTTTGTTCTTGGTGGAGCTGGGCGCGCCAATGATGGTCGCATCCACGATGATGCCGGTGTTGACCTTGAAGCCTCGCGCCTGCAATTCCTGCCCCACCTTGGCAAATAGGGCCTCACCCAGCTTGTTCTCGTTGAGCAGCTTGCAAAACTTCAGCATCGTGGTGGCATCGGGCACTGGCTCGCGGCCCAGATCAATGCCAACGAAGCGGCGCAGGCTGGCGCTGTCATACAAGGCCCCATCGCAGGCCAGATCAGCCAGGTTGAACCAGTGCCAAATGAAGTGGATGCGCAGCATTCGCTCCAAGCCGATGGGTGAGCGGCCGCTGCCCGCCTTGGGGTAATACGGCTCAATCACTTCGCACAGCGCTTACCACGGCACGATGACCCCCATAGTCTTGAGAAACTCGTCGCGCCGCGTGGGCTTTCGGTACTTCTCAAAGGTATGATCGGCGGCCATGGCGAGGGGCTTTTCCTTCATCAACTTATAACGGTTCCACCGACAGGGGCGCGGACCTTAACCAGCGAAGCCTTAACTTAGACTTCCAGGATGGTCCTGCCATATGCTCTGCTCCAAATGGAGAGCGGTATCTGCGGGATAAGCCTGCTGCCAGTATTCGGAACATTGCTCGCTTGTGGCATTCCAAAGATCCGGGAATTGACGCATATGTCCTAGAAACTGATTCAAGTCGTGCAATCTGTGATCCCAGCCCACATTTTGCGGATGCAGGGTCATCTCGAAAAGACGTCCGCGATGATACTGCGCCCCGAATTCAGCCTTCCAGTTCCGCATGAGAAAATCGGGATTCTCCAGGCCCGAGCCGCGACGAGGGAAGAGCATGAAAAATTGATCATCAAAATGATAATAATAGGGCAGTGCAAGAATCGTGCGTTTGCTATCAAAATCAGTGACCCAGTAGTGCGGAATATCATCCGCCAGGCTATTTCCCATGTACTTGTAGCCCGCATCTATCAGTAGATCCATTGTCGAATCACTGATCGACCCTGCGGCAAACTGATCGCCGATCCTGGGCAAAGAAAACCATCCGACCGGCGTCTTTCCGGTAATTTCTGCCAGGATTTTTGTGGTCTCCGCAAGTCTCAGTTGCTCTTCGTCACGCGTCAAGCTGCTGACGTCTTCGTTTTTTAGCCCATGCGCAGCTATTTCGTGACCTGCCGCAATGAGTTCATGAATTTTTTCTGGATAAATTTTTGCCACCACCGCAGGAACCGCAAAGGTCGCCTTGAAACGATGATGGTGCAGCGTTTTGAGCAAGGCGCTCAGTCCTTCGTGCATGGAAAAATAGGCGTCGCTCGTGCATAGATCGGCCGGGCGAAGGCCATCCGGTCTGGTCGCGAGGCTGAGGTTGACCACGATCTTGACGCAGCATCGAGCTCGGTCGGGCCAACGCACGCGAGTGTCCGCCATACTTTTCTCGTCCGAAATGGTGTATCCACTTTTCCAAGGCATGTTTTTTCCTGAGTAGGTGGTGGACTTAGAGCTTCAGCGTTTTTGGTGGAAATTTTTCCAGACAGTACAGCGCGACCTGCTCGCATGTCGGGAACCAGACGCCCGGTAGCGACTTCATGCGGACGATCAACTGATCGAGCATGCTGATTCGCATGGCCCGACCGGATATGAACGGATGCAGGCAAATGTTGATATAGCCACCGCCTTCCCGATATTGTTGGAGAAATGCGTTCCACCACATTTCGAGCACCCTTTCAGGGTCCGTGATGCGTTGTGCAGGAGGGTCACTGACGAGCCATCCAAAGTTGTAGAACTGGGCGTCGTCCAACGCATAGTGGAGTGGTAGCTGGAGTTGGCAGTTCTCGCCGTTTTCGTCGCTGACGTAGTAGGGAATCCGGCTCGCAGCTTCTGAACTATTGTAGATATAACCCGCCTTCTTCAAGAGCTTTTGATCGTAGTAGCTGCGCGTTCCGACCGGGCGCCGTCCGCTGATTTTCTCCAATGCATCGGTTGACCTTTGGATATGGTCGGCTTGAAGTTCAGACTCGTCCGGCGTGCGGTGCTCCCACATGTGATCCGCGATTTCGTGGCCTGCGGCGGCTGCCGCGCGCAGCGACTGCGGATACAACTCGCAAATCCGGCCCGGGGTAAAGAAGGTGGCCTTCACCTGGTGCAAGTCGAACAGTTCAATCAATCGCCAGATGCCGACACGGCCACCGAACTCCCCCTTGGCCTTTTGCATCGGCGGTTCGTTCAAGACCCTTCGAAAGAGCATGGCATCGAAATCGGCGGTGAAATTCACGGCGATCCTGGTTCCGTCGATATAGTGGAAATTTTCGATCAGCTCATGGCGTGCCTCGAAGCTTCTGACCGCCGTTGTCCAGTCGCTCCAATCGCCGCCGGAATGCTGCTGGCGTTCCGAGTTTTGATTTTTCATCGCTCTTACTTAAAGTAGATCTCATCGTAAGGCGACAAAGGCCCCCAGATCGACACGGGCGGATTGGCGAGCTTATTGCTGACCACCGTTCGGTAGCCCTGCGTGGTGAGGAATACCATGGGCAATTCGTCGGTTACGATCTTCTGAAAGGCCGCGTAGTCGGCGCGACGTTTGGCAGGGTCCAACTGTTTACCGGCGTCATTCAAGAGCGTATCCACTTTGGGGTTGGCGTAGGACTGCGTGTTGGACCACACCACGGGCTTGATGTTGGTCGAAAGATAGGCGCGGTGAACCCCGATGACGGGGTCGCCCCAGTTGAATGTTCCGTCCATCGAGACATCGAAATCATGGGTCGCCATCCGCTGAGCCCATGTGGGGAAGTCTGGCGAATTTCTGATCTCCACCGCAATGCCTATTTTTTTGAGTTGACCGCGTAGATACTCAGCACCATTCTTGGACCATTCGTCCGCCCCAGGAAAGTAGTCCATGGTGATCTTGAATCGTTCGCCGTTCGCCCCCTCCTTGTACCCGGCAGCGTCCAGCATAGCTGCCGATTTCTTGATATCGAAGGGATACCGAACAAGGTCAGTGGTCGCAAACGGACTGGAGGCGTCGATCGGGCCGTCAAGCGGTTTCGCAAACCCGCCCTGTAGAGCCTTCGCAATGAAGTTCTTGTCGATAGCCAACGCGATCGCCTTACGCACCGCTAAGTCAGATAGCGGTTTACGGTTGAGATTGAAGGCCAGCCACGTGACACCACCGAAACCTTCGTAGCCGGTAGGGTTTGAGAGAACGGTGAATTGGCTGTTATTTGAAAGCTGGGTCAGATCAGTCGGTTTCGATGTGAAGGGCATCATCTGCATATCGCCGCGCTTGAGGCCCAGTATTGCTGTCGATGCATCGGGCGCCATGCTGATGATCACCTTGTTCAAGTAAGGCTTTCCCGGCAGGAAGAATTTGTCGAAGCGCTCCATCACGATGCGCAGGCTGGGCGTGAACTCCACGAGCTTGAACGGCCCCGAGCCGATCACATTGACGCTGTTGCGCGGGTGGCTCTTCAGATCCTGTCCATCGTCGTAGATGTGCTTTGGAAGAATCGGGCACAAGGCGGGTGACATCGCCAGCAGGATCGCCGGGTGCGGCGTGCTCATGCGGATGATCGCGGTGTAAGGATCGGGTGTATCTACTCTCTCGACCGGCGCCATCATTGTGCTGAAAGGGTGATTGCCCTTGATGGCCATGATGGAGAAGGCCACATCCGCCGAAGTGATGGGCTTGCCGTCGTGGAATACCGCATTCTTGCGCAGGTTCAGCGTGAGCGACTTGCCGTCCTCGGCGAGCTTCCAGCTTTCCGCAAGGTAGGGCTGCGGATTCCACTTGTCGTCAAAGCGCAGCGGGCTGGCGAACAACTGCGTGGAGGGAATACCTGTGGCCCAACCCGATTGGACCGCGCCGTTCAGATGGCGTGGCGTACCGACCGTTGCGACGACCAGCGTACCGCCGCGTCTCCCGGTTTCTTGCGCAGTCGAGGTCAAAGGCAGCGCAGCCGTTGCGGCCAGCAGGAACAAAGCGGCAACAGCACCACGTCTTGGTGTTTTGAAGGTCATCATGGATATGTCTCCTTGAATGCTTGAGAAAAATCTCTTTTTTGTATGCTCAGTGTCAATCGTTCCCTCGGGCGAACATAGAGCCAGAGGCGTTGTTTTGATGGGGCCAGCGCGTAGGGGTTTTCACCAACGTGCCCCGGTCACTCTACGCGAACTTCATCCGGGTGCTCGCAGGTTGCTGCTGTCAGCATCGCCTGCATCAACACCTGGCAACCTGCACTTTGGACCGCGAAACCTAACTCGACCCGCCACCATTCACTCGTACCCCGGATTGCTTGGCACCGTCTCTTTCGAGATGGTGGACAGCGCACGTTAAAAAGAGCCGTCGGGCAAGTCCTGACAGGCCGTTGAATGGAGGCGCCCCTGGGCGAACAGCACGCATTGGAGTGTAGTGTTTTTCGTCAAAGGAGGAAGTGTCATGGAACTCACGCCAATCTATAAGCGCGTCATTGGGTTGGACATTCATCAGGCCAAGATCAGCGCCTGCGCCGTGGCCGAGCAGCCCGATGGCACGGTCACCGTGGAGTCCCGCGAATTTGGCGGCTTCAAGCGCGACCGGCGGGCCCTGGCCGAATGGGCCAAATCGTTTGGCCCCGAGGTGGTGGTCATGGAGAGCACCGGCATTTACTGCAAGAGTCCGTATGCGGCGCTGGAGACGGTGGGCATAGCGGCTTGGGTGGTCAACGCGCGCCACGTCAAAACCGTGCCGATGCGCAGTGGCTCGCCACCTTGGCGCGTGCGGGCTTGCTGCGCGCCTCGTTCATCCCGCAAGCGGACATCCGCTACCTGCGCCTGATTGCCCGCCAGCGCCCAAAGCTCGGCGGCATGCTGGCCAGCGAGAAGAACCGGCTGCACAAAGTGCTGGCTGATGCAGGCATCCGGCTCAATGTGCTGGTCTCCGATATTCACGGTCAGGCTGCTCGTGCCATGGTCAAGGCCCTGATTGAGGGCCAATCGATCCATGAGATATTGGACCTGGCGGCTCGCTTGCGCGCCAGTCGTGCCGATTTGTTTGAGGCTTTGCAGCCCGAAGAACTCAGCCCTTCGCACCTGTTCGTTCTCTCGGAGATCATGGCGCACATCGAAGAGCTGGAGGCGCGCATGGGCCGCTTCGAGCAGGCCCTGCTGGCCGGTTTGAGTGCCTGGCGGCCCCAACTGGTGCTGCTGCAGACCATCCCCGGCATCGACGTCATGGGCGCGGCCATGCTGCTGGTGGAGATCAGCGCGGACATGCACAGCTTTGGCAGCGCTGAAAAACTCGCCTCCTGGGTGGGCATCTGTCCGGGCAACAATGAGAGTGCGGGCAAACGCAAGAGCGGCAAGACTCGCAAAGGCAATGCCTGGGTGAGAAGGCTGCTGTGCGAATTCGCCCAGGCCGCCGCCAGGAGTCGTTGTGCGCTGAAGGACAAGTTTGCAGCACTGAGCATTCGCAAGGGGCACAAGAAATCAATCGTCGCGCTGGCGCACAAGATGCTGCGCATCGTCTTTGCGGTGCTCAAGAACAACACGCCGTACCGCGACCGGGTGGTGGACTACGAGGCTTTGAGTGAGCAGCGCAATGCGCCTCGATGGATCAAGATGCTGGTCAAGCACGGCTTTATGCCTGCCGCCGCCTGACCGTCCGCCAGCCCCGGCCATTGCAGCCTCTCGTCCCGGCCAGCGTCAGGTTAGGGATGGCTGCGCCCTTTGGACGGTGTCTTTCACGTTAACCATGTCAGTAACCTAAGGTTTCGTTAACAAATAAGTTGTTCAATATTTCATAATCGGATATCCTCCGATGCATGGAAATTGAATCGCCAGTTGGCCAACGTTGGAAGGTGCTGCGCGATGCACTTGATGA
>JBKJKI010000117.1:0-7033 GCA_046597475.1 Polaromonas sp. | reverse complement strand
CAGGTGCAGGCTGTTGATGCTGACATCAGCCGTGACCGGCAGGCCTTCTGCTTTGGCACGGGCCAGCAGCGCCACACCGGCGGCACTGCTGATGCGACAGACATGCACGCGCGCGCCAGTCACACGGACCAGCTCGAAAATCGTGTGCAGCGCAATCGTCTCGGCAGCCACCGGCACGCCGCCCAGGCCCAGGCGCGTGGCCAGTGCGCCGCTGGCGGCCACGCCCTTGCCCAGATGCATTTCCTGCGGGCGCAGCCAGACGGTGTAGCCAAAGGTAGAGGCGTATTGCAGCGCGCGCATCAGTACCTGGGTGTTGGCCAGCGGCACCTCGGCCTGGCTGAAACCGACGCAGCCGGCTTCGGTCAGCTCGACCATCTCGGTCAGCGCTTCACCCTTGAGGGCGCGCGTCAGGGCGCCGATCGGGAAGACGCGCGACTGGTGCATCTTTTCAGCGCGGAATTTGAGCATTTCCACCAGGCCCGGCTCGTCCAGCACGGGGTCGGTGTCGGGTGGGCAGACCAGGCTGGTGACGCCACCGGCCACGGCCGCCGCCAGCTCGCTTTCCAGCATACCCTCGTGTTCGTAGCCGGGCTCGCGCAGCCGGGCCGACAGGTCAATCAGGCCGGGCGCCACGATGCAACCCGTGGCATCTATGGTCTTGTTGGGCGTGAAATCGGCCAGCGCGCCGCCCAGCGACACGATGCGCCCGGCGGCAACAGCCACATCACCGATCTGGTCGAAGCCCGTGGCCGGGTCAATCACCCGGCCGTTTTTGATGAGTAGTTTCATGCCTCGTTCCCAGCAACAATGCTCATCACCGCCATGCGTACCGCAATGCCAAAGGTCACTTGCGGCAGGATGACGCTTTGCGTGCCGTCGACCACCGCCGAGTCGATTTCCACGCCGCGGTTGATGGGGCCGGGGTGCATGACGATGGCGTCGGGCTTGGCCAGCTGCAGTTTCTCGTTTGTCAGGCCAAAACTCTTGAAGAACTCCTGGCTGCTGGGCAGCAGCGCGCCTGTCATGCGCTCGCTTTGCAACCTGAGCATGATGATCACGTCGGCGCCCCGGATGCCTTCTTCGAGCGTGTTGCAGACGCGCACGCCCATCTGCGCCATGTCGGCGGGAACGAGGGTCTTGGGGCCGACCACGCGCACCTCGGGGCAGCCGAGCGTGGTGAGGGCGTGGATATCCGAGCGCGCCACGCGTGAATGCAGCACGTCGCCGACGATGGCAACCGTCAGCTGGCTGAAGTCCTTCTTGTAATGGCGGATGGTGTACATGTCGAGCAGGCCCTGGGTCGGGTGCGCGTGGCGGCCGTCGCCGGCGTTGACGACATGCACATGGGGCGCGACATGCTGGGCGATCAGGTAGGGCGCGCCCGATTCGCTGTGGCGCACGACGAAGATGTCGGCGGCCATGGCGCTCAGGTTGGCGATGGTGTCCAGCAGCGACTCGCCCTTGGACGCCGATGAACGGGCGATGTCCAGGTTGATGACGTCTGCCGAGAGCCGTGTGGCGGCAATTTCAAAGGTGGTGCGGGTGCGGGTGGAGTTTTCAAAAAACAGGTTGAAAACGCTCTTGCCTCGCAGCAGCGGCACTTTCTTGACCTCGCGGCTGCTGACCGACACGAAGTTGGCGGCGGTGTCCAGAATCTGCGTCAGCGTGGCCCTGGGCAGGCCTTCCGTTGACAGCAGATGGATCAGCTCGCCATTTTTATTGAGTTGGGGGTTTTGTCGGTACAACACGCGGTGGATTCCTCTTGCGCTTTTCAATTCAAACGGGGGCGGGCAGGTCCTGCAGGCGAAAGCTGAAGCGGCCATCCGGCGCGCGCGCCAGCTCCAGGCTCTGGGAGGCGGGCAGGCTCACGCGCGCCACGGCCAGGTCGGGCTGCAATGGCAGCTCACGCCCGCCGCGGTCAACCAGCACCACCAGCCTGACGCTGGCGGGGCGGCCGTAGTCGAACAGCTCATTGATCACGGCGCGTATCGTTCGCCCGGTGTAGAGCACGTCGTCAACGATGATCAGGTGGGCGCCATTGACATCAAAGGGCAGCGAGGTGGCGCTGCCGGAAGACAGGCCGCGCTGCGAAAAATCATCGCGGTGCATGGCGGACGAGAGCACGCCGCAGGCATCATTCAGGCCCAGATCCTTTTGCAGGCGCTCGGCCAGCCAGGCGCCGCCTGAAGCCACACCCACCAGCCGTGGCGGCGAGTCGGTGGAGAGGATTTGCGGGCGCATGCTGCGCAGCAGGTCGGCGTACAGCGCCTCGGCGTCCAGGACCAGACTACTCATGGGGAAGACTCCTTAAAAACTGCTCGAGGATGATGCAGGCCGAGGCCGCGTCGGCGTCTTTCGCGCCCGCGGCCAGGGCTTCGGTCGTGCTGTAGCGCTCATCGACCTCAAACACCTGCAGGCCAAAGCGCCCGCGCAACTGGCGGGCAAATTTCTGGGCGCGCGCGGTGTTGTCGTGGCTGGCGCCGTCAGGGTGAAAAGGAATGCCGATTACCAGCGCGTCGGGCTGCCACTCGCTGATGCGGGCGTGGATCAACGGAAACCGGGCCAGGCCCTCGGCGACGATGGTGGCTTGAGGCGTGGCCGTGCGTGTCATGGCATTGCCGCTGGCCACGCCGGTGCGCTTGAGGCCAAAGTCAAAGGCCAGAAAAGTCTGCAGGCCCGTTGCGGGGTGCGGGGAATGCGGCAGGCCCGCGGGCTCACGCATGACCGGCAACGGGCGAGAGCATCCAGCTTTCAAGACCCAGCAGCAGCAATGCCTTGTCGTAGCGCTGCTCCACCGGCGTGTCAAAAATGACCTTGATATCGGCGGCCACGGTGAGCCAGCTGTTGTCCAGCAGCTCGGATTCGAGCTGGCCTTCGCCCCAGGCCGAATAGCCCAGCGAAACAAATATCTTGAGCGGGCCGGCGCCGGTCGACAGGGCTTCCAGCACATCCTTGGAAGTGGTCATTTCCAGGCCCCCCGGAATCGACATGGTCGAGGCATAGACCGACTCCAGGCCCGGCATCATGGACTCGTGGAGCACAAAACCGCGCTCGGTCTGCACCGGGCCGCCCTGGAAAACGGGGGTGTCCATCAGGTCGTCGCGGCGCAGCGGCAATTCGACCTTGTCAAACAGGCCTTTCACGCTGATGTCGCTGGGTTTGTTGATCACGAGACCCAGAGCTCCGCGGTCACTGTGCTCGCACATGTAAACCACACTTTTGGCAAAGGTGTGGTCCTGCAGCCCCGGCATCGCAATGAGGAAGTGGTGCGTCAGGTTGATCGGAGAGGAGTCTAGTGCCATGGGCAGATTTTACGCGTATGGTGCGCGCCGGGATGAACGGATTCGCCGGACCGGTCCGGACCCGGCGGGTCCAGGAATCGCCCGCCCCGGCCATGGCGGCCGCTTGTCACTAACATCGGCCTCATGCACAAGAAATACCAGACCGGGCTGATGTGGTTCCGGCGTGATTTGCGGGCCGAGGACAATGCGGCGCTGCACCACGCCCTGAAGTCCTGTGCGCAGGTGCTCTGCGTCTTCGTGTTTGACCGTGACATTCTCGCGCCCCTGCCCCGGGCTGACCGCCGCGTGGAGTTCATCCGGGAATCGCTGCTGGACCTGGATGGCCAGTTGCTTCGGCTGGGCCGGGCGCATGGCACACCGGGCACTGGCATGCTGGTCAGGCACGACAGCGCCGCCAACGCACTGAGCTCGCTGGTGGCCCAATTTTCGGTGAACGCGGTTTTTGCCAACCACGAGGACGAACCGCAGGCACTGGCGCGCGATGCGCGGGTGCAGTCATTGCTGGCAAGCCGCGGCGTGGCCTTTCACAGCTTCAAGGACCACCTCATCTTTGAGCGTGCCGAGCTGCTCACCCAGGCCGGCAAACCCTATAGCGTGTTCACACCCTACAAAAATGCCTGGCTGAAAAAGGTGGACGACTTCTACGTCAAGGCCTGGCCGATCGAGAAGTACGCGGCCGCGCTGGCCGTCACGCGGGACAGCGAAGCGCAACCCGTCCCGTCACTGGCCGAACTGGGCTTCGATGCCACCAACCTTTCGGCGCTCAGGATACCCACCGGCAGCCAGGGCGGGAACGCGCTTTTTGACGAGTTCCTGGAGCGCATGACGCACTATAGGGAATGCCGGGACTACCCTGCCGTCAAGGGCCCGAGCTATCTCGGCGTGCATCTGCGTTTCGGCACCGTCTCCATCAGGAAGATGGCCGGCTGCGCACTGGAGCGGCATAAGGCGGGCGATGAAGGCGCAGCGACCTGGCTCGGCGAGCTGATCTGGCGCGACTTTTATGCCCAGATACTGAGCAACTTCCCCCATGCGGCCAACAGCGCGTTCAAACCAGAATACGACGCGATCGTCTGGGAAAGCGGCGAAACCGCTGTCGCGCTGTTTCAGGCCTGGTGTGAGGGGCGAACCGGTTACCCGCTGGTCGATGCCGCCATGGCGCAAATCAACCAGACCGGCTACATGCACAACCGCCTGCGCATGGTCACCGCCAGCTTTCTGGTGAAGGACCTGGGCCTGGACTGGCGCTGGGGCGAACGCTATTTTGCCGAGAAGCTCAATGATTTTGATCTGGCGTCAAACAACGGCGGATGGCAGTGGGCCGCAAGCACGGGCTGTGATGCCCAGCCCTACTTCCGCATCTTCAACCCGCTGAGCCAGAGCCAGAAGTTTGATGCCGATGGAAAATTCATCCACAAATACCTGCCGGTACTGGCAAAGCTGCACCCACCTGCGCTGCACAACCCCTGGGAGGCGGCACCGCTGGAACTGGCGGCCGCGGGCGTCGAGCTGGGTAAAAACTACCCCGAACCGGTCGTGCGACATGATGAGGCGCGTGCGCTGACACTGCAGCGCTATGCGGTCGTGAAAAAATTCCAGCCGTAGAATGCTATTTTTTTAATAGCAATAAACGCCAGATTCATATGGACAAGAGACTTATTTCATGTAGAAACGGCAAGCTCTTGTGCGCAGTAGTGCCGGACCAGGCCGATCAACTCGTCTTCGGAGTAGGGCTTGCCCAGGTAGTGGTTGACGCCCAATTCCCTGGCGTGCCCGCGATGCTTTTCCGCAATCCGTGAGGTGATCATCACGATGGGCAGGCCCTTGAGGCGTTGATCGGCCCGGATGTTGCGGGCCAGATCAAAACCGTCCATGCGCGGCATTTCAATGTCGGACAGCACGACAGCCGGGCGCTCGTCCTGCAGACGCTCCAGGGCCTGAAGCCCGTCGGCAGCCATCACCACCCGATAGCCCTCGCGGAGCAGCAGGCGCTGCGTAACCCGGCGCACGGTGATGGAGTCATCCACCACCAGGATCAGCGGAAGCTGTGACACCGGCGCGGCGCCCAGATCGCTCATTGCCTGCCGGCCGGATTGCTCCAACATGTGCGGCTCGGCACGGTCAGCGCTCAGCCCACGGGCCTGCTGGCCATAAATCGCCGCCAGCGCGACCGGGTTGTAGATCAGCACCACGGCGCCCGACGCCAGCACGGACATGCCGGCGAGGCCCGGCAGGCGCGAGAGTTGCGGCCCCAGGTTCTTGACCACCACCTCGCGGTTGCCCAGCACCTCGTCAACGTGCAGTGCGATGCGCTGCGCCGCGCTTCTGAACACGACGACAGGCGTGGTCCTGGTCTGCGCTTCGCCGCTGGTATTGGATGATTGCAGAAGGGCGCCCGACCAGAAAAAGGGAACCATCTCGCCAGCGATTTCGTAAGTGCCGGTGTTATAGGCCTGCTGCAACTCGCGGGCGGTGACACGCCGCACGGTTTCCACCACGTTGGCCGGCACGCCGACGGACAAAGTGCCGGTGCGAATCATCACGACCTGGGTCACGGCAGTCGTCAGCGGCAACACCAGCTTGAAGTGGCTGCCTTTTCCTGACACAGTGGAAGTTTCGATTCTGCCGCCCAGGGCATTGACTTCGGAGCGCACCACGTCCATGCCAATGCCGCGGCCGGAAAGCTCTGTCACTTGCGCGGCGGTTGAAAAACCGGGCGTGAAGATCATGTTGGCGGCCGCCTGATCGTCCATCGCCTGCCCGGGCGCCAGGAGCCCAAGGCTGACGGCTTTTTCGCGGATCCGGCTCAGGTCCAGCCCGCCGCCGTCGTCGCTGAAGTCGACGGCGACGTCATTGCCATCCTGCCGAAGATGGACGGTAATCAGGCCGACGGGGTCCTTGCCGGCATCGGCGCGGCCTTGCGGGCTCTCAATGCCGTGGGCCACGCAGTTGCGCAACAGGTGCTCGAACGCCGGCGTCATGCGGTCCAGCATGCCGCGGTCCATCTCGATGGTGCCGCCCAGCAAGTCCAGCCGCACCTGTTTGCCGATTTCCTTGGAGGCCTGCCGCACCACGCGGTAGAGCCGGTCGGCAATGCCTTCGAACTCCACCATGCGGGTGCGCAGCAGGTCACGCTGCAGTTCGCGAGTTTGTCGCGCCTGAGCGATCAGGTCGTCTTCGGTCGATTCCACTGTTCGCTGCAGGTTGCGCTGCACGGTGGCCACGTCGTTCACCGACTCGGCCATCATGCGCGTCAACTCCTGCACGCGGGTGAACCGGTCGAATTCCAGAGGGTCGAAGCCGGCGGCCGAGTCCTTGGCCTGCGCCAGCCTCGACTGCATCTGCGATTCCGCCTGCAACTCGATGTCCCGCAGCTGGGCCCGCAAGCGGTCCAGGTTGCCGGTCAGGTCGGACAGCGATCCGCGCAGTTGCCGCAACTCGGCTTCCAGGCGCGAACGCGTGATCATCACTTCACCGGCCTGGTTCAGCAGACGGTCGAGCAGCTGCGAGCGCACTCGAACCGCCTGGTTCGACGCGGCGCGTTGTGGGACCAGGTTGGTGGTAGCCGGCATCGCCAGCATGGAGCGCTTGGCCTGAGGCGCGGCAGCAGCCGCTTCCGGCGCGAGGGCCGCAGCCTCGGGCGGTTTCTCCGCAGCGGTTTCTGCGGCTTCGTCTGGCGGCGCCGCGGACAGGCCGCCCGTCGCACGCACGGCATCGAAATTGGCCTGCAT
>JBKJKI010000271.1:0-8671 GCA_046597475.1 Polaromonas sp. | reverse complement strand
GGCTCGACAGCCTACTTTCAACTGACCGAAGTGAAGGGTGTGTTGCAGGAAATTGACGGATGGATTCGGCGGAAACTGCGCTGCCTGTTATGGCGGCAATGGAAGCGACCGGCCGCTCGGAACAAGAAGCTGCAAGCAGCAGGTTTGGATGAAACACGAGCATGGAAATCGGCAAGCAATGGGCGTGGCCCTTGTGGAACGCCGGAGCGAGCCACATGAACGCAGCTTATCCAAAACGCTTCTTTGATGCACTGGGGTTGGTTTCGTTGCTGGATACCCGGCTACGTTTCCAGCATGTTTAATGAACCGCCGTATGCGGAACCGCACGTACGGTGGTGTGAGAGGGCTGAGGGGGCAACCCCTCACCCTACTCGATGCCGGCTGGGACTGAGGCGGGCTTTGTAGGCAAAATCGACGCATGCTTTCTGCCTCCTCGCCCGCACTCCCGGTCCGCGCCGTACCCGTCGCCATCCTGAGCGCGCTCGCTCAAGAGCAGCAGGGCCTGATCGAGCTGCTCCTGTACCCGCGCAAGGTCTGCCATGCCGGCCGTGACTTCTGGCTTGGCCAACTGCAGGGTCACGACGTGGTGCTGGCTCTTTCCCGAATCGGCAAGGTTGCGGCAGCCACGACGGCGACCGCGCTGATCGAACGCTTCGGCGTCGGCCGCCTTGTGTTCACTGGCGTGGCGGGTGGTCTGGCCGAGGGCGTCAACGTCGGCGACGTGGTGGTCGCGACCGATTTCCTTCAGCATGACCTCGATGTGTCGCCGCTGTTTCCGCGCTACGAAGTGCCACTGTACGGCCAAGCGCGGTTTGCCAGCGACGCGCGTCTGAGCGCCTTGCTGGTCGCTGCCAGCCGGGCCGCGCTGGACCAGCAAGCGCTGGCGTCCCACGGCTATCCCGCTGCGCGTGTCCACCAGGGGCTGATGGCCAGCGGAGACCGTTTTGTCTGCGGCGCCGATGAATCACGCCTGCTGCGCGAGCTGATGACCGGCGCGGGCCATGCCGTGCTGGCGGTTGAAATGGAATGCGCTGCCGTGGCGCAGGTGTGTCTGGACTATGGCGTTCCCTTCGTCGCCGTGCGCACCATTTCGGACCGCGCGGATGACAGCGCGCATGTCGACTTTGCGCGCTTCGTCGAAGAAGTGGCCAGTCCCTATGCGCTGGCGATTGTCGTGAAGTTTTTGCGAATGCTATGAATTAAATAGCTGACTGTGACCGTATTCATTGGGCTATACCTGTATTTCGCCGGAAATCATGGTTTTGACCAGACATCGGCCGCTGCGTTGCAGCCTGGCCGGCTTATTGCAGCCAGCCGCGCTTCCTGAAGTACCACATGGGCACCACGGCGCTGGCCACCATCAGTGCCAGCGCGTAGTGGTAGCCCAGCGACCAGTCGAGTTCGGGCATGAACTTGAAATTCATGCCGTATACGCTGGCAATCAGCGTGGGCGGCAGCAGCGCGACGCTGGCCACCGAAAAAATCTTGATGATCTTGTTCTGGTTGATGTTGATGAAGCCGACCGTGGCATCCATCAGGAAGTTGATCTTGTCGAACAGGAAGGCCGTGTGCGAGTCAAGCGAGTCAATGTCGCGCAGAATCTGTCGGGCTTCTTCAAACTGTTCGGCGTTGAGCATCTTGCTGCGCATCATGAAGCTGACGGCGCGGCGCGTGTCCATCATGTTGCGGCGGATGCGGCCGTTCAGGTCTTCGTGGCGCGCGATGGCGCCCAGCACTTCGCCCGCCAGGGCGTCGGTCACATCGCCAGACAAGACCTGGCTGCTGACCTTTTCAAGCTCCACGTAAACACCCTCAAGCGTGTCGGCCGAGTATTCGGCGTCGGCATCAAACAGCTTGAGCAGCACTTCCTTGGCGTCCTCGATCATGCCCGGTGCGCGGCGCGCCCGCATGCGCAGCAGCCGGAAGACCGGCACGTCTTCATCGTGAATGGAAAACAGCACGCCCTTGCTTTTCAGGTCGTCATTGACCAGATTGAGGATGAAGGCGACGCGCACCGTGCGCGGCTCGACGTCATCGGCAATCAGGAAGTCCGAGCGGATATGCAGCTCGCCGTTGTCTTCCTCGTAAAAACGGGCGGATTCCTCGATGTCCTCGTCCATCGCGTCCTCGGGAATGGACAGGCCGTAATACTGTTTGATCCAGCGTTTTTCCTCGACGGTAGGCGACTCCAGGTCCACCCAGATGGGCTGGAATCTGGAGAGCTCTTCCAGGGATTCGATTTCTTCCTGAAACAGCCTGCCATTGGCGAGCGTGAAAATATTGAGCATGACTGACGGCTTATCGATTTCCGGGAGCCCGCGCAGGGCAGAAGTCAGCCCCAGGCGCAAGCAGGTTGTGTGTAGACGAGGGCGTCGCTTTCAACCCTCCCTTAACGTCATCAGGCGTCAGACTGCGGTGTTGAAAGCGCCCGGCCGGGGCGGCTTTCCAAGGATTTCTCCGTAGCGGATAAGCCGCGATTATGGCACCGGGCCGGGGATTTATCTACCGTGCCAAAGCCCCTGTTTTCACCTCGCGCAGGCCCGGGTTCAGGATAGTCGGCATGCTGTTGTGGGTGGCCGGCCAGGGGGTGGTTGAGCTTTCAGACGGTTTCACGAATGTTACGCTGCAAGCTTGCAATTGGCGGGTAGAGGAGGCATAGTGAAATCAAGAGAGTATCCCCGCCCGCTGCTACTGACCCCTTGGTTGGTGCGGTGTTTTCAACCCAGCCCCCACTTTGGAGAAGGAGTCTCTTTATGAAGTTGACGATTAGCGGTCACCATCTTGAAGTTACCCCCGCGCTGCGCGGTTATGTGACGAGCAAGATGGATCGTATTACCCGGCATTTTGACCAGGTCGTGGATGTGAGAGTCCTGTTGACGGTGGACAACACGCAGGAAAAGGAAAGACGCCAGCGGGCCGAGTGCAATGTGCATGTCAAGGGCCGCGATCTGTTTGCTGAAAGTGCCCATGCTGATCTGTATGCCGCAGTCGACGAGCTGACCGACAAGCTCGATCGGCAAGTAGCGCGTTACAAAACCAAAGTCCAGGATCACGGCCACGTGACCGCCAAACGCGAATTGAAAATCGACACCGCGCCTTCCGCCTAGCCTGCCCGTCAAGTGCTGGCGCCACAGGGTGTTTCGTAGCCGTTTGCCAAGGCAAGCGGCTTTTTTATAGCCCGCTCCATGATTCATCCCGCTGTAAAAGTGCATAATTCGGCGACTAAAAGAGCGTTATGAACCGTCTTTCGCAAATTTTGCCCCCCTCCCAAGTCATGGTCGGCGTTGAAGCGACGAGCAAGAAGCGCGCGTTCGAAGAAGCCGGCCTGTTATTTGAGAACCAGCATGGCCTGAACCGGGCGCTCATCACGGACAGCCTGTTTGCCCGTGAACGGCTCGGATCCACCGGCCTGGGTCATGGCGTGGCCATACCGCACGGCCGCATCAAGGGTCTGAAGGCGCCAATGGCCGCTGTCTTCCAGCTGCAGGCCGCCATCGGCTTCGATGCGCCCGATGAACAAGCCGTGAGTTTGCTGGTTTTTCTGCTGGTGCCCGAGGCCGCCACGCAAAAACATCTTGAGATTCTTTCTGAAATTGCCGAGATGCTCAGTGACGGCGCGCTGCGCGAGCAGATCAAGACCTGCGGCGACGCTGCGGCGCTGCATTCGCTGATTGCTTCCTGGCACTCTGCCCATGAAATCAGTTCCTGATTCTGCGCGAAACCTGCGTCACAGGCCCGCATGAAGCCCACGGTTGTCAGTGCTGACGTTTTATTTGAAGATCACCGCGCCTCTCTGAAATGGCAATGGATTGCCGGTCTTGGCGCGTCAGAGCGGCGTTTTGACGAGGTCGCCGTGCGCGCGGCGCGTTCGGGCGCCGACCTGGTCGGTTACCTCAATTACATCCATCCTTACCGGGTCCAGATTCTCGGCGAGCGGGAAGTGGCCTACCTGACCAATGGCAGCCCCGAGGATTGCGGCAGGCGCATCTCGCGCATCATCACGCTGGAGCCGCCCGTGCTGGTCGTGGCAGACGGCCAGACCGCACCCGACACCTTGCTGTCGATGTGCGAACGGGCGCAGTTGCCCATGTTCGCCACGCCGGATTCGGCCGCCTTCGTCATTGATGTCCTGCGGGCTTACCTGTCCCGGCATTTTGCCGAGCGCACCTCCATGCACGGCGTCTTCATGGACATTCTGGGCATGGGCGTCATGATCACTGGCGAATCGGGCCTGGGCAAAAGCGAACTCGGGCTGGAGCTGATATCGCGCGGTCACGGCCTGGTGGCCGATGACGCCGTGGACCTGTTTCGCATCAACCAGACCGGCATTGAGGGCCGCTGCCCCGACCTGCTGCAAAACCTGCTGGAGGTGCGCGGCATCGGCCTGCTCGATATCAAGGCGATTTTTGGCGAGACGGCGGTGCGGCGCAAGATGCGGCACAAGATGCTGGTGCACCTGGTGCGGCGCGAGACGCTGGAGCGCGACTACGAGCGCATCCCCTACGAGCCCCTCACGCAGGATGTGCTCGGGGTGCCGGTGCGCAAGGTCATCATCCAGGTGGAAGCCGGCCGCAACATTGCCGTGCTGGTCGAGGCTGCCGTGCGCAATGCCATTTTGCAGCTGCGCGGTATCAATACCTACCAGGAGTTTGTTGAACGTCACCGCCGGGCCATGGAGCAGGACGACTGACCGGCGGCATGGACCGCTATGAAAATAATAGCTATAAGTGGCCGTGGTGCCTGGGTTTCACGCCATTTTTATCAATTTTGGTGATTGCGGCCGGGCACAGCACTGCGGTTGGGGCAGTTATCCTTGGTGCACTTGGCATAGATAGACAGCGAATGGTCGGCGATGGCAAAACCCTTTAATTGGGCCACCGCATGCTGCCGTTTTTCAATTTCGGCGTCGTAAAACTCCTCGACCTGGCCGCAATCCAGGCACACCAGGTGGTCATGGTGCTGTCCCTCATTGATCTCGTAGACGGCCTTTCCGGACTCGAAATTGCTGCGGTTGAGCAGGCCGGCCTGCTCAAACTGCATCAGCACCCGGTATACCGTGGCCAGGCCGATATCCGAGCGGTCTTCCAGCAGCACGCGAAAAACGTCTTCCGCCGTCATGTGGCGCTGTTTGCCGGTCTGAAAGATCTCCAGAATCTTCAGGCGGGGCAGGGTGGCCTTCAGGCCGGTGTTTTTCAACTCTTCAATGTTGCTCATGGAATCTCTCTCAGGGAAGGGGGAGCGGGCCCCTGGCGGTACCGCGGTGCGGCGTGGTGCGAAGCGGTGTCGGAAAGCACCCTGCCGCTACAATGATCAATCATATCGCTACACCCTCTACTATGCCCGCCATGTCTGCAAACCATCGTTACAGCGTCCAAACAGCCTTCATCATCGTGGCCTGTTCGGTGCTCGGGGCCTGCAGCAGCGGCGCCAGCAGCATGAGCACCAGCGCCATCAATCCGGTCAACTGGATAACGCCTTACAAGGTAGATGTCATCCAGGGCAATTTCATCTCGAAAGAGCAGGTTGAGCAACTGCGCCCCGGCTTAAGCCGCGATGACGTCAAGGCCTTGCTGGGCACCCCTTTGATGGCCAGCCTGTTTCATGCCGACCGGTGGGACTATGTGTTTACCATGAAGCGCCAGGGCGTTGAGCCGCAGTCCTTCAAGTACAGCGTCCACTTCAAGGACAACCTGCTGGAACGTTTTGGTGGTGACGCCATGCCCAGCGAGTCGGAGTTCATTTCCAGGCTGAGCAACCAGCGCAAGCTTGGCAAGGTGCCGCCGCTGGAAGCGACCGAGGCGCAGCTCAAGGCCGCGGAAAAGGTGTCGGCGACCCGGCCCGACGCAGAGCCTGCCGCCGCCCCGGAGTCGATGGCCCCATCGGCCACGGTCTATCCCCCGCTCGAAAGCCCGAAGCAGTGAGCGCGGAAGTTCTGAGCGCGACTTCCCGGCACCGCGTCGCGATCGCGGGCGCGAGCGGCCGCATGGGCCAGATGCTGATCGAGGCGGTAAACGCCAGCCCGGACTGCGTGCTGGCCGGCGCCCTCGATGTCGCTGCCAGCCCGGCGATAGGCACCGACGCCTCGGCGTTTTCCGGACGCAGCAGCGGGGTTCTGATTCGGGCCGACATTCGCGAAGGACTCGGCGATTCGGGGGTCTTGATCGACTTCACGCGGCCCGAGGGCACGCTTGCCCACCTTGCGGTCTGCCGCGAGTTGGGGGTCAACCTGGTCATAGGCACGACCGGCTTTTCAGAAGCCCAGAAGGCCGAGATTGCCGCCGCCGCCGGCGACATCGCGATTGTCATGGCTCCGAACATGAGCGTTGGCGTCAATGTCACGCTCAAGCTGCTTGAAATGGCCGCCAGGGCGCTGTCCACCGGCTACGACATTGAGATCATTGAAGCGCACCACCGCCACAAGGTCGATGCGCCTTCGGGCACCGCGCTCAAGATGGGCGAAGTGATTGCCGGCGCACTCGGTCGCGACCTGAAGGATTGCGCGGTTTATGCGCGGGAAGGCGTTACCGGCGAGCGCGACCCTTCGAGCATCGGCTTTGCCACGATACGTGGTGGCGACATCGTCGGCGACCATACCGTGCTGTTCGCCGGGATTGGCGAACGCATTGAAATCAGCCACAAATCCTCCAGCCGGGCCACTTACGCCCAAGGCAGCCTGCGCGCCGCGCGCTTTCTGGGCGGCAGGAAGACGGGCTTGTTTGACATGTTTGATGTGCTTAATCTGAAATGAATGCCGCAATACGCGGAGCGACAGGCGTGGCGGCCACCGCCAACAGGGCCGGTTCATCCCCGAATCCCCCAGCAGGGGCCGCGGAACCGGCTTTGCCGGGCCGCAGGCGCAGCGCCCCCTCGGGGGGCAGCGCAGTACGCGAAACGACAAGCGTGGGGGAGCATGAAGGCCGCCGCGCCGGGCCGCCCCAAGCAAGGCCCGCCCCCCCGGGGGGCAGCGCAGTACGCGAAGCGACAAGCGTGGGGGCCCTTCATTCATGAGCCTGTTGGCCCTCATGACGCAAGGCGGACTCATCAGTCAGTCGGTGGCCATACTGCTGCTGGCCATGTCGGTGGCAAGCTGGGTTGTCATCTTGTGGAAAGGCTGGCTGCTGCACCGCGCCAAGGGTGACGTTGCGCGCAGCATCGCGGCGTTCTGGCAGTCATCCTCAGTCGAGGTCGCCTGCGAGAAGATCGCGGTTTTTGACCGCGAGGCGCTGGTGCTGCCACTGCTGGAGGCGACGGGATTCAAGGGGAATGGCACGCTGGCATCGGCCGGCGACCGTGCCCAGCAGCTCACCCGGGTGCTGCGCGATGCCCTGCATGCCGTCCTGCACAAACTCCAGTTTGGCCAGGTCTTGCTAGCCACTGTCGGTTCCACCGCGCCCTTTGTGGGGCTGTTGGGGACGGTCTGGGGCATTTACCATGCGTTGACCGCCATCGCAACGGCTGGGCAAGTCACCATCGACAAGGTGTCCGGTCCTGTCGGCGAGGCGCTCGTCATGACCGCCGCCGGCCTGGTCGTCGCCATTCCCGCTGTGCTGGCCTACAACGTCTTTGGCCGCTTCATTGGCCGTATCGAGGCGGATCTTGAAGGCTTTGCGCGCGATCTGCGTGAATTACTGGCCTCAAAGGACTGAAAAATGGCTTTCGGCCGCCTTGAACGTACCCGGCCGCCAGAGCCCATGAGCGACATCAATGTCACGCCCATGGTCGATGTGATGCTGGTGCTGGTCGCCATCTTCATCATCACCGCGCCCCTGCTGGCCAGCACCATCCGCCTCGATCTGCCCAAAACCGATGCCGCCAGGGTGACGGCCACCCCCCGCTTCGTCACGCTGGTCGTTGACAAGTCCGGTCAGGCTTTTCTGGACGACAGGCCGGTGCAGCCCGACGAGCTGGCGCGCAGGCTGACCGAGACAGCCAGCCAGAACCCCGACACGGAAGTCCAGCTGCGCGCCGATGCAGCCGTGCCTTACGGCAGAGTGGTCGAGGTGATGGGCGTGGCGCAAAAAGCCGGGCTCAACCGCATTGGTTTTGTGGCCGAGCCCGCTTCTGCTACGGCGGCGGGCCGCTAGGCGGCGTGGTCGCCCACTAAAATCGTTAATTTGCAGCAATGGGCTGCCTGCCCCGCACCTGGGGGCTTTTTCGGCTATCCGGATTTTCATGCAAGACAAATACAATCACCTCGACGTAGAGCGCAATGCGCAAACCCAGTGGCACGACGCCGACGCCTACCGCGTGAGCGAAGACGCGGGCCGGCAGAAATACTACGCCTGCTCCATGCTGCCTTACCCCAGCGGCAAGCTGCACATGGGCCATGTGCGCAACTACACGATCAATGACATGCTCGCGCGCTACCTGCGCATGAAGGGTTACAACGTGCTCATGCCCATGGGCTGGGATGCGTTCGGCCTGCCGGCCGAGAACGCCGCGCTGAAAAATGGCGTGCCGCCGGCCAAGTGGACCTACGACAACATCGCCTACATGAAAAAGCAGATGCAGGCGATGGGACTGGCGATTGACTGGAGTCGCGAAATCGCGACCTGCGACCCCACTTATTACAAGTGGAACCAGTGGCTGTTTTTGAAGATGCTGGAAAAAGGCATTGCCTACCGCAAGACCCAGGTCGTCAACTGGGACCCGGTGGACCAGACCGTGCTGG
>JBKJKI010000145.1:0-3926 GCA_046597475.1 Polaromonas sp. | reverse complement strand
GGGGAGGTTTTGGAGAATGGTGGCCATGGAATGTTCCTGTGGGGTGATGGGTTTCAGGCGTGTCAGGCGTATTGGCAAATATAGTGGTAGGCATCAAAGCCCGCCGCCACGCGGATGTCGAACCTGGAGTTGCCGGGCACGCTGAATTTCTCGCCCACCGAAGACTTGACCCACTGGTCGCTGCCGCTCAGTTTGTATTCGCAGGCGCCGCCCACGCATTCCATGATTTCGGCTGCGCCGGTATTGAAGGTCAAGGTGGCCGGCAGGATCACGCCGACCGACTGCTTGCTGCCGTCAGCCAGCGTGTAGCCGTGGCTGATGCATTTGCCGCCAAAGTAAACGTTGGCCTGGGTGGTGATGCTGACGTTGTCGATTTTTTCGGTTGTCATGTAGGTTTTTGTTAGGGGATAAACGCTGCACCAAGCAGGCGGGCAGATCAGGCTCTGATTTTAGGTCAGGCTGCAGGCCGTGCGGCCGCAGCATGAATCCATTGGTTTATTGGCTGCGTATCAATATTGCTTGACAATCACGTTCATGAAACCAGAAAGCCCGGATAGTCAATTGATTGCACTCCTTGACCGCGTGGCGCTGGCCGATGAATCGGCGCTCAAAGAGTTGTATGAGCTGACGTCGTCCAAGCTGTATGGCGTGGCGGTGCGCGTGGTCGCCAACCGTGAATGGGCCGAGGACGTACTGCAGGAGGCCTATCTGAATATCTGGAAGATTGCCGGCAACTACAAGGCGACGCTGTCGCCGCCCATGGCCTGGATGGGGCTGGTGGTACGCAGCAGGGGGCTTGACTTCCTGCGCCGCCGCACGTCCGACCGGGCCGACCACATGCAGGAGCTCGATGAGTTTATTTCCGACACCGTGGCGGGCGATTCGCCCAACCCCATGGACACCACCCAGGCGAGCGAGCAGGCCTGGGCGCTGCATCAGTGCCTGAAGCAGCTTGAAGACAAGCAGCGTGAAGTCGTCAGCCTGGCCTATCTGCGCGACCTGAGCCATGGCGAGCTGGCCCAGCAGCTCAAGCTGCCGCTGGGCACGGTGAAAACCTGGATTCGCCGTGGACTGGAACAATTGCGCGGCTGCATGGGGAAGTTCGCATGAATCTGAATAACAACCCCTCCCTGATGGAGCAGCTTGCCGCCAGCTACGCGCTCGGGACCCTGCGCGGCGGTGCGCGCCGGCGCTTCGAGACACTGGCGCGCGACAACGCAAGGCTGCGTGCCGCAGCGCTGATCTGGCAAGGGCGACTGGCGTCGGTGGCCGAATTGCAGGCTGAAGTCGCGCCCAGCCCGGCGGTCTGGACGCGCATCGAGAACCTGGTAAACGCTCAAAAGCAGGCCAGTGTCATGCAGTCTGCACGGCTGGCTGCGGCGGCTGCGCCCGCGCGCGGCTGGTGGGCCAGCCTGGGTTTGTGGCGTGGCGCCACGGCGGCGGGGGCTTTCGCCGCAGTCATCGCCGTCGTGACCGGCTTGAACCTGAATACCCGCTTGAGCGGGCAGGTGCAGGAGCTGAGCGCCAAGCTGTCCGCTGCTCCCGAGATCCAGTACGTTGCCGTGCTTGCGGACGACAAGGCTTCGGCCTCCATGCTGGTGACCTTCGACCCGAAGAACAACAGGCTGTTGCTCAAGCGGCTGGGCGGCTTTCAGGAGCAGGCCGACAAGTCGCTGGAGCTGTGGGCCTTACCGCCCGGCGCGGCGCCCAGGTCGCTCGGCGTGCTTGGCCAGGGGCCGGTGGTCCGCCTGAGCGCCGCCAGCAACGACATCCGGGAAGTCCCCACGCTGGCCATCACGCTGGAGCCCAAGGGCGGTGTTCCGCCGGGGAGCGGGCCGAGCGGGCCGGTACTCTTCAAGGGCGCGTTGATCGAGACGGCCCAATAGGGCAGCGCCAGGCGCCGCCAGCGAAAGGAGACCTGCGGGTCTCTTTTTCATGCTTCTTTCATTTTTTTCAAGCCTCCGGTGCCGCGCGGGCATTCAGGTCCGCCAAAGACGGCTGCGGCCGAATCGGGCGAGAATCGACGCCTCCTGGTGCACCGCAGCCTGCGGCCGCCACCTTGCCTTGACCTTGATCCCCTACCGAAAGACGAAAGAAACCATGACCAGCCCTATCTACACCGCATCCGTTCCTGTCTTCAGGCAAATGCTGGGCGGCCTCAGCCAGGTGCTGGCCAAGGCGGAGGCGCATGTCACGGCCAAAAACATCGACCCGAACGCGCTGCTGCAGGCGCGGCTGTTCCCCGACATGTTTCCGCTGCTGCGCCAGGTACAGGTTGCCAGCGACTTTGCCAAGAGCGTGTCGGCGCGGCTGGCCGGTGTGGAAGTGCCCAAGATGGAAGACAAGGAGCTGAGCTTTGCCGAGCTGCAGGCACGCATTGCCACCGTGCTGGCCTTCATCGACGGTCTGGCACCGGCGAAGTTTGACGAAGCCGCCACGCGCGAAATCGTCACGCAGGCCGGTAGCCCCAAGGAAAAGCGTTTTAGCGGCGAGTCCTATATTTTCAATTACGGCCTGCCGCATTTCTTCTTCCACACCACCACGGCCTACGCCATCCTGCGCCACAACGGCGTGGAAGTGGGCAAGAAGGACTATATCGGCACGTATTGAGTGTCAAAAAGGCTTCTGGCCCTTATGGTTCGGCAATAGTTTGCTATTTATTAAATAGCAAGCTGCCGCCGGGTCATCACTCCAGCGCGCTGGCCGGGCCGAAAAACTCGTAGCGGGTTTGCGATTCCGGCACGCCGAGCTCGCGCAACTGCTTTTTCACGCGGCGCATGAAGGGCTTGGGGCCGAGGAAATAGGCGTCCACGTCGCGCGAGGCCGGCAGCCAGCTGGCCAGCTGGGCGGTGTCGACCAGGCCGGTGGCGTGTGGCGCGCCGGTCTCCCCAGCGTGCTCGTCGTACACGTAAAAGTGCTGCAGATTGGCATGCTTGAGCTTGCGCGCAGCGATGAGCTCGCGGAAGGCATGTGCCTTGCGGTTGCGTGCGAAGTGGATGAAATGCACCGTCCGTTTGCCCTGCAGTGCGGCGTCCAGCATGGCCAGCGTAGGCGTGATGCCAACGCCGCCGCTGATCAGCACCACCGGCTTGTTGCCCTCGGCCAGCACGAAGTCGCCGGCGGGCGGAAACACGTCGAGCAGATCGCCTTCATGCACCTGGGTGTGCAGATGGTTGGATGCCAAGCCGCCCGGCTCGCGCTTGACGCTGATGCGCAGGGACTGGCCGTTGGGCGCGGCCGAGAGTGAATAGTTGCGGCGGATTTCCTCGCCGCCCACCACCAGGCGCAGGCCGATGTACTGGCCGGGCGAAAAGCCGGGCAGGGCGCCGCCGTCCTGCGGCTCCAGGTAAAACGAGGTGATTTCGGCGCTTTCAGACTCCTTGCGCGCTACCCTGAAGGCACGCGCGCCGCGCCAGCCGCCGGGCGCCGCAGCGGTGTCGGCGTAGATTTTTTCCTCGGCGCCTATCAGGATGTCGGCCAGTTGCTGGTAGGCGGCGGCCCAGGCGGCGATCACCGCGTCGGTGGCGATCTCGGCGCCCAGCACTTCGCGAATCGCGCGCAGCAGGCAGCCGCCGACCACCGGGTAATGCTCGGGCTGGATCTGCAGCGACACATGTTTGTTGATGATTTGCGAGACCAGCCCGCCGAGCTGCTCAAGCCGGTCGATGTTGCGGGCGTACATCAGCACGCCGTTGGCCAGCGCGCGCGGCTGGTCGCCGCTGGCCTGGTTGGCCTGGTTGAAGAAAGGCCGCACCTCGGGATGTTCGGACAGCATGATCTTGTAGAAATGCGTGGTCAGCGCCTCGCCGCCGGTCTCCAGCAGCGGAACGGTGGATTTGACGATGGCGAGGCGCTGACCACGCATTTCTACAAGATCATGCTGTCCGAACATCCCGAGGTGCGGCCTTTCTTCAACCAGGCCAACC
>JBKJKI010000094.1:0-2739 GCA_046597475.1 Polaromonas sp. | reverse complement strand
ACCGCCTGCGGCGTCAGCACCGAGGTCGGCTCGTCCAGAATCAGTATTTTCGGATTCGTCAGCAGCGCCCGCACAATTTCCACGCGCTGGCGCTCGCCCACGCTCAGCGTGTGTACCGGCCGCAGCGGGTCCAGCGGCAGCCCGTAGGCCTGCGCCGTCTGAACGATGCGCTGCGAGACCTGCGCCAGGCTCAGGCTTTTGCTCAGGCCGAGCCAGACGTTTTCAGCGACGGTGAGCGTGTCGAACAAACTGAAATGCTGGAACACCATACTGATGCCCAGCGCGCGCGCCTCTTGCGGATTGCGCACCGCCACCGGCTGGCCATCAATGGCGACGCTGCCGGCGTCCGGCATGACCGAGCCGTAGATGATTTTCATCAGCGTTGATTTGCCAGCGCCGTTTTCGCCGAGCACGGCATGAATCTGGCCGGGCAGCACGCTGAGCGCGATGTCGCTGTTAGCCACCACGCCGGGATAAGTCTTGGTGATGCCGGAAAGCTGCAGCCGGGGCGGTGCGGCGGCCGGGTTTTCGGGAAAGGTGGATGAGGCGGTCATGGGCGGCAAGTTGTGATGATTTTTTGTAACTACTCAGCTCACCCAGCCCAGCGAGGCTGAACAGGCTTGCCCTTGAAAGTGCTGATGAGGCATTCAAAGAGGCAGGCATGCTGCTTGTGCATGGTGGCCAGGTAAGAGCGGATGGTGAAGAACGTGCTGGCGCCATGCTGCGCGCGAAAGCAGCCCGAGACCTTCTGGCGCACTTTGGACATGCGCAGCGCCTGCTCGGCCAGGTTGTTGGTGAATGGCACCTCCTTGTCGGTCATGAAACGCCAGACATCGTGGCGGTACACGCGCAGCCGCCGCAGCAGGTTGAAGGCCTTGCCTTGTGCGTGCCGGCCGCGTTTGCCTTGGGCATAGCCCTGGGGCTTGACTTCAGGGTTCAAGGCTTCGCCGCATTCGAGCAATCTGTCCCACTGCGCCTCAAACCAGGCCTGGCGCTCTGGTGATAACGGCCCGCCCGTTTGGGCCACCTCGGCGTTGGCCTGCACCAGCAGTGTCTTCATCTCCCCGGCCCAGCCGGAGAACGCACGCTCCTGCTCCTGCACAAACGTCAGCTCGCGCAGGTGGTGCGCATTGCACAGGCTGTGCGCGCAGTCCAGCTGCCTGTAGCCCGCCAAGCCGTCATGCACGAGCGTGCCGCGCACCCCGGCGAGCAGCCCGAGCGCCTCAAAGGCTTCGCTGCCGCGTTTGGCGTGGTGGCCCAGCCAGGTCAAGCTGGCCGTGACCAGGCAGTGAAGCCAGTGCAGCTTGCCCTCGATGCGGATGCCCGTCTCATCGGCATGGACCACCGGCGCGGCCTGCACCGCCTGGCCGATGGCTGCCACTGTCGGCGCCAGCGCCAGCGCGGCTTGCTGGTTGAAGGCCTGCACGCTGGCCTGCGCCAGCGGCAGGTTAAAGACGTCCCGCATCAGCTCGCAGGTGCGCTGCAGGGGCACCAGGTGATGCTGGTTCAAGTGAACCACCAGCGCTTTGGCGCGCTCGCCGTACTGGGCGGGGGCATTGACGCCTTCGGGCCAGCGGCCCTCATGCACCGCCCCGCAGCGGCACGTTGAGCGCATCAGGCGGTGTTCGGTGACTTGCGCGCGCAGCACGGGCAGCTCGAAGACCTGGCGCCTGTCGATCACTTCGTGCGCGCTCCACTGGCCCTGGCAGCCCGGGCAGGTGGGGCTACTGCTGTGATGCTTGACGACCTGATCGACGTGCACGCTTTGGCGCAGAGTGTTTCCTTCATGCCCCTTTTGCCCGCCCACGGGGCGCTGGCCTTTGAGGCGCAGCGACTTGGGCGCCGGCTTGGCCAGCCCATCGCTTGAGGGCGGTTTGCTGGAGTTGCGGCTGTTGAGTTTCAGGCGCGCTTCAAGCTGCCCGATGCGCTCTTGAAGCAGGGCCAGCTGCGCTGTCAGCAATTGGTTTTGTGCCCACAACTGCCCAATCAGCGCGTCTTTTTGCGCGTGGCTGAGTTCGCTGAGATTGGGCAGGCTGGACATCGTTCTTATTCTCCCTTATCGCTTCGAGGGAGCTGAGTAGTTACGATTTTTTGGTGTTTTTGGCTTCTTGTCCAGTACCTACGGTGTTTGTTAGCTATATTTTTAGTAGTAATCAACACGCCCGCAAGCAGCGCCCTCTTGTGAACAATTGAATCGGCAAGCTCGTATTCTGACCGCTTCAGGGTGCCCCGCGCCGCCCAGGCCCGCACAACGCGCCAGGGCAGCCAAACCTGTTTGCCCCGTCGGGTCATAGCTCACTTTTTGGGCCGCGACCGGGCTTAATGTCTTAAGCTGATGCGCATGACACCCATCCAATCCGCTGCCCGGCCCGTCGTCAAGACTATTCGTTTCATCAGGCGGGGTGAAGTCGCATGTCTGGGCAATGTAGCACCCGACCGCACGCTGCTGGAGCTGCTGCGCGAGGACCTGGGGCTGGTCGGCACCAAGGAAGGCTGCAATGAGGGCGACTGCGGCGCCTGCACCGTCGTGCTGGGCCAGATCGAGGGCGGCGCGCTGCGCTTTCGGGCCGTCAACAGCTGCATCCGGCTGGCGCATTCGATTGACGGCATGGCGCTGTGGACGGTCGAAGACATCGCCGCGCCCGACGGCAGCCTGCACCCGGCGCAGCAAGCGATGCTGCAGAGCCACGGCTCGCAATGCGGTTTTTGCACGCCCGGCTTTGTCATGAGCCTGTTTGC
>JBKJKI010000261.1:0-16890 GCA_046597475.1 Polaromonas sp. | reverse complement strand
GAAGGTGCAGCGGCGGCACGGTCAGAGCGCAGCAAACAAAAAGCTACGCCGAAACCTACGCCTAAAGCGTAAGTGTAGATGTTTTGATGTGGGCTATTCTGAGAAAGTCAGAAGCGCTGAAAGAACAAAAAACCTTTGCAAATCAAACGCTTGGACGATCAATCTGTTGCAAATCAACGGGTTACAGAATGCGGGTGTAGTTCAATGGCAGAACTTTTGCTTCCCAAGCAAATAGCGTGGGTTCGATTCCCATCACCCGCTCCATAGTTTCGTAAGCTATTGATTTCCTTACGATTCTTATGCTGCTGTGCTCGCCGCTCGCAGGTCTGCTACGAAAGTGTGGACCAAAGTGGCCGGAACTCAGTACCTCTATCGCCGCAGCAGCGGCATTTATTTTGTTCGCCTTTGCGTGCCAGCGCGATTGAGGGCGGCAGTCGGCAAGGGTGAAATTCATCGAACCACGGGCTGTCGGGATTACCGGCTTGCCAAAATCGTGGCTGCTGAACTGGCTGCCCACTGGCACCGGGCTATTCTGGCTCTGGAACGGATGGACATCTCGAAAATCAAGGCTGGCTCGATCCAGCTCCTGGGTGATGGTTACATCGCCTTGACTGATGCCGCCGAGGCTCTGGGCACCACTTCCCTCGTTCTTGCCAATCGGCTCAAAGTCCGTCAGGCCCACTTCTTTGTCGAGGCCCAGGAATGGCTCGGCTGGCCTGTCGAAGACATTTATGAGGCGATAGACTTCTTTCCAGATAGCCGCACGCTGCAGGACGAATACGTCATCGATGCCACCAAGCTGGGTGGCCCATCCGCCCTTACTCGGTTTAGTGGCCGCCTCCGAATCCGCTTTCCTGACGAAGCGATCGCCACGGCGGGTTCCGAACAACCAGTTGGAATTTGTCAGTTCATGCTGTGGCCGTCGCCAGATCGTGGCTTTATCTGCGATGTGCCTGGACAAGCGATCGACACCCAGATGCTACAGATCCGCAGACTCGATGTCGAGGCAATGCGGATGGACCTGGCGGCACAGCTGACACCGGAAATGGTGGCTGCGGCATCCGCTTTGGCAGCAGTACCATCCGAGATTGACGGCACCTCATCAGGAACAAGTTCCATGAAGTTTTCAGAGTTCATGGCTGAATACCTCCACCGCCACGACAGGTTCTGGAAGGCAGACCAACTCAGGCGACGCAATGATCAATGCAAAGTTTTTGTTGAGCTGATGGGCGACTTGCGGTTGTCAAATATCAAGCGCGACACATTGCGCCGATTCTCTGACTTGATCGCCAAGATCCCGGACGAGCGTCATAACGTGAAGAGAAAATTCAGGTGTCCAAGTGCAGGTTTCAAGGAACTGATAGACCTTGCACAGCAGCATGCCTTATCTTCAGTTTATTCAAGATATAGGCCGCCTTCCACTCATCGGACTCGAACATCAGTTGCCCGTCTGAAATGTCCGGTGATTGTTTCCAAGCTTGACCGCCTGTCCCGTGACGTAGCGTTTATCAGCGGCTTGATGGCGCGCGGTGTGCCATTCATAGTGGCTGAGTTGGGCGCAGACGTTGACCCGTTCGTGCTGCACCTGTTCGCTGCCCTGGGCCAAAAAGAGCGTCAGCTGATTTCCTCACGCACAAAAGACGCCCTAGCGCCGATGGTTGGTTCTGGTGTCCTGGGCAATAAATCGAACCTGGCAGACGCTCAGGCTAAAGGTTGCGCCGGTAATGTGGCCGCGTCTGCCGCCTTCGCTGCCCGTGTCATGCCGTTGATTGGTCGGCTCAAGGATGGCGGGCAGTCCCTGAACGCAATTGCGGCTCAGCTGAACGCTTCAAACATGCCGACGATGCGCGGCGGTCGATGGACTGCTAAAGCGGTTTCCCGGGTGGTCAGTGTCTGAGTTCAGCAGCGCTTGGTGATTGATTACCTAGAATGGTATTTCATCTTCTTCTTCTTCTTCTTCTACTTCTTGTACCGGCTCGTTATGAACCACGAATCTGGATTCGTTGGCATCAATCCAATCCCATGCTGAATCAGTAAAACTCAGAGCAGAATAACTCTCCCCATCCATCGGGTCATGCTCGATGGTAGATAAAACGAAGCCCCGCTGTATCAACCTGCGCAACGCAAGGTTAAAGCCCAATGCTGTCAGTCGCGCTTTCTCCGCGTCCTGTTTTGCAGTCCATAGGGGTAAGGAGGAATCTGGGGAATAGAGCGCGCCTGCCAGGACCGCGACTAGCATAAACTCAGGTTGAGTCAGCCCAGCAACTGGTGTGATCAAGTCGAACTCTGCTATTTGTTCGAGTTCGGCTTCGCGATCAGTGATGGCCTGGATTTTTGCAGTTAACCGTGTCTGCAGATCAGTAAAGTCGCTCGGTGCTTCTGCCTTGTACGTCACAATCGCGCGGTGCTGGATGTCGAAAGGGAACTTTATGCTGGTCCTTTCCTCCGAACACACCATCACAACCGGCCGTCGAGCCGCACTTGCAAAGCCCAGTTCATACCAGACATTCGGGTTATCGCTGGTGATGTCCGCTAGGCACACGTCAGCTGCTCGAATACCTTCTTCAATGGACTTAATAGGGACGGTGACGCCATCGTCACGATCAACCCTGTATGGATCGAACCCTGCGGCTCGGATTGCTGGTTCATACACGCCGTCGTATCTTTTGTCGAACTTACCTTTGTCAAAGGGCTGGATTAGGAAGCATGTCGGCATTTTTCTTCCTTTTAATGCACACAAGTGTATCGGGTCGTTATGGCATCCTCCCTTGTGCCACTTCCCTGTGTCACACTACTGCCAGGGCAGGCTGTCTGCCCCGTACACACAGGGTTCCAAGCGACAATGTGTGGGTGTGCCACTTCCCATCACCCGCTCCAACCTCACAGGGGCCGCTTGCTCAGCCGGTATGTTGCATGGTGTCGGGCAGACCGGTACCGGCGGTTTCCGCCAGCGTGAAGAAAAAATCCGCCCCCTGTCCCTCAAGCCCGTGCGCCCATGCGCTGCCGCCATGCCGGGCGACGATTCGCTGCACGGTGGCCAGTCCGATGCCTGAGCCCGAAAAGTCACTTGGCGAGTGAAGCCGCTGGAAGGTGCCAAAGAGCTTGTCGACGTAGGCCATGTCGAACCCGGCACCATTGTCCCTGACGAAATAGACCACTTCACCGTTCAGTGCAGTCTCGCAGCCGACGTCAATCCGCCCGACCATCCGTTTGGAGGTGAACTTCCATGCATTGCCCAGCAGGTTGTGCATGACGACCGAGAGCAGGCGCGGATCACCCTGCGCGATAAGACCTTCTTGAACGTGGACATTCACCTCGCGCGCGGGTTCGCGGTCCCGCAACTCCTGCTCGACCTGCCGGGCAATGGCAGTCAGATCAACCGCTCCGAAACTCAGCGAATCGCGTGATAGTTTGGCGAGCGACAGCAGGCCCTCGATCAGGTCCGCCATTTGTCGGGTTCCCGCACGAATGCGGCGCAGGAAGTGCCGTTCCTTCTCGCCTAGCGATGCGGAAGCAGCACGCTCGAGCAGTTGGCTGAATCCGTCGATCGTATTGAGCGGGGCGCGAAGGTCGTGCGACACGGAATACGAAAAGGCCTCAAGCTCCCGGTTGACGGCTTCGAGCCTGGCGGTACGCCGACGCACACGGTCTTCGAGCTCCGCATTGAGGCGCACGATGCTGTCTTGAGCCTGCTTGCGCTCGGTGATGTCCTGGTAAGCGCCCTGCACCCGCGTGATCTTTCCGCTGTCGTCGCGCAAAGCCTCGGCTATCGCACGTACCCACACGCGGCGGCCGGCGCTGGTGATGATTTCTAGCTCCTGGTCAAAGGGTATGCCGTCACGGCTGCACGCGGCGAATGCCTGCGCCAGTTTTTCGCGCCATTGCGGTGCACAGTAGCGCAACACATCACGCAACAGCGGCCGGCTGCCCAAGGGCATTTCGTGAATCTTGCAAACCTCGTCGGACCACAACACCGGCCCCCCTTCCAGGTCATGCATCCAGCCGCCCAGCCGGGCCGTACGCCCGGCGATCTCCAGCAGCACCTCGCTCTGGCGCAACTTTTCCTCGGTGGCACGGCGCGCCGAGATGTCCTCGGTCACCGAGACGACATGGCTTGGCGAGCCGTCCACGGAGCGCACCAGCGACACTGTGGTGCGAACCCACACTGCCGCGCCATTCTTTCTCAGGTAGCGCCGTTCGTCGGAAAACCAGGCGAACTCACCCTGGAATAAGCCGCGAGTCAGCCCATCATGGCGGGAACGGTCTTCGGGATGGGTCAGCTCACGCGTGTCCATCCCCTGCAATTCCGCCTGCGTGTAGCCCACCGTCTCCTGGTAGGCCGGATTGGCCATGATGAAGTGCCCCTCGGGCGTGGCCATCATGATGCCGGCAGCAGCGGTACCGAACACCAGCTGGGTCATTTCCTGGCTGACCTTGAGCTGCTGCTGTACTTCGGTCCGGTGAGTCACTTCCGCCTGCAGCTGCGCGGTTCGCTCTCGCACCCGGCGGCGAATCTGCATGTTCCACAGCAGCACCAGGGCCATGAGCAGCAGGACAGCAACGCCGGCCCAAGGCAACCATCGCAGCAGTGTGGGGCTGATATTGGGGTGTGGTTCATACGTGAAGCCAGTCAGCGAATAGCCTGTGCGAACCAGACCCAGGTCCACCAGCGTGCGGGCGATGGACTCAAACCGGTCGGGGTTGATATGCCCGATTTCAACCACATCCGGCAGAATGTAGGCGCGCATTTCCGTGGCTTCGCGGCTCAGGCTCTCGCGCGTCAGACCGCGTTGCGCCACCCCCTCCATTCCCAGGATCAGGCCGACCATCTCCGCCTCATGGCTGAAGGCGTAGTCCCATCCCTTGCGGGTCGCGCGCAAAAAAGCGGCCGTGCGCTCGGGATGGTCCGATACCTGGTCTTGCGTCGTGAAGAGAACATCGCCATAAAAATCAAGGCCGTAGTCAACGCCGCGCATGGTTGATGGCGCGACCCCGCGCGCGCTCAGCAGCGCAGGCTCTACCGTGGCGTAAGCAGACACCGCGTCCACCTTGCGCTCAACCAGGTCATCCAGACGCCAGGACTGCTCGACGATATTGACCAGCTTCGGATCAATGCCTTCGCGCTGCAGCATGGCGCGCAACTGGATACCGCCCTGGTCTCCCGACAGCATCACGGTGGCGCCAACAAGGTCGCCGGGCGTGCGTATATTGCGGTCCTGCTGGCTCATGATGACATAGGGCGAATGCTGAAAAATCGCCGCCAGCGCCACTATGGGTTGACCCTGTATCCGCTTGATCAGCAGATCGGAATCGCCAATACCAAATTGCGCGTCCCCACCAAGAACCTGTGCTACAGCCGGGCGGGAAGCGCCACCTTCCCTGACCGTGACCTCCAGCCCCTCGTCGCGGTAAAAGCCTTTCGCCAGGGCGGCGTAGAAGCCTGCGAACTGGAACTGATGAAGCCACTTGAGCTGCAGCGTCACACGCTCGGCCTCCCTGGCGCCTTCGGCCCCGAACGCAGGCGCGGCGAAGGTGGCAACAAACGCCAGCAACAACGCGGCGATGAGGCCCGCTCGTGAAGACTCCCCTGCAATCGACACAATTCTGGAAAAGGGAACAAAGCGCGGCATCAAAATCAGTCTAGCATGCAGCTCTCCATGCTTTGTCACCGCATGCCGGGGCGTTCACGCCATCATTGATTGCGCACAGCTGCCCGCCTGGCAGGCCGCACTTGCAGCGAGAAGAAAAGGGAAAAGCGGAAAGCCCGTCCTCAAAGAAGAGGGACACCCGTCCTGGCCTGCAGCGATTCCTTCGTCACGCCGGGCGCCAGTTCCACCAGTTTCAGCCCTTCGGGCGTCACGTCCATCACGGCCAGGTCGGTGATGATGCGGTCGACCACGCCCACGCCGGTCAGCGGCAGCGTGCAGTGCGGCAGGATTTTCAGATCCTCGGTGCCGTCCTTCTTTTTGGCCACATGCTCCATCAGCACGATCACGCGCTTGACGCCTGCCACCAGGTCCATCGCGCCGCCCATGCCCTTGACCATCTTGCCCGGAATCATCCAGTTGGCCAGATCACCCTTCCCGCTCACCTGCATCGCGCCGAGGATGGAGAGATTGATCTTGCCGCCGCGAATCATCGCAAAGCTGTCGTGGCTGCCGAAAATGGATGAGCCCGCGATGGTGGTGACGGTCTGCTTGCCCGCGTTGATCAGGTCGGCATCGACCTGGTCGTCGGTCGGGAAGGGGCCTATGCCCAGCATGCCGTTTTCCGACTGCAGCCAGACTTCCCTGTCGGCCGGGACAAAATTGGCCACCAGCGTCGGAATGCCGATGCCGAGGTTGACGTAAAACCCGTCTTCGAGTTCCTGGGCGGCACGCGCCGCCATCTGGTCTTGGGTCCAAGGCATGGTTAAACCTCCCGCCGGGCCGCCCCAAGGGCGGTTTGCGCCCCCTCGGGGGGCAGAGAAGCGGCTACGCCGCGAACGTGGGGGTTGTTCATTTCAAACTCCTGCTTTTTCGGTGATGGTGCGTTTTTCGATGCGTTTTTCGGGCTTGGGGTTATGCACGATGCGGTGCACGTAAATGCCTGGCAGATGCACCTCGTCGGGCACCATGGCGCCGGTTTCCACGATTTCCTCGACTTCCACGATGCAGATCTTGCCCGCCATGGCGGCGGCCGGGTTGAAATTGCGCGCCGTCAGGCGAAACTGCAGGTTGCCCGACTTGTCGGCACGGTACGCCTTGACCAGCGCCACATCGGGCACCAGCGAGCGCTCCATGACATAGGTTTCGCCGTCGAACTCGCGCAGCTCCTTGCCCTCGGCCACGATGGTGCCGACGCCGGTCTTGGTGAAAAAGGCCGGTATGCCCGCACCGCCGGCACGCAGCTTTTCGGCCAGCGTGCCCTGGGGCGTGAACTCCAGTTCCAGCTCGCCGGCCAGGTACTGGCGCTCGAACTCCTTGTTCTCGCCCACATAGGACGAGACCATCTTCTTGATCTGGCGCGTCTCCAGCAACTTGCCAAGCCCAAAGCCGTCAACGCCGGCGTTGTTGGAAATCACTGTCAGGTTTTTGACATGGCTGTCACGCAAGGCATCAATCAGTGCTTCGGGAATGCCGCACAGGCCAAAGCCGCCGACGGCCAGTAACTGGCCATCCTTGACCACGCCCTTGAGGGCTTCTTCAGCGGAGGGAAATAGTTTTTTCAAGAAAGTCTCCTTGGGTAATCTGGCATAGAGCCCAGCCCTTACGATACTACTTATTTTTATACGTAGTTTTTCGTAAAGGTTAGCCCTCATGCCCGTGGATTACCAGCTGGCTTTTGATCTGGCACCGGTGGGACTGGTGCTGTCGCGCAACCGCTCCATGATGGACTGCAACCAGCATGTCTGCGAGATGTTCGGCGCGACCCGTGAGCAGCTGACCGGACAGTCCTTCATGATTCTCTACCCCAGCGTGGACGAGTACGAGCGCATCGGCGCGCGCATGCTGCCCATCCTGAACGCCAAGGGCGTGTATTCCGACGATCGCATCATGAAGCGGGTGGGCGGGCGGAGCAAGGGTGAAACCTTCTGGTGCCATGTCACCGGACGGGCGCTCAACCGGAGCGCGCCGCATGAGGCGGGCATCTGGACGTTTGAAGACCTGAGCGAACGCCGGCCCGTCACAACCGAGCTGACGGCGCGCGAACGCGAAGTTGCCGCCCACCTGATGGATGGAATGACCTCCAAGGAGATAGGCCGCGCGCTTGTCATCAGCCACCGCACCGTGGAGATCTACCGGGCGCGCCTGATGCGCAAGTACAAGGCCGCCACGACGGCGGAACTGGTGCATCGGTTGCTGGCTGGCTAGCAGATTTGCCGGCTTTCATTGAGCTATATATTTGATAGCAAACAATTACCGTATTACCTGGGCAATAGGCATATTTCCTTGGAAATCAGGGCTGGAGAGCAGCTCAAAGGGCAGCGCCTGCTTCACCAGGATGACGGTGCATGGCGCCTGCATGGCAACCTTGATGGGCACCGTGGCCAGCAGCCGCTGCGCTTGCAGCCCGTGCGTGACCGCGCCCATCACGATCATGCTGACATCGTTGCCCTGGGCGTAACGCAGCAGCGCCTGCGCGACGTCGCGCGACTCAAGTACGTGAAAGGAAATGGCCTGGCCATTGAGGTCAAGCGGCTGGGCCCATTGCCGCAACATGCCGAGGTAGCGCCGGTGCACGGTGGTTTCGCTGGAAGCCGTGTCATGGCCCGGTGTCGTTGCCGGATCGATCACCGTCACGCAGGCCAGCCGCGCGCCAAGGCTGGCGCCGAGTATGCGACGGGCGGCGGCGCGCAGCGAATACAAGGTGGCATCGGTGGCATCCCGGTGCGGAACGGCCACCAGGATGACAGGCGCGGCTTCAATCTGCCGCGAGGGCAGCGCGCTGGGCTTGTAATGCATGCCGGCCGCGCGCAGCCAGCGCTTGAAGTGGGCCCAGAAGCTGGTCGACCGGATGCGCCTGCGGCGCTCGGTGATGGCAATCTGTTCAGGGTTGGCCAAGTCAAACGCCAGCGCCGCGGCCGAGGCATAACGCTGGGCTGCCTCCGGCTCAAGGCAGCGCAGGATCACCTCCTGCAGCCATTCGGGCAGGTCGGCGCGCCACCGTCTGGGCGGCGCCGGGTCGGCCCACAGGCGCTGGCGCAGTCCGCCCGTGGTCTGCGGATTGCCAAAGGGCAGCTCGCGCGTGGCCAGCTCGTAGAGCATGACGCCAATGGCGAAGATGTCGCTGCGCGGGTCGCCGCGCATGCCCACCACCTGCTCGGGCGCCATCCAGGTCGGCGAGCCGACGGCCGGGCGCAACTCCTCGGCCAGCAGATCCGGGTAATGGGCGTGGCAGGACAGGCCGAAATCAAGCAGCACCGCGTTGCCGTCCGGCTGGATCAGCACATTGGCCGGCTTGAGGTCCAGGTGGCAGACCTCCTGCTGGTGCAGGCTGTGCACGGCATGCGCCACCGCGGCGCCCAGCCGGGCCACCTCGGCGGGCGGCAGCGGCTGCCCGGCTTCATCGAGCCACTGCTGCAGGGTGCGGCCCGCCAGGTATTCCATGACCAGGTAAGGCAGCTTCTCAAGATCCCCCGCGGCCACCAGGCGCGGCACATGCGGGCCGGTCAATACCGACAGGATTTGCCGCTCCACCTCAAAGCCGACGATGTTCTCGGCGCCGTCGCCCTCGGTCATGCGCGGCACCTTCATGACCATGGGAAAAGGCGCGCGGCGCGAGGTGTCAGCGAAACCGGCCTGGTAGATGTGCGCCATGCCGCCGGCATGCAGGCAGTCACCGACGACAAAGCCGTCAATGACGGTGCCCGGGGTCAGCAGCTTCACAGTCCCTGCTCCAGCCGGCTCGCGAAAAACTCCGGCAAACCGGCCGCCCGTACATCCTGCGCGGCGGCGAGGTGGTCATACGCCACGCGGTGAAAGGTCAGCTCGGCGCGGTCCGGATCAAACATGGCATACATGGCCTGCGTGGCGCCGTCGCGCGGCTGCCCGACCGAGCCGACAGTGGCGATCCAGCGGCGGTGTGGCAGCACGGGGATAGCCACCTCGGGCGTCGGCGCAAAGCGCATGAGCCGCTGGTCCACGCCCCGGAAATAAAGCGTCTGGTGGTGCACATGACCGCCAAACACATAGCGAATGGCCGGGTCTTCGCAGGCCGCATTGAGGCTGGCGGTCGCCCGGTGCTCGTTGTCGATATAGTGCCAGCGCTGCGGTGCATCGGCGCTGGCGTGGACCAGGTAAACCGATTTGTCGCGTGCGATCAGCGGCAAGCCAGCCAGAAACTGCAGTTCATCGGCGCCCAGCTGCGCATGCGTCCACGCGGCACCGCTCTCGTCCGCCGTGCGTGACTGGCCGGACAGGCTCACGGCCAGCTTGTCGTGGTTGCCTTTGACGACCAGGGCGCCAGCGCTCGCCAGTTGCTGCACCCGTCGCACCACGGCGGCCGGTTGCGCGCCATAGCCCACCAGGTCCCCCAGCACGGCAAAACGGCTCGCACCAGAGGCCTGGGCATGCGCCAGGCAGGCGTCAAGCGCCCGAATGTTGGCGTGCAGATCGGAAAGAAGGGCCAGTTTCATGGTGCGCTCCGGATTGGCTCCATCATGGGGCTGCAAGCTGATGCCAGGCTTTCATCACCCGAATGAAAGCTCGGCATGATCATCGTAGCGCCACCCACAGCCGTGACGCTAAAGCGTCGGCCACGAAAGCCTCGCCCATCAGCTGTTTGCGGGTGGCAAGGCTTTTGTCGAGGGGGAATCCACGCTGCAGCTCTCCTGAAAAAAGCCCGCATGGCTGGGACCATCGAAGACGCGTTTGCCTATCGCCGCCATGAGCAACTACTATGGAAAAGCCATTGCCGTAACCATGAGCCGTGGTCAAAATGGAAGCACGATCAATAGACATAAGCTATTCATAAATATCTATTGATTGATTGATTGGCAAATCAATTTAACGCCCCATCACCCCTGCCACTTTGAAAAGGAATGCAGCCATGACCAAATTAAGCACTGCCGCCGGCGCACCGGTTCCCGACAACCAGAACGTCATCACTGCGGGCCCGCGCGGCCCGATGCTGCTGCAGGACGTCTGGCACCTCGAAAAGCTCGCCCATTTCGCGCGCGAAGTGATTCCCGAGCGCCGCATGCACGCCAAGGGCTCGGGCGCTTTCGGCCACTTCACCGTGACGCATGACATTACCCGCTACAGCAAGGCCAGTGTCTTTTCAGCCATTGGCAAGAAGACGGACCTGGCGATGCGCTTTTCCACCGTGGCCGGCGAGCGCGGCGCGGCCGATGCCGAACGCGATATCCGCGGCTTCGCCATGAAGTTCTACACAGAGGAAGGCAACTGGGACCTGGTCGGCAACAACACCCCGGTTTTCTTCATGCGCGACCCGCTGAAGTTTCCCGACCTGAACCGCGCCGTCAAGCGCGACCCGCGCACCAATATGCGCAGTGCCGAAAACAACTGGGATTTCTGGACCTTGCTGCCCGAAGCGCTGCACCAGGTCACCATCGTCATGAGCGACCGCGGCCTGCCCAGGTCGTATCGCCACATGCACGGTTTCGGCAGCCACACCTTCAGCTTTCTCAATGCGAAGAACGAGCGCTTCTGGGTCAAGTTCCACCTCGTCACGCAGCAGGGCATCCAGAACCTGACCGATGCCGAAGCCGAAGCCCTGGTCGGCAAGGACCGCGAAAGCTCGCAAAATGACCTGCTTAACGCCATCGACAACGGCGACTTTCCGCGCTGGAACCTGAAAATCCAGGTCATGCCCGAAAAAGACGCGGCCACCTACCACCTCAACCCCTTTGACCTGACGAAAGTCTGGCCGCATGGCGACTACCCGCTGATAGACGTCGGCGTGCTGGAACTCAACCGCAATGCGGAAAATTATTTCGCCGAAATCGAGCAATTGGCCTTCAACCCGGCCAACGTGGTGCCCGGCATCAGCTTCTCGCCCGACAAGATGCTGCAGTCGCGCCTGTTCAGCTATGGCGATGCGCAGCGCTACCGCCTGGGTGTCAATCACCATCAGATTCCGGTGAACGCGCCCAAGTGCCCCTTTCACAGCTACCACCGCGACGGCGCCATGCGCGTGGACGACAACAAGGGCGCGGAAATTGGCTACGAACCCAACAGCAAGGGCTCCTGGCAGGAGCAGCCCGACTTTGCCGAGCCGCCGCTGTCCATCGAAGGCGTGGCCGATCACTGGAACCACCGCGTGGACGAGGACTATTACTCGCAGCCCGGCAATCTCTTCCGCCTGATGACGCCGGCCCAACAGCAGGCGCTGTTTGACAACACGGCCCGCTCGGTGGGGGGCGCGTCGAAGGCGATTCAGGAGCGGCACATCGCCAACTGCGGCAAGGCCGACCCGGCCTACGGTGCTGGCGTGGCCCGGGCGCTGGCCAAACTGGCCTGACTTGAGGCGCCAGCCAAGGACGCCTCCAGCTGACACAGGCGCATGGTTTCACCGCCATGCGCTTTTTTCTTGCCCGGACCTGAACGTATCATTGCCAGAGCCCCTCATTCACCCAAGAGAAAGAGACCCGACCATGCGCGCACGCTACCCAGCCCCCGATCTCAACAATCTGCCCGACGACATCAAGGCCAAAGTGCTGGAGGTGCAGGAAAAGGCCGGTTTCGTGCCCAATGTGTTCCTGGCGCTGGCGCGCCGCCCGGCCGAATGGCGGGCCTTCTTTGCCTACCACGATGCCCTGATGCTCAAGGAGGAAAGCGGCAACCCCGACGGCTCGCTTACCAAGGGCGAGCGCGAGATGATCGTGACGACAACGAGCGCCGCCAACCACTGCCTGTACTGCGTGGTGGCGCATGGCGCCATCCTGCGCATTTATGAAAAGAAACCGCTGGTGGCCGACCAAGTGGCGGTGAATTACCGCAATGCCGACATCACGCCGCGCCAGCGCGCCATGCTCGACTTCGCGATGAAGGTGTGTCAGGCATCCGACCAGATCGAGGATGCCGATTTTGAGGCGCTGCACGCGCACGGTTTCAGCGACGAAGACGCCTGGGACATCGCGGCCATCACCGCCTTCTTTGGCCTGTCCAACCGCATGGCGAGCTTCAGCAACATGCAGCCCAACCCGGAGTTTTACCTGATGGGGCGCGTTCCAAAAGCGGCCAAAGTCTCTTGAATGCTATACATTAAATAGCAATAAACGACCGTATTTAGTGGACCAAAGGCGTATTTCATACCCTTCAGGGTGCAGCCCGCAATGCAAGCACCGCGTTCGTGCCGCCGAAGGCAAAAGAGTTCGACAGCATGGTGCGAATGGCAAGGCCTTCGCGCGCCGCATTGGGCACGTAGTCCAGATCGCAGTCGGGATCCGGCACCTGCAGGTTCACCGTCGGCAAGGCGACCGAGTGCTGCATCGCCAGCAGCGACAGCACGACTTCCAGCGCCGCCGTGGCGCCCAGCAGGTGGCCGTGCAGGGCCTTGGTCGCGCTGATGGGGATGAAGGCCGCCCGTTCGCCGAAAACATCCTTGATCGCCGCGGTTTCAACGCTGTCATTGGCCCGAGTTCCCGTGCCATGCGCATTGATCGCATCGACCGCCGTCGCATCAATGGCGGCTGATTGCAGGGCCGCCCGCATCGCGGCGGCTTGTCCTGCGACGCTGGGCTGGGTGATGTGGCCCGTGTCGGTGCTCAGCCCATAGCCCATCAGTTCGCCATGGATGAATGCGCCCCGCGCCACGGCGCGCTCCCACGGCTCAAGCACCAGCACCGCAGCGCCTTCGCCCAACACCATGCCACTGCGATTTTTCGAGAATGGCTTGCACGACGCGGAGGCATCAAGCGCATCGACGCTGGCCACGGTTCTCAGCGCCTCCCAGGCCTTCATGGAACCCAGCGACAGCGGTGCCTCGGCGCCGCCAGCCACTGCCAGCTCAAGCTCACCGTGGGCCAGCTTGAGCCAGGCCTCGCCAATGGCCACGGCTGACGAGGAACAGGCTGTGGAATAGGTCAGGTTGGGACCGCTCAAGCCGTGCTCGATGGCGATCCACGCCGCGGGCGCATTGTGCATGCCCATGAAGATCATGAAGGGCTTGATGCGGTCTGACTCTTCGCCGTAAAGCGTCTGGTAGCCCTCATCGATGGTGTTGATGCCGCCCATGCCCGTGCCGATGAAAACACCGGCGCGCGTGCGTTCAGAGGCTGAAAGTCCGGCATCTGCTTCGGCAAGCGCACGCCGGGCGGCGACCAGCGCGAACTGACTCACGCGATCGAGCATGCGCTGCCTGGGCAGCTCGAAATGCGCTGCGGCATCAAACCGCACCGTCGCCGCGAGCGGAGACACAAGCCGTTTGGAAAACGGCACGTCGAGACGGCGAATGGCGGACTTGCCGGCCCTCGCTGCCCCGAAAACTTCTGCCTGCTCATGGCCAAGTGGCGACACCAGTCCCATGCCCGTTACCGCAACCCGCCTCATAAGGGATCGGGTTTGAGCGTGCCGACGCCGTTGGCTGAAGACTCCGGCAGCGCCTCCTGCCCGCCCTTGCGCGTCAGAATCAGCGCGTCGATAAAGCGGACTACATGGCCCACCGTCGGCAGGTCGACAGGTTCTGGCGGCAAGCTGATGCCGAATTCGTCCTCGACGTTGAACAGCAGCTCGGCCATACCGAGCGAGTCTATGCCAAGGTCTTCAAGCGGTGCTTCGAGCGCCAGCCTTGACGGATCAATCTTGTATTCCGCCTCCAGCATCTTGCAAAGCCAATCGTAGGTTTCAGTCATCGGATGATTTCCTTGTTCAGTGATGTGACTTCAGCCCCGCCGGGCTTGTCGGCAAGACCGGCAGCCAGCCAGGCGATGCTTGCCGGGTCGGGGGCGCAGCGCGCCTTGCCACCCCAACGCGCCCCTTGGGTCAGCAGCGAAGGCCAATAGCTTAAGCCCGCCAGCAGGAGTGTGCAAACGGAAGGCCGCATCGCCACCTGCGCAAACACGGCAGCCAGGCGCAGCCGGGAGGCGAAATGGCGGCGCCACTGCGCGTGATAGAGCCTGCGCACCCTGGCTTGCCATTGGGCATCTGCAAGGGAGCCGCCCTGTGGCCCTGGACGCAACAAGGCAGCGCACAGCAACCATGCCGACTGCATGGCCATGCTCATGCCTTCGCCGATGATCGGATGAGCCTCGCCCGCTGCGTTGCCGATGCGAAACAGGGTGTCGTCATCGCCCAGGCGAATGCCGGGATCAATGGGGCCCGACGCCAGCCACGGGCCGCTGCGCTGCGCGGCAGACAGCGTCTGGGCAACCCCCTGGCACTCGCGCCTGAGCATGGCCTCGACTACTTCCCCCGCGCTCAGCCCCGGCGCGGCCTCGCGGCAGGCCTCCAGCCGATCCTGCCGTATGCAGCAGGCCAGTGTCAGCGTGCCCTGGTCGCCGATCACCATGCCGCCATAACCGCCCTCGAACGACAGCACGGGCAACAGGCCATCGGCCAGGCTTGCGCCACCAAAGTTGGCCTTGAAGGCAAACAGGTCACCGGGCTCGCGGGCAAAGCGCCGGCTGTCGCGCCCCGAGGGAAGCGCTTCCCACGAGCCGTGGGCGGCAATCAGCACGGGCGCATGAAGCGTGTCCTTCTCGCCAGAGTCAACGCAGCGGATCTCGCAGCGATGGTCGCCAGCCGACCCGCTGAGCACCTGCACCGACCAGGGCTGCAGCACCACGGCGCCGGCCGCCCTTGCCTGCTCCAGCAGCATCTTGTCCAGGGTTTCACGCCCCAGCGCCCGGCCCCACGCATGGCGCGGGTGGTCAGCCGGGGGAAGTCCCGCCGTGACAGTCTGCCCCCGGTGCATCAAGGCGACCCGCCGCAAGGGCGGACCGGCCAGCGCATCAAACGCGGAGCCAATCCCAAGCGCATCCAGCAGCGGCAGATTGCTCGCGGCAATGCATTCGCCGCACACCTTGCGTCGGGGAAAGCGCTGCTTTTCGACCAGCGCCACCGACCAGCCGGCCCGCGCCAGCAGGATGGCCGCCGTCGATCCGGCCGGACCGGCGCCCACGATGACGGCATCAAAATGGCCGGGCCTATCGTTTGGCATCATGGAGAGCCTTCAGTGCCCGGCGGCCTGCGCAAGGCGGAAAAACAGTGGTTGAAAAGCCCGGCCGGATAGTCCTTCAGCGTCCACCCGGCGCCGCCCGGCGGCCAAAGCGCCGACATTTCCCCTGGCGCAAACCCGGCATGAACGCTCAGCACAGCATCCTCGCGGGTGACGGCGTTGGCGCCGATCACGCCAACCAGGTGGCTGCCCGCCAGCGCCAGCCGGCTGCGCCGGGGTTCGCAGGCCAGGAAACGGTCGGTCCGCGCGGCAATGGCGCCCATCAGCGCGGCGAGCTGCGCTCCCTCGAAATGGTGAAGAAACAGATTCGCCACGATGACATCCCAGCGTGGTGAGGCATTGCCGCCAGCGACCCAATCGAACACGTCGCTCACCCGGGCTTTGGCTTGCCAGCCCAGCGCGGCATAGGCTTGCAGCGTTGCCGGGCTGACGAGCTTTTGCCGATCCAGCAGTTCGAGTTGGATGGCTGGCCAGTCATGCGTCAACGTGCGGGCAACGCCGAGCATCAGCGTGCCATCGCCAGCGCCAAGCTCCAGCACGCGAAGTGGCTTGCCGGGGCTGCGCGAGGCCGTGAGCCCGCGCAGCGCGCTGGCCACGATGGCGCGGCTTCCCATCACGCGGTGAATACGCTGCAGATCGCGCCGGGAGCGCATGGCAGCCACATCGTCCGCGGCCAGCCCGTCAAGCGTTTCGGCGGCGACGATGCGCGGCAGGCTCATGGCAGCGCCCCGTGCACCCGGTCCCTCATGTCCGCACCTCAAGCAAGGCGCCATGGCAGCTGAAACCCGCACCGAAGGAAGACAACCACCACCAGCCATCGGGCGCGTCGTCGGCCAGAGCCGCCTGCAGCACGAAGTAGACAAACGCGCTCGACAGATTGCCATATTCGCGCAGCATGGCGGCGCTGTAACGCAAATCATCGTGCTGCAGGCCCAGGCTGCGCTCCAGCGTGAGCAGCACGTCACGCCCGCCGGCATGCATGATCCAGGCGCTCACATCCTGGCTGGCGAGACCGGCGCGGCGCAGCACCGTGTCGCGCACGCGCGCGGCATACTGGCCGGCCAGCGCCGGCACGCCGCGGGTCAGGATGTTGCGCAGCATGCCGGCGCGCTGCTCGAACATCAGCGCCGTGCGCTGGGTCGGGTCGATGTGGGAAGCGCTATCGACCCATTCGATGCGCCGGCCCGTCGGCATCGGCTCGCGCGTCAGCACCGCCGCCCCGGCGCCATCGCCGAACAGGCAGGCGCTGATCAGCACGCCCGGGTCGTT
>JBKJKI010000210.1:0-14952 GCA_046597475.1 Polaromonas sp. | reverse complement strand
CGACATCGCCACATGGAAAGACCCGAACGGGCTGACCGAGGACGAGCGTCGCATCATCAAGCGCAATCTCGGCTTTTTCGTCACCGCCGATTCGCTGGCGGCCAACAACATCACGCTGGGCACCTACCGCCACATCACGGCGCCCGAGTGCCGCCAGTTCCTGCTGCGCCAGGCGTTCGAGGAAGCCATCCACACGCACGCCTACCAGTACATCGTCGAATCGCTGGGCCTGGACGAATCGGAGATCTTCAACGCCTACAACGAGATCGCCTCCATCCGCGAGAAAGACCAGTTCCTGCTGCCCTTCATCGAGGCGATCAGCGATCCCAACTTCCGCACCGGCACGCACGAGACCGATCAGACCCTGCTCAAGAGCCTGATCGTCTTCGCCTGCCTGATGGAGGGCCTGTTCTTCTATGTCGGCTTCACCCAGATCCTGGCGCTGGGCCGGCAGAACAAGATGACCGGCGCGGCCGAACAGTACCAGTACATCCTGCGCGACGAATCGATGCACTGCAACTTCGGCATCGACCTGATCAACCAGCTCAAGCTGGAGAACCCCAACCTGTGGACCGCCGACTTCAAGGCCGAGATCAAGCTGCTGTTTCAGCAGGCCGTCGAGCTCGAATATCGCTATGCCGAGGACACCATGCCGCGCGGTGTGCTTGGCATGAATGCCTCCATGTTCAAGGGCTACCTGCGCTACATTGCGAATCGCCGCGCCACGCAGATTGGACTTGAAACACTCTTCCCCAACGAGGAGAATCCATTCCCGTGGATGAGCGAAATGATTGACCTGAAAAAGGAACGCAACTTTTTTGAAACCCGTGTGATTGAGTACCAGTCCGGTGGTGCCCTTTCCTGGGATTGAATTTCCCTGAATGCCACGCGAAACACAAAAATGAATTTAAAAATTGCAATGACCCATCAGCGCACCGCAGAGTGCGCCTTGGGCTTTGCTCCTGCATTCGCAGCGCTGGGCCCGGTAATCCGAAGGCCCAACACCGCGAATCGCTTCACGCACTCGAGGCGCGAAGTGCTCTTTGCAACGTGATCGAGGAGAAAATTATGGCAACTGCGAAAAAAACTGCAGCTAAAAAAGCTGCGCCGGCCAAAGCACCGGCTAAAAAAGTCGTGGCAAAAAAAGTAGTGGCGAAAAAAGCGCCCGCGAAGAAAGCACCAGCCAGCAAAGTCGCAGCCAAAAAGGCACCGGCCAAAAAAGCTGTTGCACAAAAGGTAGCAGCCAAGAAGCCAGCGGCGAAAAAGGTAGCGGCGAAGAAGGCACCGGCCAAAAAAGTCGTGGTGAAAACGGCAGCAAGCAAGAAGGTCGCCACCAAAAAGATGACGGCTCAAAAGCCTGCGGCAAAAAAGACCAGCCCTAAAACCGCTGTGGCCAAGACTGCGGTGGCAAAAAAGGTAGCCAAGAAGGTCGTCGCAAAACCAGCGGCCAAAAAGCCTGCCGCCAAGAAAGCTGCAAAAAAGCCCGTCGCCAAGAAAGCCGCGAAAAGGCCCGCTGCCAAAGCGCCTTCAGTAGCTACCTCGCCTGCGGCCCAGACGACGATCAATCCGCAAGCCGCCTGGCCGTTTCCGACTGCCAGCAAGCCCTAATCAGGCCGGCACGCCTGATTCAGGCCCCAGGCCCGATACCGCAAGGTATCGGGCTTTTTTCACGTCGACCTCCCGCGCATTGCCTGTGCTCAAGCTGGCACCAGCAAGCGGCCCGGCACGCAGGTCAACACGGCATCCGCATCAAGTTGACGGTGGCCACTCTTTACACCAAAACATGATTGCTATAATTTAAATAGCAACAAATAGCCATACTCAATGGGCTAGACGGCTATTTCATCCATATTAAGGGTGTAATTCTGGCCCCCGCGGCTGGCGATCTTGCGCGCGCCCACCTGGTTGCCCAGGGCGGCGCATCGGGCCAGGGACCAGCCCTGCTCCAGGCCGTGAAGCAAGGCGCCGCGGAAGGCATCGCCGCACCCCGTGGGATCGACCACGGCCTCGGCACGGACCGGGGCAACCACAGTCTTCTCGCCTTCCTGCCAGACCTCGCAACCGTGCGCGCCCAGCGTAACCACCAGGCCCTGCACCTTCCGCGACATGTCGGCGCACGACAGGCCGGTGCGGTCGCACAGCATTTTGGCTTCGTAGTCGTTCACCGTCACCCAGGTCGCCAGATCGATGAAATGCGCCAGCTCCTTGCCGTCAAACATGGGCAGGCCCTGGCCGGGGTCAAAGACAAAAGGAATCCCGGCCCTCTTGAACTGCTCGGCATGCTGCAGCATGGCGTCGCGGCCGTCGGGCGAAATGATTCCCAGCTTGATGTCGGCACGCGCCTCAACCCGGCTGATGTGCGCCTGCATCATCGCCCCGGGATGAAAGGCCGTGATCTGGTTGTTGTCACGGTCGGTCATGATCATGGCTTGCGCGGTATAGCTGTCATCGACCTCGCGCACAAACTCGGTACTGATGCCTTGCGCCGTCATGCGCGCCACATACTCGGCGCCGTCGCTTCCCACCGTTGCCATGGGGAGCGGCGTCCCGCCAAGCTGCTTGAGGCTGTAGGCGATATTGCCGGCACACCCGCCAAATTCGCGGCGCAGCGCCGGCACCAGAAAAGAGACGTTGAGAATGTGCAGCTGATCCGGGAGTATCTGCTCCGAGAAGCGCCCCTCGAAGGTCATGATGGTGTCAAAAGCCAGGGAGCCACAAATTACAGCAGACATTCAGTTCTCGATGCGGTCAAGGGTAAAAAGCCAGGATACGGTAGCCCGCCACCCGGAGCGGGGAGCGTGGCGTAGCGGGTGATGAAGATGAAGGCGGGCCGGCCCGCTCCGTGTCGTCGGATACCTTGAGGGACACCACGCCGGCCAGCTCCGAATGGGCAGCCAGTGTGGCCGCATTCACGCCAAACTGCCTGGGTGACAGCACGCGGCGCACCACGGCCTGGTCCTGGGTGTCGGTGAGGGTCAATTCCAGTGACGGCATTTCCAGCATGGTGTCGCCGGAGTTCTTGAGCGCAAAACTAAGCCGATAAGTGTCAGTGCCCGTCTTGGTGAAGGTCGAACTGTCAATAAGCAGAGACTCGATATGGCGTGGCGGGCGAATCTCGCACTGAAAGGTGCCGCAAAGCGCCTGCAGAACGGGCGTCCAGCGCGGGTCCAGGGCGGCCAGCCGGTCCCTGTGCTGCACCATCCACTGAAGGACCAACAGGGCCCCCAGCAACAGCAGCAGGCTGCCCAGCACAGCCCGGACCAGCGGTCTTTTCCAGAAGGCCCGGCGCCGCGCATCCCGCACGAATGAGACTTCCTGCTCGGGCTGCGCTGCTTCTTCATCGGCGTCCGGCGTGGCAGCGGCATCCGCATCGGACTCCCCAGGCGCGCTGAATTCGCTGGCGATGGCCGTTGCCTGCAAGGGCTGGTCGAGCGCATGCGGAAGGTCGGGCGCGGACTCGCTGATGAGGGGCGCAACAAACTGCTGCTCCCCTTGCAGCAGAGCCTGTTTCCAGGCGGCAGGGTCGAAATCTCCCTCCCGGTCGTCGTGCTCCAGGTCAGCCGGTTCGGGGTCAGATTCAAGCGCAGGCTCCGGCTCCGGCGCAACTGGCGCTTCTTCCGGGGTTGGGGCTGGATCGGGCAAGTCGGATGGCTGCGCCATGGACTGTTCCAGTCCTGCGGCGGCCTGCCCGGAGTCGGCATGCTCGGGCGGGCGGTCATCCTGCAGCATCGGGGCTGGCGGGGTGCCAGCGTCACCGGCTTGCAACTGCGCGGAAGCGTCGAAGACTTCGGCACAGTGGCCGCACCTAACCCAGCCTTGCGCGATCTTGAGTTGATCGGCCACGACTTTGAACATCGTGCCGCAAGCAGGGCAGCGCGTAATCAGGCTCATTTGGCGCTGTATTGTAGGGCCCGTTGCGGTGAAAACCGGGCCGGAAAACCCGCAGAAGGCTGACTCCCCGCAGCGCTCACAGGCGCGCGGTCATCAGTATCCAGCCCTCTTCCGCGTCGCTTACCTCAAGCCGGCAATAAGGCAAATAAGCCGCCTTGAGCTCATCGGCCTGGCGCTCCAGAATGCCTGCCAGGACCAGGTGGCCGCCGGGCTCGACATGCGAGCACAGCAGCGGCGCCAGCACCTTGAGAGGCGTCGCCAGAATATTGGCCAGCACCGTCTGGTAACGGCCCTGGGCCTTGTCCGGCAAACCGGTTTGCAATTGCACGTGGTTGGCCTCGGCATTGGCGCGCGTGGACTCCACCGCTGCCTCGTCAATATCAACCGCATCAATGGCGAGTGCGCCAAACTTGGCCGCGCCAATGGCCAGAATGCCCGAGCCGCAACCGTAGTCAAGAACCCGGCCCAGGGCTCCTTCAGAAGCTCCGTGGTTTGCGATCCAGCGCAAGCACATGCGCGTGGTGGGATGGGTGCCGGTGCCAAACGCCAGGCCGGGATCCAGGCGAATCACCTGCACCGCCTGCGCCGGCGGCTCGTGCCAGGTCGGCACGATCCAGAATTCGGGCGTGATTTCGACCGGTGTGAACTGCGACTGCGTCAGTCTGACCCAGTCCTGCTCGGGCACTGGCTGGATGGCGACGAGGTGGCAGCCTGCAAAAAAATCCTGCGCCGACAGCAGCGCCGCCGCATCGCGCGCCAGCGCCTCGGTGGCAAAGAGCGACACGATGCGGGAGCGTTCCCAACCCGCCTTGGGCGGCGGCATGCCGGGCTCGCCAAACAGGGCCCGCTCGGCAGGGGTGTGCGCGTCGGCATCCTCCACCGACACGCTCAGCGCATCGAGTGCATCCAGCGCGTCGCTCAGGGTTTCAACCTCGTCGACGGGAGCCAGCAGGACCAGTTCAAACATCGTTCATTACCAGTTGTAGATCGAGGGGATAGGCATTCCACCATTCAAGCCGGGGCCGCGGATCTGGCTTTGCCAGTCCGCAGGCGCAGCGGCCCCCTCGGGGGGCAGCGAAGTACACGCAGTGACGAGCGTGGGGGCAATATCCTTAGCGTTCACGCTTCGACAGCCACTCTTCAAGGTAGTGGATATTGGTGCCGCCATCCATGAATTTGGCGTCCACCATCAGCTCGCGGTGCAGGGCAATGTTGGTGTTGATGCCCTCCACCACGGTTTCCGCCAGCGCCGTGCTCATGCGCGCCAGAGCCTGCTCGCGCGTGTCGCCATGCACAATGATCTTGCCGATCATCGAGTCATAGTTGGGCGGCACGAAGTAGTTCGCATAGATGTGGGAGTCGACCCGCACACCCGGCCCGCCCGGCGTATGCCAGGTGGTGATGCGCCCCGGCGACGGCGTGAACTTGTAGGGGTCTTCCGCGTTGATGCGGCACTCGATCGAATGCCCCTTGATGTGGATGTCCCGCTGGACAAAAGGCAGCCTTTCGCCGGCCGCCACCATGATCTGGGTCCTGACGATATCCACGCCCGTGATCCACTCCGTGACCGGATGTTCGACCTGAACGCGGGTATTCATCTCGATGAAATAGAACTCGCCGTTTTCGTAGAGAAATTCGAACGTTCCCGCGCCACGGTAACCCAGCTTCTTGACGGCGCTCACACAGCGCTCGCCGATGCGCTCGATCAGCTTGCGCGGAATGCCCGGCGCGGGACCTTCCTCGATGACCTTCTGGTGGCGCCGCTGCATGGAGCAATCGCGCTCACCCAGCCAGACCGCATTCTTGTATTGGTCGGCCAGGATCTGGATCTCAATATGCCGGGGGTTCTGCAGGAATTTCTCCATGTAAACCTCCGGGTTGCCAAATGCGGCGCCGGCTTCGGCCTTGGTGGTCTGCACCGCGTTGAGCAGCGCCGCCTCGGTGTGCACCACGCGCATGCCACGGCCACCGCCGCCGCCCGCCGCCTTGATGATGACCGGGTAGCCGATCTGCTTGGCAACGCGTTTGATGAAGGCCGGATCAGCCGGCAGCGCGCCTTCCGAGCCAGGCACACAGGGAACGCCGGCCTTGAGCATGGTCTGTTTGGCCGACACCTTGTCGCCCATCAGGCGAATTGATTCCGGCGAGGGGCCAATGAACTTGAAGCCGCTTTTTTCAACCCGTTCGGCAAAGTCGGCATTCTCGCTCAGGAAACCGTAGCCTGGGTGAATCGCCTCGGCGTCTGTCACCTCGGCCGCCGAAATGATGGCTGGCATGTTGAGGTAGCTCAGGGCCGACGACGCCGGGCCGATACACACCGCCTCATCGGCCAGCTTGATGTACTTCGCTTCGCGGTCGGCCTCTGAATACACCATCACCGCCTTGATGCCGAGTTCACGGCAGGCGCGCTGGATGCGCAGTGCAATCTCGCCGCGATTGGCAATCAGTATTTTCTTAAACATCGTGGTTTCCGCAGCTCATGAACAGAAACCCTTATTCAATGATGAAGAGCGGCTGGCCGTATTCCACGGCCTGGCCATTTTCCACAAGAATCCTTGTGACGGTGCCCGACTTGTCCGCTTCAATCTCGTTGAGGATTTTCATGGCCTCGATGATGCAGATGGTCTCGCCTTCCCTGATCACGCTGCCGACCTCGACAAAGGGATTGGAGCCCGGACTGGACGCGCGGTAAAACGTGCCCACCATGGGTGACTTGACCGCATGGCCTGCCGCAGGCGCAGCAACCACTTCCGCAGCGGCAACAGGCGCGGCTCCTGCAGCGACCGGCACCATGGTCATGGCAGGCTGCTGCTGCATCATGACCGGCACGCCGCCGGACTTGACAATACGTACCTTGCCTTCAGCCTCGGTAATCTCCAGTTCGGACACATTCGACTCTGAAACGAGGTCGATGAGGGTTTTGAGTTTTCTGAGATCCATAAATTCTTTCCGACGAAGGTGGAATGCGCGGATGCTAAATTTCAGCAGGCAACCAGACAGGCAAGAAAGGAGCACACCGCCATCTTGCCTCTTTTACCGCTTACTCTCTGCTTTTACGCCTTAAAGCGCCGATCGGCTAATTATTGTGCGAGTCCGCCCTTGAGCCAGACCACAAAAACGCAAAGTGTACCTCAAGCACACATGGCCCAAACCGTGGCATGAATACCGTAAAAGCTTGCGAGTCTTGTATCTCGCCATTGACATCAATGCGCAGAAGACGCCATTTTTGACGGTTTTTCGTGTTGTTGGGAGCGTTTTCGAAAAAAAAGACCGACCAATGAGGCCTTGAGGCCAAGCCGCAGGCAGCGCTTTGTCTGCCAGAGCCCGGCTCAGGAAAGTCGGGTCCAGCTGGCCAAGTCTTCGGGTGACATCTTGCCAATTTTTCGTTGCAGCAACTGGCCCGACGTCCCGAACAGCACGGTAAAGGGCAAGCCGCCCGCCTGATTGCCAAGTGACTTGCTCAGATCGGTGCCGCTGAGCCCCGCCATGCCGACCGGGAAATTCAGCGGCCGCGTCTGCAGCCAGGCGCGCACGGCGCTCGGCTGGTCAACCGCCAGTCCGACCACCTGGATGTTTTTGTCCTTGTTCTCCTGGTAAAAGAAATCGAGCAGGGGAAGCTCTTCCACGCAGGGCGGGCACCAGGTAGCCCAGAAATTGACCAGCACCAGCTTGCCCCGAAAACTGCTCATGGCCAGCGGTTTCCCGTCTGGCGTGTCAAAGCTCAGTTCCCAGAAAGAAGCGGCCGCGACGGCGGGCGGCATGGCCGGTACGTCATGCGGCTGGAATTTCCGCCAGGCTGCGCCCGCGCCAGCCAGACCGGCCACGGCGGCGACGCCACCGTAGAGCATTTTTCTGCGATTCACTTCTCGGGCTCCAATAGGGTTTCATCAAGGTTGGGCAGCAATTTTTGCACGGCGGCCAAGTCGCCGCGCGGCGTACGGCCTTTGCTATCAGGCCGCAACGCACCACGCAGATCATCAAGGTCATAAACCATCAAATGCACACCCACTGTTTCATTCAGCGGTTTGCACAGACTGACCAGACTGAGCGCCTCAACGCCGCCGCCGTTAAAGCCGGTCACGGTGCGCGGCTCGTAGTCCACATTGTGATCAATCAGTGCAATTTCCGCCGACTTCGGATCATCGCAAAACAGCTGGATATAAATGTCTGACAGCCGGGTTGCCGTGCCGTGCCAGACCGACCCGCCGAGGTAGGGCCTGAATTGCTGCAGCCGCTGCATCCAGACCAGCGCCAGCGCGCGCAGAGCGGCCAGCTCGCCCCGCTGGGTGTCGGCGCAAAACAGCGCGATGTATTCGCGCACGGCGTCTTCCAGCTCGTCGTTGTCCGGCAATGCCGTGCGCGCCGGCAGCGCCATCTGCCTGAGCGCGCGCCGCTTGGCCGGGCCGTATTCCAGCCCTTCTTCAACGACCAGCGCGGCGGCGGTCGCGGCAATTTCGGATTTGAGGGTATGCGGGTTCAAGGTCAGCCGGCCTGCCAGAAGCAGGAGCGAAAGGTTGGAAGAATGAGGTGAGAGCGCACAGGCTCACGATTGTGCCCAGTTTAGGCTCACGCCAGCCCCGAAAGTTCACCAGCGTTCAGTTGGCTATTGAATACATAGCAAGCTACAGCCACCCCTTATGGGCTGAAGCCTATTTCTCTTCATCAATCGACTCGCTGGGCGAGCGCTCCCTAAAATAACGCCCATGCACATACATATTCTGGGAATCTGCGGCACTTTCATGGGCGGCCTGGCCGCGCTGGCGGTCGAGGCCGGGCACAAGGTAACGGGTTGCGACACCGGTGTTTACCCGCCCATGAGCGACCAGCTGCGAGCCCTTGGCATCGAGCTGATCGAGGGCTATGGCGCGGACCAGATGGCTTTGTCGCCCGATGTATTCGTGATCGGCAACGTGGTGTCGCGGGCCCGGCTGGCTGATGGCAGCCCGAAACAATTTCCCGCCGGGCCGCCCCAAGGGAAATTAGCCCCCTCGGGGGGCAGCGCAGCACACGAAGTGGCAAGCGTGGGGGCGAAATACCCCTTGATGGAAGCGATTCTTAACAGCGGTCTGCCCTATACCAGCGGCCCGCAGTGGTTGTCGGGTCATGTGCTGCACCATCCCACTCACCACGCCACCGGCCCACGCCATGTGCTGGCCGTGGCCGGAACGCACGGCAAGACCACCACCACCGCCATGCTGGCCTGGATTCTGGAACAGGCGGGCCTTGAGCCGGGCTTTCTCATCGGCGGCGTGCCACTCAACTTTGGCATGTCGGCGCGCCTCGGCACAGGAAACGCCTTCGTGATCGAAGCCGACGAGTACGACACCGCCTTCTTCGACAAGCGCAGCAAGTTTGTGCATTACCGCCCGCGCACGGCGATTCTGAACAACCTGGAGTTTGACCACGCCGACATTTTCGACAACCTGGCGGCCATTGAGCGGCAGTTTCACCACCTGGTACGCACCGTTCCTTCGCAGGGACGCGTGGTCGTCAATGCCGGTCAAGAGAGCCTGCAACGCGTGCTGGCCCAGGGCTGCTGGAGCGAGACGGTGCTGTTTGGCGACAGCGCGCTGAATCACAGCGGCTTCACTGCGCAGGGCGAGCCGCATGACTTCGAGGTGCTCAGGGGCGGGCAAGGCGTCGCGCGGGTGCGCTGGGACATCAGCGGCGTTCACAACCAGCTCAACGCGCTGGCCGCCATTGCCGCGGCAGGCCATGTGGGCGTGCCCCCTGCCCTTGCCGCCGAGGCGCTGGCGGGCTTTCAGAACGTCAAGCGCCGCATGGAAGTGCGCGGCGTCGTGCACCGCAACGGCCCCGGCGAGAGCGGCGACATCACGGTGTACGACGACTTCGCGCACCACCCGACCGCCATTCACACCACGGTGGACGGCCTGCGCCGCCAGCTGAACGGCCTGGGCAAGGGCACCGAGCGCATTCTGGCCATCTTCGAGCCGCGCAGCAACACCATGAAACTGGGCGCCATGACGGCGCAACTGCCGGCCAGTCTGGAGCAGGCCGACCTTGCCTTTTGCCATGCGGGCGGGCTGGACTGGGACGCCAGGGCGGCGCTGGCGCCCATGGGCCAGCGGGCGCAGGTGGCCGACAAACTCGACGAGCTGCTGGCCCAGGTGAAAGCCGCTGTTCGCCCGGGCGACCACCTGCTATGCATGAGCAATGGCGGGTTTGGCGGCATTCACGCCAGGCTGCTGGCAGCGCTGAATTCGTGAGCGGTTTGGCGGTGGCGATTTGCTATTAATAACATAGCAATCAACGACCGTAGTACTTGGGCTTGAGACCTAAAACACCTGAAAATCGCCCGGATTGGCCGCAACCTGCCCTGGCGCTGGCGGCTGCACCCCTCAAAAATAATCCGTCTGCCGGGACATCTTCGTCTGCGACTTCAGCCAGCGCTTCAGGCCCGCGTCGTCCTGCACCGCCTCCAGGTCGTCCGCCATGTCGGCCAGCTCGCCCTTCAAGACATGTTCCTGCAGCGCCAGCTGGGTTCGCAGCATGGCGGCGGTCGGCGTCTGGTAGAACTCCAGGTCAAACTCATGCTGAAGCTGCTCTTGCCGGGCAAACAGCTCGCTCTCCAGTTCGGCGGCCTGCTGCTTGAGCAACAGGCTCATGGCGGCGATTCTTTCTGCCGGCTGTTGCAGCAGATCCTGGGTATCGGTCTGGGCGATGCGCAGCTGCAGATGCAGCAAGGCCACCAGATCCTGCCGTGCGTAAGCGGCATTGGCTTCGCTCATCAGCGCGGTTTTTCGCTGGTGCTCGGCCGGGTCACGCTCGCGGTCGGGGTGCAGCGCGCTGGCCAGCTGGCGGAACACCTGGCGCAACACGGTTTCGGCGTCTTCCTGCTGCTGCCCGGCCTTGCGCTGGGCCGCCGTGGGGTTTTTTTTCTTCCGGGCCTGCGCTGCCTCGCGCTGATCCTGTTCGGCCTGCGCCGCCTGCTGCAGGTGCTCGTGGCTGGCGCGCATCACGGCGTCCAGCGATTCGTCCTGCGAGTCCATGTCGAGCGACTTGCCCAGAACGCCTTCCATCAGGGCGCGCACCCCGGCAGCGTGGTCTTGCTCCTTCTGGCGCAGGCTGCGCGGGCTGTGTTTGTCATGCAGCGCCGCCATGGCTTCGTCACCATGGGCCGCCAGTGTCTGGCACAGGCCGCAAAGAATGTCGATGGCGGAGCGCTTCTGCGCGGGCGTCAAGCCCTTGCGCGCCAGCCGCTCATCCAGCGCCAGCACCATGCGGCGCAGCAGGCCTTTTTGCTGCCCGCGTAGCGGCTCCAGCGTGCTTTGGTAGAGCGGGCGGTAGGCATCGGCCAGGGTCTGGATTTCCGCGATCTGCCCCTTGAGCTTGTCAATGCGGGCCAGCAGGCGGTTAAAACGCTGCTGCGCGGGGGTCAGGCGCCCCGCATCCTGGCCACCCAGGCGCAGGGCGGTGCCAGGGGCGGCGGGGGCAGTATCGGAGAACAAATCGGCTTGGGGTGTTTTCATGGTGCTGAAATCAACAGGTTCAAGAATTGAAGAATATCCTCCTGGCTGCGGCAGCGGCCAAAGGCATTCCTATTCGGGTCGCGCACGATGGGGAAGATGTCCGGCATGCGGGCCGTACCGCCAGATCCTTAGGAATTGATTGCTATAAATACAATAGCTAACAACAAGCATAATGACTGGGCTGCAGGCCAAAAATACCGAAAACTCAAGTACAAGGCGCCCAAAAGCGCTGGCGCGCCCCGTCTGCGCCAAGCTGGCCCGCAGCGCCATGGCGCTCCTGCTCAGTAACTGATGCTCAAGGCCGCCACGTCAATATGCACCATGGGTTTGCCCAGGGCCGAACTGGCCGCGCGGGCAAACTCCAGCGCCCATCCGGCATCGGCAAACCTGTCCGCGCCGGCGGCTTGCGCCACCACCACCACCTTGTCGGCCGTCAGCAGCTTGCCGGTGGGCCGAAGCGGCTCGCAGCCCATTTGGGTGAACTGCCCGTCAAGCCACGACCTGGCCACATCGTGCGGCATGGCTGGCACGTCATTGAGGTCGATCTGCACCGGCTGATGGCCTGGAAAGGTCACACTGACTTCGCTGCGCATGGTGGTCCCCTTGAGAAAAATGTTTGATTTTGCGCCATGTCCGGCGCCGCGGCAGGCGATTCGCCGCCCAACCGCCCGCCGAATCAGCCATTACCCATTACCCACTACCCACTACCTGGCCCGGCGCGCCGTCACCGCGTCCGACAGGCCCTGCAGCAGGCTCAGCGAATCGGGCCAGCTCAGGCAGGCGTCGGTGATGCTCTTGCCGTATTCCAGCGCCTTGGCGTCATCCTTGCCGGGCGTGAATTTTTGCGCGCCCGGATTCAGATGGCTCTCGACCATGAGGCCGAACACATGGTGCGAGCCGCCGGCCACTTGGGCGGCGATGTCGCGCGCCACCTCCAGCTGTTTTTCGTGCTGCTTGGAGCTGTTGGCGTGGCTGCAGTCAACCATCAGCGTGGCGGGCAGCTTGGCGGCTTCGAGTTCCTTGCAGGCAGTGGCCACGCTGGCGGCATCGTAGTTGGGCGCCCGGCCGCCGCGCAGGATGACGTGGCAGTCCTTGTTGCCCTTGGTCTGGACGATGGCGACCTGGCCGTTTTTGTGCACCGAGAGAAAATGGTGGCCGCGCGACGCCGCCTGGATGGCGTCGGTGGCGATGCGGATGTTGCCGTCGGTGCCGTTCTTGAAACCGATGGGCGCCGACAGGCCGGAGGCCAGCTCGCGGTGCACCTGGCTTTCGGTGGTGCGCGCGCCAATCGCTCCCCAGGCAATCAGGTCGCCGATGTACTGCGGTGAAATCACGTCGAGAAACTCGCTGCCCGCCGGCAACCCGAGGCGGTTGATGTCGATCAGCAGCTGGCGCGCAATGCGCAGGCCCTCGTCGATGCGGTAGCTCTCGTCGAGGTAGGGGTCGTTGATGAGGCCTTTCCAGCCGACGGTGGTGCGCGGCTTCTCGAAGTACACGCGCATCACGATTTCCAGCGTTCCGGCGTATTTCTTGCGCTGTTCGGCCAGCCGGCGCGCGTAGTCGAGCGCGGCCATCGGGTCGTGGATGGAACACGGGCCAATCACCACCAGCAGCCGGTCGTCCTTGCCGGCGATGATCTTGTGGATGTTGTTGCGGGTCTCGGTGATAAGCGTTTCCACGGCCGTGCCCTTGATCGGGAAGAAGCGGATCAGATGCTCGGGAGGGGGTAACACGGTGATGTCCTTGATGCGTTTGTCGTCGGTGTCGCTGGTTTTTTCGACATTCGCATACCAGCCGTCCTGGACGGCGCTGTTGGAGGTGGCTTTGGCGTTCATCACGGGCTTCCTTTTATGGATTTAAGACAATTTCACGAATCAATACACGGCATCAAATGGAAAACGGGAACTGGCAAAAAAAAACCGCCGGGAGTCCGGCGGTTTTTTGAGATTTGTTGCGTCGCTTGTATCAGCTTACGCCTTGATCTCTCTACCGCCGAAGGCGCTTGAGAACCAGAAGTAAGCAAAATAAAAATTCGCGGAATACATGGATTTAATGTAGCACACCTGTCGGCCCAGCCTCAAAATCGCTGGCGATCAGGCGGTGCCGCCGACTGTCAGGCCGTCTATCCTGAGCGTTGGCTGGCCAACGCCGACGGGCACGCTCTGGCCTTCCTTGCCGCAGGTGCCGACGCCGCTGTCCAGGCACATGTCGTTGCCCATCATGGTGACGCGGGTCAGCGCATCCGGGCCGTTGCCGACAATCGTTGCGCCCTTCACCGGGTAGAGAATCTTGCCGTTTTCAACCCAGAAGGCCTCACTCGCCGAGAACACAAACTTGCCCGAGGTGATGTCAACCTGGCCGCCCGCGAAGTTGGTGGCATACAGGCCCTTCTTGATGCTGGCGACGATTTCCTCGGGCGCCTTGTCGCCGCCCAGCATGTAGGTGTTGGTCATGCGCGGCATGGGCACATGGGCGTAGCTTTCGCGGCGGCCGTTGCCGGTGGGCTTGACGCCCATCAGGCGCGCGTTCATCGAGTCCTGGATGTAGCCTTTCAGAATGCCGTCCTCGATCAGCACATTGCGCTGGCTGGCATTGCCCTCATCGTCCACGTTGAGCGAGCCGCGGCGGTCCGCAATCGTGCCGTCGTCGAGCACCGTCACGCCCCTGGCCGCCACGCGCTGGCCAATGCGGCCGGAAAACGCGCTGGAACCCTTGCGGTTGAAATCACCCTCCAGGCCGTGGCCAATGGCTTCGTGCAGCAAGATGCCTGGCCAGCCGGAGCCCAGCACCACCGTCATCTGTCCGGCGGGCGCCGGGCGCGCGTCGAGATTGGTCAGCGCCGCGTTCACGGCCTCGTCCACATAGCGCGCGATCTGCGCGTCATCAAAATAAGCCAGGCCAAAACGGCCGCCACCGCCGCTGGAGCCGACTTCGCGCCGGCTCTTTCCGCCAATCACCTGCTCGGCGATCACCGTGACGCTCAGGCGCACCAGCGGTCGCACGTCGGCGGCCAGCGTGCCGTCCAGGCGCGCCACCATCACCACGTCGTATTCGCTGGCCAGCCCGGCCATGACCTGCGCCACACGCGGATCCTTGGCCCGCGCCAGCTTCTCCACTTTCTCCAGCAACTTGACCTTGGCGGTGCTGTCCAGCGTGGCAATCGGGTCGAGGTCGCGGTAGAGCGAGCGGCTGGCGGCCACCTTGCGCGCCGGCGTCTTGACGCGGGCGCTCTGGCTGGCCGCCGAGATGCTGCGCACAGTGCGCGCCGCGTCCAGCAGCGAGGCCTCGGAGATGTCGTCGGAATAGGCAAAGGCGGTTTTCTCGCCGCTGACGGCGCGCACGCCCACGCCCTGGTCGATGCTGAAAGAGCCGGTCTTGACGATGCCTTCTTCCAGGCTCCAGCCTTCGCTGCGGGTGTACTGAAAGTACAGGTCGGCATCGTCCACGCCGTGCGAGGTCATCTCGACCAGGGCGCGGCTCAGGGCGGCGTCGTCCAGGCCAAAGGGCTCGAGCAGCAACTGCCGGGCAATCACCAGCCGCTGCGAGGTCGATTCTCGTGTAGGCCGGGCCG
>JBKJKI010000281.1:0-14599 GCA_046597475.1 Polaromonas sp. | reverse complement strand
CACCGCCTTCTCGGCGGTGCCGCCGATGCCGATGCCCAGCATGCCCGGCGGGCACCAGCCGGCGCCCATGGTCGGCACGGTCTTGAGCACCCAGTCGACGATGGAGTCGCCGGGGTTGAGCATGGCCATCTTGCTCTTGTTCTCGCTGCCGCCGCCCTTGGCCGCGACGGTGACGTCGACCTTGTTGCCGGGAACGATCTCGGTGAAGATCACGGCCGGCGTGTTGTCCTTGGTGTTCTTGCGGTCGAATTGCGGATCGGCCACGACGCTGGCGCGCAGCGTGTTGTCGGGGTGGTTGTAGCCCTGGCGCACGCCTTCGTTGATGGCGTCGTCCAGGCTGCCGGTGAAGCCTTCCCAGCGCACGTCCATGCCAACCTTGAGGAAGACGTTGACGATGCCGGTGTCCTGGCAGATCGGGCGGTGGCCGGTAGCGCTCATCTTGCTGTTGGTCAGGATTTGCGCAATCGCGTCCTTGGCCGCCGGACTCTGCTCGCGCTCATAGGCGCGCGCCAGGTGGGCAATGTAGTCGGCCGGGTGGTAGTAGCTGATAAATTGCAGGGCGGCGGCTACGGATTCGATGAGGTCGGCTTGTTTGATCGTGGTCATGGCGTTTCGTGAGGTGATGCAAGTCCCCGCGGATGGGAATTGCTTGTATTAACGACTATGCTGGGAACTACAACCTTCTATTTTGACAGGTCAGGGCTTACACCATGAGTACAAGCACCAGCACGCGTACCGAACGCGACACCTTCGGCCCTATTTCGGTTCCGGCAGGCCACCTGTGGGGCGCGCAGACGCAGCGCTCGCTGCAGAACTTTGACATTTCAGGCGAGCGCCAGCCGGTCGAGCTGATCCGGGCGCTGGCGCAGATCAAGCGCTCCTCGGCGCTGGTCAACCAGGCGCTGGGGCTGCAGGACGAGAAAAAAGTCGGCGCCATCGTGGCGGCGGCCGATGAGGTGATTGCCGGCCGGCACCCGGACGAATTCCCGCTGGTGGTCTGGCAGACCGGCTCGGGCACCCAGACCAACATGAACGTCAACGAGGTGCTGGCCAACCGCGCCAGCGAGCTGCTGGGCGGCGAGCGCGGGGAAGGGCGGCTCGTGCACCCCAACGACGACGTGAACCGCAGCCAGTCTAGCAACGACGTGTTTCCCACCGCCATGCATGTCTCGGCTGTGGATGCGATCACGCACAGGCTGCTGCCGGCGCTGGAGAAACTGCGCGCCACGCTAGCAAGCAAGGCTGACAACTTTGCCGATATCGTGAAAATCGGCCGCACGCATTTGCAGGACGCCACGCCACTGACACTGGGCCAGGAATTCTCGGGTTATGCGGCGCAGCTGGCGCATGGCCAGGCGCATGTGCGCGCCGCGCTGCCGCATCTGTGTGAACTGGCGCTGGGCGGCACGGCGGTCGGCACCGGGCTCAACGCACCCAAGGGCTATGCCGAACAGGCTGCGGCCGAACTGGCGCGGCTCACCGGCCTGCCTTTTGTTACCGCGCCCAACAAGTTCGAGGCCCTGGCGTCGTGCGACGCGCTGGTTCATGCCCACGGTGCGCTGAAAACGCTGGCCGCCAGCCTCATGAAAATCGCCAACGATGTGCGCTGGCTCGCCAGCGGCCCGCGCAGCGGCATTGGTGAGTTGAGCATTCCCGAGAACGAGCCCGGCTCGTCCATCATGCCGGGCAAGGTGAATCCGACGCAGAGCGAGGCACTGACCATGCTGGCTGCACAGGTGTTTGGTAACGACGTGGCGATCAATTTCGGCGGCGCCTCGGGCAACTTCGAGCTGAACGTGTTCCGGCCCATGATTGCCTGGAATTTTTTGCAGAGTGTGCGGCTGCTGGCCGACGGCATAATGAGCTTCAACGACCATTGCGCCGTGGGCATAGAACCCAACCGCGAGCGCATTGCCGAGCTGGTCGGCCGCTCGCTGATGCTGGTGACGGCGCTCAACACGCACATTGGCTACGACAAGGCCGCCTTCATCGCCAAGAAGGCGCACAAGGAGGGCACCAGCCTGCGCGAAGCGGCGATTGCCTCGGGCCATGTCACGGCCGGAGATTTCGACGCCTGGGTGGTGCCAGGCAACATGGTCTGAGCGCCGAAAAAAAAGCGCTACCTGCTATTTTTTAAATAGCTGGTTGCCCCCGTAATTATTGGGCTAAAGGCGTATTTGTTGCTTATTGCGCGGCGGCCACGGCCTGCGCAATCCAGCTGTCAAAGGTTTTCTGGTGCGCCTTGATCCAGCCGTCGGTGTGACGCTCGATGTCGGCGGCGGTGTTTTCGCCTTGCGCCATGCGGTTGTTCTCTGCATTGATGTCCTGGATCGGCAGTTGCATTACTTCAAACAGCTTGCCTGCGGCGGGGTTCTTCTCCACGAAGATCTTGTTGGCCACGATCTGCTGCTTGTTTACCACGAAACCGTAGTTTTTGCCGTTGGGCAGCGTGGTGTCGAGCTTGCTTTGCTCGCCGGGCAGCGAAGAGAATGGCACTTCCAGCCAGACCACGTCCTTGCCGGGCTTGAGCTGGGCGCTCACCCAGTACGGCGTCCAGGTGTAATAAAACACCGGCTTGCCGGCCTTGAAGCGGGTGATGGTGTCGGCAATCAGCGCCGAGTAGCTACCCTGCTGGTGCGTCACGGTATCGCGCAGCTTGAAGGCGGTGAGCTGGTGCTCGATCACGGCTTCGCAGCCCCAGCCGGGGGTGCAGCCGGTCAGGTCGGCCTTGCCGTCGCCATCGGCATCAAACAGCTTGGCAATCTTCGGGTCCTTGAACTGGCCGATGTTGGTGATGTGGTATTTGTCGGCCGTCTTCTTGTCGATCAGGTAGCCCTGCGCGGCGTTGTCCGAGTACACCCCCTTGCGCGAGAGCTTGGCGTCGCCGCCGGCGTTCTTGTAGAAGTCGGCGTGCATGGGGTTCCAGTGGTCGGCCATGAAGGTGGCGTCGCCATTGGCAATCGCGATGTGAGCCGTGGGGTATTCCACTTCCTTGATGGGTTTCACGTCGTAGCCAAGCTTCTCCAGCGCCTTCATGACCAGCTCGGTCTGGAAGGTTTCCTCGGCAATCGAGCTCTTGAGCGGCTGGACCTCGACGCCCTTGCCGGGCAGGGAGTCGGCTGCGACGGCGCTACCGGCCAGGCCGAAAGCGAGTGCGGCTGCGGCAAGCAGTTGGTGGGCTTTGAAGGGGGTGGTGTGCATAGATATCTCCTGGAAGGTAAAAAAAGGGTTGCCTTATCCGCGAGCGGCGGAAAGGAGGGGGTTTGCGCAGGCTCTGCAGCCGGAGCTGCTGGCGCAGGCCGCACCAGACGCAGCACCAGCCCGGCCGGGCCGGTATGCCACCAGTGGCGTACGCCACGGCGTGGCTGGCCCATGGCCTGGGTGATGCGGTCGAGTGTGATGGCCAGCAGCACAATGCCCAGGCCCCCGACGGTGGCCAGGCCCATGTCGAGCCGGCCAATGCCGCGCAGCACCATCTGGCCGAGGCCCCCCACGGCAATCATGGAAGCGATGACAACCATGGAGAGCGAGAGCATCAGCGACTGGTTGACGCCGGCCATCACCGAGGGCATGGCCAGCGGCAGCTGCACCTTGAGCAGCATCTGCATGGGCGAGGCGCCATAGGCGCGCGCCGCCTCGATCAGGTCCGGCCGCACCTGGCGGATGCCCAGGTTGGTCAGGCGCACCAGCGGCGGCAGGGCGAACACGATGGTGACGATGACGCCCGGTACGTTGCCAATGCCAAACAGCATGACCACGGGCACGAGGTAAACGAAGGCCGGCGTGGTCTGCATGGCGTCCAGGAAGGGGCGCATGATGTTTTGCGCCCGGTCGCTGGAGGCAAGCAGAATGCCCAGCGGCAGACCGATGACGATGCAGAACACCAGCGACGTGAGCACCAGCGACAGCGTCACCATGGCCTCGGGCCAGATGCCCAGCATGGCCACGATCAGCAGCGAGACGACCGCGCCCACGGCAATCAATCGCCCTGCGAACTGCCAGGCCAGCAGACCGAGCACGGCGATCATGGCAAGCGACGGGATGCTGGTGAGCAGGCTCTCGACCCAGGAGAGCGTGCCATCAATCGGCACACGCACGGTCTGGAAGAAGGGGCGAAAGTTCTGCACCACCCAAGCCAGGCCGTGGTTGATCCAGGTCTCGATGGGGAGCGAACCGTCCCAGAGCTGATGCAGTGCAAAACCGGTATGGTGGCCGGCGGCACCGGCCTGCGATGCCAGCGCATCCGCAGTGCCGGCGGGCGCGTCCAGCCAGCCACTGGCGGTGGACGGGTCAGGTGTCGCGGTGGCGCTACCCCAGGCGTCGACGGCGGGAGGTGCGGATGCAGCTGCCGCAGGGGCTGCGGTGATATCCCAGGGCGATGGCGAAGCCTGCGCCACCAGGGTTGTAACAGTGGATTCGTTCATGGATGTGCCTTTCAGCTTGCGTGGGCCACGGCGGCCTGTGGGGCGGCAGCGGCTTCGATGGGTGGGGTGTCGCGGTCGAGGAACTTGAGCAGCGTGGTCTTGCTGATCACGCCCGCCAGCCGGCCACCCTCCAGCAGCACCGGCACGGCGCAGGGTGCATGCGCGACCTGGCCAAACAGATCGGCTACGGGGGCGTCGGCGGCAATCGGCTCCAGACCGGAGAGGTAAGCGTGCTGCAAGCCCAGCGGGCCGTGGTGGCCTTCGAGCGCGTGACGCAGCGATTCGGCAGAGACGGTGCCCAGGTAGCGGCCTTTGGTACTGACGATGTAGGCATAGTCGCGGTCGTCGTTTTCAATCAGTTTGAGCGCCGCGCGCGAGCCGCGGTCGGTGTGCTCGGAAACAATGGTCAGGGGCTTGCGCACGATGTCGCCAGCTTTGAACACCGCGGCTGCGTCTACGCTGCGCACAAAGCTGCGCACGTAGTCATCTGCGGGGGCACGCAAGATTTCATCGGGCGTTCCCACCTGAACCACCTGACCGTCCTTCATGATGGCGATGCGGTCGCCGATGCGCATGGCTTCGTCCAGGTCGTGGGAGATAAACACGATGGTGCGGCGCTTGACCTCCTGCAGGCGCAGCAACTCGGACTGCATCTCGGTGCGGATGATCGGGTCCAGCGCCGAAAACGCCTCGTCCATCAGCAGAATCGACGGGTCGGAGGCCAGAGCGCGTGCCAGGCCGACGCGCTGCTGCATGCCGCCCGACAGTTCATCGGGGTAGCTGGCACCCCAGCCAGCCAGACCGACCTGCTCGAGCGCCTGGGTGGCCAGCGCATGGCGCTCGGCGCGCTTGACGCCGGCCAGCTCCAGACCAAAGGCGGTGTTGTCGAGCACGGTGATGTGCGGCATCAACGCAAACGACTGGAACACCATGCTGATGTCCTTGCGCCGCAGGGCCCGCAATTGGGCGTCGCTGAGCGCGCTGATGTCACTGCCGTCAACCAGGATGCGGCCCGACGTGGGCTCTATCAGCAGGTTGAGCATGCGTACCAGGGTCGACTTGCCCGAGCCCGACAGGCCCATGATGACGAAAATCTCGCCGGCCCCGATGGTGAAGCTGGCGTCGAAGACGCCGATGGAGTTGCCCGTGCGGGCCAGAATGTCTTGCTTGCTCAGGCCTTGACGGACCAGTTCCAGGGCTTTTTTCGGCTCGTCGCCGAAAACCTTGAAGACATGATCGATGCGAATTTCTTTTGCCATGCGCTTGGGGCTCCTTGTTCTATAAGAGTGGACAAAGCGCCGTCACAAATGACGACTGCTGCGAACCGCAGCCACGGCACCGGCCTTGCGGCTTGGCCGGACGCAGAAGGTCCGGCAAAGCCGAAAGGCCGCCAGGAAAGGCACTGAGGACGACAAGAGGCGAAGCCAGAGCCTGTCCGGCGTTCTGGTGCGAATCAGCGGGCCCGGTCAAGGGGGGCTGATCCGATGAACGCGACGCGGCATCGGTGGCCGGAAAACCGGCCGGTTGCCGGGTCAAAAACCCGGCGGGGAAGCTTTGCACCGCGACGGGATTCGGGGTGATCCGCGAGTAGTGCAAGGCCAACCAACATTACTTGTTGGTTGCTTGAAGTTACGAATTATAACTTTGCAGTCTGATGATGTCAAGGCTGGCGTTGCACCAGCCTGCTCTGGCCGTGCGCTCAGTGGTCGCTGGACATCAGCTTGTCGGTATCGGCAATGGCCATAGCAGACAGCAATAAGGTGTAAATCGCCGTTTGCGCCACCAGCACGCGTCGGTGTAGTTGCCCGCATTGATGAAAGTTTCCCCCGTGTCAGGAGGGCGCGGACAAATGACGTCTGCCCAACAGCGCCAAAATGTGCTCAGTCTGGATTGACCACGCGTGTGCGGTGGAGAGCGTTTGAGCCCAGCCTGCCGTCAAATCGGTTTGTCCTCGCGCAGTGTGCAGCGCTGGCAGCGCACGGGTGCGCCTGTGGGTGATCAGGGCCAATCAGGCAAACGGCGCTACCTGTGCCCACCCAGTTGCGTGGCCAGCACTTTTATTTGTACCTGTTTGAAAATCTGTTCTGTCGCAAGATCGTTGGCTGGCAGGTGTTCGATCACGAAAGCGCCGCTTTGGCGGGTCAGTTGTTGACCGACATCTGCCTGCGCCATTGCATTGCGCCGGGTCAGCTGACGGTGCATTCGGACAATGGCGCGCCCATGACAGCCCCTGTGTCGAGTCGGCATTCAGAACCTTGAAATACCGACCCCCGCTGACGGTCAAATTGTTTGAAAATTTGCTGGTCGCACGGCACTGGGTCACCGACCTGGCGCATTGGTACAACCATGAGCATCGCCACAGCGCGAGCAACTTTGTGACGCCGGCACAGCGCCATGCCGGCCTGGACCCGGCGCTACTGGACGAGCGCGCCGAAGTTTACGAAAAAGCGCGCCAGGCCAACCCGCAGCGCTGGCCAAGGCAGGCTCGCCAATGGACCCATGTCGAGGTCGTTCACCTCAATCCCGACACCCCGCAAATCAAGGAACCTCAACGCACTCCAAAATCAGCGTGACTCATCCCACTTCAGGCGACAACTTATAGCGATGGTGTTGCCGGACTGTTTGTTATACAGTTCATTTGTCGGTGCTGTCATTTACGTAGCGAAGCAATGCTTACCCTCCCAAGGGTTAAAAAGTTTGATTCAGTGTTTGATTTTGCGTCTGTTGTCGCCGCCGGTGTTACAGCTAGCTCAGTTCTGGCGGCTTACGCAAGGCACTGGATGACGCTCCCAAAAGCTCCGAAAATTTGGCCTGCGAACGCAAGGAAGCCACCATGGACGCGCTTGATGAACTTGTGCAATACCCTAACGCTGACGCTGGATGAGCCATGTCGCTGGTGGATGTCATTTCCAGCTACCTCCCTGGTTTTCAGGCGGCGGCCGTGATGCCGGCCAGGCGGGACCATGATGCAAATGGCCTCGATTTGATTCTTGCGCCCCGTAAAGCCGCTCTTCGCATGTACGGTCGAGGCAGTGATAAGCACTGGGGCAAGAATATGAAAAGAACGCGGGCGCTCACTGGCGACTGGTCGTTAAATTTACTTTTCAGACCAGCGCGCGACTATCGAAGATTTTTACGTTCCTTGCGCACACGCATGTCCTTAAAAGTGGGGGCGTTAATGCCTTTTTGCCTGTTGATGTATGGCTGCACTACCGGCCCTTCCCGCCCCCCGAGCACGGCTTTTTTCTACGGGTCCCCCGTCCCGGTTGTTGCATTGTCGAAATTTGAACGTATCGTGGTCGAGGCGGAAAATCTCGATGACCTCGACGGTTTGCGCGTTGCAGGAGCTGATGTTTTTGCCTATGTAAGCGTCGGCGAAGCGGAGGGCTGGCGAGCCTCCTCGCGTGCATTGCCCCAGGACCTGTTTCTTGGCGGCAATGCCGCATGGCACAGCCGTATCGCCGATCTGACTCTGCCAGGCTGGCAACGGTATCTGATCGAGGAGCGCATGGCGACGCTGTGGCAGATCGGATACCACGGCTTTTTCCTCGACACACTGGACAGTTACCAGATGGTTGCCAAGAGCCCTGCCGCGCAATTGGCCCAATCCATGGCGCTGGTGGAGATTATTCGCGCTATGCATCAGCGCTTTCCGGGTGTCCAGCTGCTGTTCAACCGGGGTTTTGAAGTGTTGCCCGAGGTCGGGCGACTGGCCGTCGGGCTGGTGGCTGAGTCGCTGTTCCAAAGCTGGGACCCGGTGACCAAGGCATACGTGGACGTTAGCGAAAAGGACAGGAACTGGCTGTTGGCGCGCTTGAACCATGCCCACTTCCGGTATGGCATTCCGATCACGGTCATTGACTATGTCCCGACGGACAAGCCCGAGTTGGCACAAGAAATCGCGCGTCGCATCACGGCGCTTGGATTCGCATCCTGGGTGGCAACGCCCGGTCTCGACACGCTTGCCGCCGGAGTGAAAAAATGACAAAGAACCACCTTGCCACGAAAAAGCGTTCCAAATTGGTGCGGCCCCTGCTACTCTCGGGCGCGCTTGCGGGGCTTTTTGTCGTGGTCATTCCGAGCGCCGCGGCACAAGTGACCGGGCCGGTGATGAAACCCAAGTCTGTTGGCCCTGTTGAATCGTCCCGTCGCCAGGCAGAACTCCTTTTGCGCGCGCAAAAGCTCGACGAAGCGTGGGAGGTGTTGCGCAGTGCGCGTGTTCTTGCCACACCGGGCGACATGGCGTACTGGCAGCTTTACGGTGACCTAGCCTGGGAGCGTGGATCGAAGCCAGAGGCGCTGTTGGCCTACCGTACCGTCTGGGAGGCAGGGTCAACCAATGCGCGTGCTTTGGAAAGGCTGATCCAGCAGTACAGCGCGAGCGGAGAGCCCAAGCTGGCAGTTGAAGTGGGAAAACAGGCTTACCAGCGAATTGCTGAAGCGCGCTGGCTGCTGCTGGCGATGGACGCGGCATCTCAAGCTTCCCTGTGGGATGAGTTGCGCGACTTGTCGAGTCTGGCAAAAAGTGACGAAGGGAAATTTGCGAACAGCGAGATGTACTGGCTGCTTGAGGCACATATCGCCAACCACGATGGACAGAAGCCGCGCGCGCGTACCGCTTACGACCACGCGCTGGCGCTTAACCCTGCGTCTGCATCGACCCGCGTTCAGCTTTTGTGGTTCGATATCGACGGCGCAGACAAGCAGCAACTCAGCGAGCATTTGCAGCAATGGCAGGCGGATGCGCAGACGGACCCGGCCTACTGGCAGGCATACGCCGTCGCGCTGCTTCAGCTGAAAAGGGTGGATGACTCACTGTCGTGGTATGACAAACAGGTCCGCGAGAAGCCGGACGATTACCTGTGGCAATTAAGTTATGTCTCTGTCCTTTCCCGCGCTGGACGGCCAGATGAGGAGCAGCGCCTGCGCCGCGATATTCTGCAGCGCATGAGGGGAAAGCTGGCCATCGTTGATGCCATGCCCAAAGCCGACGGCAAGGTGCTGCTGCTCGCCTATGCGTCCATGGTGCGGGACTTTGATGGCGCGGCGGCGGGCGACCAAGTGTTGCAGGATATGCTGGAGCGCGGCTACACGGATGCAGACGTTTACGAGCAGCTCGTGGCATCCAGCCTGTCGCGGAAGAATTACGATTCGGCGCGCCAGTGGCTTGCGCGCGCCGAAGCTGAACACCAAAAACTCCCTGCCTATCAGTCGCTTGCCGTCGCATTGGCGCAAGACGACCGGCAGGCGATCGAACAGATTTTGTTGCAGCGAGAAAAAGATCTTTCAAGTGCTGATCGGGTCACCGCGCTACGGCGGCTAGGTCGCAACAAGCAGGCACTTTCGCTGACTGAAAAAAGCCTGCTGGAAGCTCAAAATGAATCCAGCGAATTGCTGCGTCAACATCGGGCTGAACTCAGGGTTCTGCTGGCCCGCCGCATCGACGCTGGATACGAGACCAGAAATCTTTCAGATCTGAAAATTGCGCGCAGCGAAGTTGCGGCAAGCTTTCCATTTGATAAAGGGCGCGCGACCTTGAACCTCGCCCATAACGCACTACGCGCGGACGGCAACAGCCTGGTGCCGTCAGGAATTCAGAGCGAAAACGATATTTCGCTGCTGACCGAGCTTTCCGTCAATGATGACCCGATGCGTTTCACCATTGGCGGCAACCAGCGTTCCGACAAATCGTTGACATATGGCCGCTTCGAATGGACGCACACCCTCACGAAGCGCTTGAATGCCCGTCTGGATGTGTCGCTGAACGGGTTGACGGAAGAGACGTCCGCACTGCGCGTGATCGGCAGCAAGGACAAAATTTCGGCCGCACTGAGCGGCAACCTGACTGATTTGACGTTTGCGCGCGTGGAACTGGCGGGGCAGCATTACAAAACCCGCAATGGCGACGCCCTGGGCCACGGCTATCGGGTGGAAGGTGAGATTGGAACGACGGTTTTCAAAAGTAGTCCGGCATGGCAGATGCGGATATCTGGAAGCTCTGAAGAGAACCAGCTGGCAGATCGCCTGCCGGCCTACCTGTTAGGGACGGTTCTGCCGTCGTCGCAAATTATTGAAAACGTTGTGGCGTCCCGCTTCAGCACCCTTGGAGTGGGAACCACATTGAGATTCGGCCAGGCCGAGGGCATGGCGCGCAGTACGCATGGCCTGGTTGATGGCTGGGTTGGTCGGCAATGGCCTGCCAGCGAACTCGCATACAGCCTGCGCGCTGCCTTGAGAATCCCGGTATCCAGCGCCGGCCAGGTCAGGTTCGAAGCTTTTTATTCCAATGTTCAGAGTGTTCAGTCGGCGCGGGCGAATCGCGGGATCGGCGTTTGGTACAGGCACGAGTTTTGAGAACAAGAAGTTTCCTTCCATCGGCGGCGGGTCGAACAGAGTTAAGGCGTCTTTATGAAATGGACATTCCGCTTCAGTCGACGCATGAAAGTGCGAGGCCTTCGCTCGCCATGTGCCGCGCCTGAAGCGGGACGGCCAGAAAGCGCGCCAGACGGCGCCCAAATGAACCGTGGCGAGAACGCGGCTGGCTACCTATCCGAATCGAGTTCTCATACGGGTGGTCTGGCCGCCATGGCCTATATCGAAATAGTCGTTATAGGCGGTCTGGCGCCGGCAGCCGTGTTGTGGTTTTCCCACCCTCAGTGGCTGCAGCTTGTATTGCCCTTGTGGGTGTTGGGTCCGCTGCTGCTGGGTTTGTATTTTGGTTTTGCTGCGGGCACCGGCGGCGCCCTGTTGACGGCCGCTGTTCTTGCCGGCATCACCTATCTGAAACCAGACTTGCTGGGCGAGTTTCCAAAAGTGCAGGCGATCTGTCTGTTGCTCGTCGGCATGGGAGCCGGAGAAGCGCGCGATGTCTGGGCTGCCCGGACGCACCGCCTTGACTACCTATGTCATTACCATCAGTTCCGCCTGGAGCAATTCACCAGCGGCTACCGGTTGCTTCAGGTCTCGCATTCACAGCTGGAGCGGCGAGTCGCCGGTAGTGCAAACAGTTTGCGAGCAGCGCTGGAGCGAATCAAGCTACGAGAACCCCTGTTCGACGCTGCCGATAGCGAACCGCTGGGTGGAATCGGCGACTGGTTGCTGGAGATCATGGTTGAGACCGGCAAGATCCATGCAGCGGCCGTGTACGAAATGAGCGGGAGCGGCATCCTGTGCTTGCCGCCCACGGCAACGGTAGGAAGCGCGCCCGATCTGTCGGTGTTTAACCCCTTGTTGCGTGAAACGCTGCGTACCGGACGGCTCACCAGCGTGCATGCCGGCAACGAGGCGGTTCATGAGCATGTCATCGCGGTCGTGCCCCTGATCGATGCCACCGGCCATATCCATGGCATTGTCAGCATCACCGACATGCCGTTCTTGAACATCAACCAGGAGACGTTTGAGTTGCTGGGTGTGCTGGGCAGGCATATCGGGGACATTCTGGCAAGCCGGACCAGGCCAATGGCGCAGACCCAAGGCCCGTGCGCCTTGCGCGAAAGCTTGCAGCGCAACCTTGTTGACGCCCGAAAGCATGCCGTGCCGGCTGCAGTGGTCGCGTGCAAGATTGTGGATGTTGAACACCGTGATGCCCTCATCGCGCGTTGCTGCCACAGCAGCCGTGGATTGGACCAAAGCTGGATTTCAATCAATCGAAGGGGGCAGCCGGTCGTCGTGAAGCTTTTGCCCGTGACCGATAAGGTTGGCGCCAGGAGCTATCTGGCACGACTCGAAAGCGAGGAAGCTGGCGGCCATGCCGAGAGGCGTGGCATCGTGACCTTTTTATGGATGCTGGACCAGAATCGGACGGCGGACGAAATACTGACCAAGATCTGCGTCGTATGCGAGACTGAATCGCTCGACCCGAGCTCGGTGAATCCTCCACATGTCACTTCGGAGGTCGCGCTATGATCCGGGCGTGGCTGGTCTGTGCGATCGCTCTGGTGCTCGATGCCGGAATTTTCAGTCTGTTGCTGGACTTCCGTCCTCTTGATGTTCACCTCCTGGCATTTTCGATGGCGCACGCAGTCGCATGCCTGCTGTTTTCAATGGCACTCGTCAGTCTGCTGCCAGACCCGTACCGCAAGCCGGCGTTTACGTCCTTTCTGTTTGTTTGCACGAGCGTCTTTTTTATTCCGGTATTGGGAATGATTGGATTCATGGCGTGCATCGTTCCAGCGTTACGAAAGCCGCGCAGGACTTCCAGGTTCAGAGAGTGGCAGCATCCGCGGGTGCTCAGCTTGCCAACCCATCCCACTGAGCCGCTCCGCCCGGCAGGGACATCGAGAGTGGGGGAACTGGCGGGTCCCCTGCAACATGCGGGCGATCCAAGGAGGCGGATCGCAGCCCTTATTGCAACACTGTCGCTGAGCGATGAGCAAGCGGTTCCCTTGTTGCGACTGGCCCTGAAAGATCCGGAAGACGATGTTCGCCTTCTGGCATATGCCCTCCTGAATCGGAAGGAGAAGGCGATTGAAGCGCGCATTCGCGACTGGACTGCGCGACTTGGCCGCAGCCCGCCAGAGCAGATTTTGTTGCAGCACAAGGCGCTGGCGCATGACTACTGGGCGCTTGCTCATATCGACGCATCCAGGGGACGCCCCAAGCTCTTACTGTGCGCCCGCGCACATGAGCATGTGCAAGCAGCGCTTGCGCAATGCCCCCGCGATGGTGGCCTGCAATTCCTGTTCGGACGCATTTTGCTAATAGAAACGCTGCTTGATGCCGCAAGCGACGCATTCGAGAGCGCAAGACAGTCGGGTATTGACGCGCGGCAAATCGAACCATTTCTTGCTGAGATTGCATTTCTCAGGCGGCAATATTCCGATGTCGAGAATCATCTGGATCGGGCTGGCAACGGCGTGGTCGGACTTGGACTGAGCAAGGCATCCGCTTACTGGAAAGGGTCAAACCATGACGCCGTCCGGACATAGCTCGGATATCACGCTGCTGCTGGAGGGCACTTACCCGTTTGTGCGTGGAGGTGTTTCGGGCTGGGTGCATCAATTGATTGAAGGACTGCCAGAGGTCAACTTCTCCTTGGTACACCTTGGCGCGGAACGATCGACGCACGATGAAATTCGATACAAGTTGCCGCCCAACGTTCGCGCTCTCGATTGTCATTATCTGATGGATGGGGTTGAGTTGAGGCCGCCGAAGGCATGCATGGGTGATGCCGCCTATTTCGCGGACAGTGCAAAAATGCACGAGTGGTTTCGCAGTCCCGAGGGTGAGCCTGAGAACGCCTGGCTGGACCGGGTGGTGCTGCAAAAGGACCAAAAGGATGGGACCTGCGCGAAGGACTTCTTTTTCAGCAAGGCGGCGTGGGCGCAAATCAGCGAGAGCTACGCCCGTTATTGTCCGGATACTTCGTTTCAGGTCTATTTCTGGTCCGTGCGCAATATGCACACGCCACTGATGAAGCTTGCGGCCATCGCGCGCACCATTGCGCCATCACGGGCTTTTCACGCCTTGACGACCGGTTATGCCGGCCTGCTCGGGGTCATGCTGAAACAAGGCACTGGCCGCCCCCTCATCCTGACCGAACATGGTATCTATACCAAAGAACGAACGATTGAGCTGCAATCCATGTTCCTGCGCGAGCCGGATGGATGGCTCACCCCCATGCCCGACTCTGGCATGGAGCACCACAACCAGGCTTGGGTGCGTTTGTTTGAGGGAATCGGACGTCTGGTGTATGTCGCGGCCGACCCGATCATTACGCTCTATGAGAAAAACCGGGAACGCCAGATCCGCGACGGAGCCGATCCGGCGCGCACACGCATTATTCCGAACGGTGTGGATGTAGAGCGGTTTGCACCACTGCGCGCACGTCGTCCGGAAAAAATTCCCATGGTCATGGGATTAATCGGACGCATCGTTCCAATCAAGGATATCAAGACCTTTATTCGTGCGGTCAGCGTGCTGGCGATCACGTTGCCGGAGGTGCAGGGCTGGCTCATCGGTCCGGAAGAGGATGATCCCGGCTATGTCGATGAATGCAAAGCTCTGGTGCGAAGCTTGCAACTGGAAGATCGTATCCGTTTCCTGGGCTTCCAACAGGTCGAGGACGTTCTTCCTCGGCTCGGGCTGCTGGTCCTGACTTCCATCAGCGAAGCCTTTCCACTGGTTATCGGCGAAAGCCACGCGAGCGGATTGCCGGTGCTGGCGACGGACGTCGG
>JBKJKI010000198.1:0-15507 GCA_046597475.1 Polaromonas sp. | reverse complement strand
TGGGGAGCCCGGCGTCAAGACCATCTGGCTGGGCATGCAGCGCATTCTTGACTTCGCCGCTGGGGTCAGGTTCTCACGCGAGCTTCAGGCGTCGGGGACTTGTGTATAACGAAATGGATAAGTGGTTGCCGAATTTCAAACAGCGCCTTAACAGGCTGCTGAAATACTCACTCTGCCAGTGCAGCCGCTGACTCGACGCGGTTTATTTTTGTGGCCTTGTTTCATATTTTGAGATTCCAGTGTTTTTTTGAGCTTTTGTTATCGGTTTGAAGCTCTCCTGCCGCCTTTTTTGCGCCTCACTGCGCCTGCAGACGGATTTGCCCCAAGGTGCGCATACGCGTTAAGTTGTACGCGGCCATCGTCAGCACAAACATCTGATCGACCCGCTCAAGTCCGCGCACCATCACCTGTCGAATCCGGCCCACCGTTTTGGCCCAGCCAAAGCCCTGCTCGATCAGCTTTCTCTTTTGCTGCGAGATGGCGTAGCCGTCTGTCTGGGCAATCGCATCGGGCACTGCCGAGCGCCTGCCTGAAGTGTTCTGCGCCACATGCGGCGTTACTTTCATCTCCAGGCATCTTTTATTAAAAAGGGATGGACGAACTATGAACTTGATGGAATCGTAACAAGAACAGTATCCGGCGAACAGGTTCTACTGCCAATCTGGCACAACATCACAAAGCAGCAGGTTGTGGACTTCAGCCCTTCGCTATTCCATTAAATAGCAACCAAGTTGCAATCAGCTTGGGGTTTGCGCCGCCAGTTCGCTCAAGATAGGCCGTCCGGTCGCTGGTTCCCTGGCAGCAATGCGCCAGCTCCTGCAGCGTCTGGCGCATCGCCTGCATCTCGGCAATGCGGCGCTCCAGGTCGGCCACATGGGCCAGCGTGCTGCGTCAGCAAGGCGCGGATGCCGGCTGGTCAGAAATCATCAGCGCACGCCACATGGCATCCGTCAAAAGTCCGATGCCAATGCCCAGCCCCTGATCCTGAACCGATACCCCGAGTTGGGCCAGGATCACGACCGGAACCGGTTCTGGTCCATACATACCTGCTGCATTCACCTTGAGCCAGAAGCGTCGGACTTTGAATAGGCTTCGACATAGCTGTCTATGAGTTTTCGGATCATCCGCTGGTACTGCGTGTGATGCTTTCCCGCCTCGGCCTTGAAAAAATCCACGCTCTTTTTGCTCAGCGCCAGTGTCACCTTGACGCCTTCCTCGCGGAACGCCAGTTCCTCGGGAGGCGGAAGAAAATCCTGGATGACCTGGGCCTCCATCGGCTCATCGCTGTAGTTGATTTTCCTGCTCATAAATTGCCTTTCCTTTTCGCCAGTAACCGGCACCAAAGATGCGAATGACCCCGCCGCGCCAGGTAAATCGCACCGTGAGTATTCCGCCATCCACGGCGCCAAAGCAAAAATACCGTTTCTCGCTGGCGCTGTGCATGAGATCCTCGGCAATCACGCGGTTTGCATCGGCAAACGCATATTGAGCCAACGAAAAAGGAATGCCATGCTTCTTCTGGTTTTCAGCATCCTTGTTCTCGTCCCACTCAAAGCGCGCCTTGGTCATGGAGGAGAAGATTAGCATGAGCGGCTGCTTTTTGCCATATAAAAGTATGGCTATTTTTACTTCCTGAAAAGAGGGCGGCCCATGATTCGGAGCCGTTGCCAAGGGGTGTTGGTAGCTTTCTCAGCGCTAAATCACTCCAGTTTCAGGCAAAAAGAATCGTTACCCCCAATCTTTGCCTGCACATGAAGCTGCCAAATCCATGGCAAGCAGGCACACGCCTAGTCCGCGAGGCCGCTCAGGATTGGACAGTCCGGCCGGTCGTCCCCCACGCAGCAATGCGCCAGTTCGGCCAGCGTCTGGCGCATGGCCTCCATTTCAGCAATACGGCGTTCCAGGTCGGCGACATGGGCGAGCGCGATGCGTTTCACGTCGCCGCTGACGCGGCGCTTGTTTTGCCAGAGCTTGAGCAGCTCGGCGATCTCGGCCATGCTGAAGCCCAGCGTGCGGGCGCGGTGAATGAAGCGCAGGGTATGCACTTCCTTGTCGCCATATTGCCGGTAGCCGGCCTCGGTGCGGTGCACGGTGGGCAGCAGGCCGAGTGATTCATAGTGGCGAACCATCTTGGCCGACACGCCGGATTGGGCCGAGGCCTGGCCAATGTTTAAAGGACCCCCACGCTCTTCACTTCGTGTAATACGCTGCCCCCCGAGGGGGCTGGCCTTGCTTGGGGCGGCCCGGCGCGGCGGCCGATCTTCATGGTGTTCACTGTGTGTCATGGCTTGCAAGAGTTGATTGGTCATTTCGTCGTTCCTTTCCAGCGCCGCAGCAAGAGCGCGTTGCTCACCACGCTGACGCTGCTGAAGGCCATGGCGGCGCCCGCCATCACCGGGCTGAGCAGGCCAAAGGCCGCCAGCGGAATGCCGACCACGTTGTAGGCAAAGGCCCAGAACAGGTTCTGCCGGATCTTGGCGTAGGTGCGGCGCGAGATGTCGATGGCGTCGGCCACCAGCGCCGGGTTGCCGCGCATCAGCGTGATGCCGGCGGCGTGCATGGCCACGTCGGTGCCGGTGGACATGGCGATGCCCACGTCGGCGGCGGCCAGCGCGGGCGCGTCGTTGATGCCGTCGCCAACCATGGCGACGCGGCCGCCCGCCTGGCTGACCTGCTCCTTGAGCTGGCCGATGATGGCCGCCTTGTTTTCGGGCAGCACCTGGTAATGCACGATGTCGATGCCGAGTTGCTTCGCCACGGTTTCGGCGCTGCCCCGGTTGTCGCCTGTGACCAGCGCCGTCTGAATGCCCAGCGCGTGCAGGCTGGCCACCGCCGGCGCGGCGCTGGCCTTCAGCGTGTCGCCGAAGGCCAGCAGCGCCAGCAACTTCGGCGCCGCTGTGACATCGGCCAGCCACGACACGGTGCGGCCTTCCGATTCGAGCGCCTGGGCGCGCGCCGTAAATGCCGCCAAGGCGCCGAGATCCACGCCCAGCTCCTGCATGAAGCGCGGGCTGCCGAGCCGCAGCTCGCACCCCTCGACCACGGCAGCCATGCCGCGTCCGGCTACCGCGCGCACCTGCGTTGCCGCCGGCACGCTCAGTTGCTCCTTCAGGGCCAGCTGCGTGACGGCCCTGGCCAGCGGGTGTTCGCTGCCGGCCTGTATGGCGGCGGCCCAGGCCAGCACCGTATTGCGTGAGTTTTCATGCGGCTCCAGCGCCACCAGCTCGGGCTTGCCCTCGGTCAGTGTGCCGGTCTTGTCGAAGGCGACGATCTTCACCCTGTGCGCCACCTCCAGCGCCTCGGCGTCCTTGATCAGGATGCCGTGCCGGGCCGCCACGCCCGTGCCGGCCATGATGGCGGTGGGCGTGGCCAGCCCGAGCGCGCAGGGGCAGGCAATCACCAGCACCGCCACGGCGTTGAGGATGGCGGTTTCCCAGTCGCCCGTAGCGAAGCCCCAGCCCAGCAGCGTGACCAAGGCAATGCCAATCACCACCGGCACGAACACCGCGCTGACCTGGTCGACCAGGCGCTGGATGGGCGCCTTCTTGGCCTGCGCCGACTCGACCATGCGCACGATGCGCGCCAGCGTCGATTCGGCGCCGACGGCCGTGGTGCGCACCACGATCAGTCCCTCGGCATTGACCGCGCCGCCGGTCACCCCGTCGCCCGCGTGCTTGTTGACCGGCAGGCTCTCGCCGGTGATCAGCGACTCGTCCACTTCCGTGGCGCCTTCGGTGATCTCGCCATCGACGGCAATCCGCTCGCCCGGTCGCACCACCACCAGGTCGCCGACCCGCACCTGGCCGACCGGCACGTCCGAGTCCACGCCGCCGCGCCGCAGCCGCGCGGTTTCTGGCCGCAGCGCATTGAGCGCGCGTATCGCCTCGGTGGTCTGGCGCTTGGCGCGCGCCTCCAGCCACTTGCCCAGCAGCACCAGCGTGATGACCACCGCCGAGGCTTCGAAATACAGATGCACCATGCCGTGGCTGCCGTGTTGGAGCAGCATGTAGACGCTCAGGCCATAGGCCGCCGAGGTGCCTATGGCCACCAGCAAATCCATGTTGCCGGTGCTGGCGCGCAAGGCCTTCCAGCCCGCCCGGTAAAAGCGCGCGCCCAGCCAGAACTGCACCGGCGTGGCCAGCAGCAGCTGCAGCCAGCCGTCGAGCATCCACGACTTGCCGACCAGCATGCCGAACATCGGCAAGGCCAGCGGCGCCGACAGGGCGGCCGCCAGCGCGATCGGCCACCCGCTGGCAGGCTTGGCGGCGACGCCGGCCCGCGCGCCTGGGGTCTGGGAATCGGCGGCGCTTTGCCAGGCGCGGTAACCGGCTTTTTCAACCGCGGCAATGAGCTGGGGCAGCGCGCTGGCGCCGCCCACGGTTTTGACTTCGGCGGTTTCAAGCGCGAGGTTGACCTCGGCTGACAGCACGCCGGGCAGCTGTTTGAGCGCTTTTTCAACCCGCGACACGCAGGAGGCGCAAGTCATGTCGCCTATGCCAAGTGTCAGCGTCTGCTCGCCCACGGCATAGCCGGCTTTTTCAACCGCCGCTTTCAGGGCCGCCATGTTCACGCCGCCCTGCGCCTGCACGTTCGCCTCTTCGGTGGCGAAGTTGACGCTGGCCTGGGCCACACCGGGCATTGCCGCCAGCGCTTTTTCGACGCGGGCCACGCACGACGCGCAGCTCATGCCCTCGACGGGAAAGCGCCATTCGGTCAGCGCGGCGGCGGCGGCGCGGGGCGGGTCTAGTGTCTGTGCGAGGCTCATGGGTTCTCCTGAAGGGGCTTGCAGATGGCAGCGATGAGCCGAGTCTGAACCTTGCCATCATGGCAGGGTCAAGCGCCGGCCTGCAATAACCCTGGGTTTTCAGGGGCATGATGCCGGTGTGCTTGACCCTGCCACCGTGGGAAGGTTCAGACTCCAGTGCATTCGCTTCATCCATCTTCAAGGAGTCTTCATGGAATTCAATGTCCCCGACATGAGCTGCGGCCACTGCGCCGGCGTCATCACCAAAACGCTCAAGGCGCTTGACGCCAATGCCAGCGTCAGCGTCGACCTGCCGGCCAAGAAGGTGACGGTGCAAACCACGCAAGACCGCGCCACCGTGGCAGCCGCGCTGGCCGAAGCGGGCTATCCGGTGAACTGAGCAAGATGCCGGATCGTTTTTAGTGATTAATGGCTGTAGTCCAGTCAGTACGGGCACAGTGTGCTATTGAATAAATAGCGATCTGCGCTTGAACGATGGCGGCCTGCACCCGCCGCGTCGGGCCGCCAGAACCAGGCACCCGCGCCGATAGAATGAAACTCCCTTGTTTCACGCTGCCTGCCTATGTCTGATCGCTTCGCCGTCCTGCCCCAATACCTTATCCCGAAGCAGGCGCTGACCGCGTTTGCCGGCTATGTGGCGGGGCGCGAGCGAGGCTGGGTCACCACCGAAATCATTCGCCGCTTTGTGGCCCGATACCAGGTCAACATGGCCGAGGCGCTCAACGCCGACATCGCCAGTTACGCCACCTTCAACGACTTCTTCACGCGCGCCCTCAAGCCCGGTGCGCGTCCGCTAGCGGGGGCCGAGCTGGTCTGCCCGGTCGACGGCGCGATCAGCCAGTTCGGCACTATCGAGCGCGACCAGATCTTCCAGGCCAAGGGCCACCACTATTCGACCACCGCCGTGGTCGGCGGCGACGCGGCGCTGGCGGCGCAGTTCCAAGACGGCCACTTTGCCACGATTTACCTCAGCCCGAAGGACTACCACCGCATTCACATGCCATGCGATGGGCGATTGAGCCGCATGATTTACGTGCCCGGCGAGCTGTTTTCAGTCAACCCGGTCACCGCGCGTGGCGTGCCCGGCCTGTTTGCGCGCAACGAACGCGTGGTCTGCGTGTTCGAGTCGGCACGCGGACCTTTCGTGCTGATCCTGGTTGGCGCGACGATTGTCGGCAGCATGGCCACCGTCTGGCACGGCGTGGTGAATCCGCCGCGCGGCGGCGCGGTGCGGGAGTGGCGCTACCCGGCATCGCCCGGGCAGCCCGAAATTTTCCTGAAAAAAGGCGAAGAGATGGGCCGCTTCCTGCTGGGCTCCACGGTGGTCCTGCTGTTTCCCAAGGGCCGGCTGCGCTTCAAGCCCGAGTGGGCTGCCGGGCGCGGCGTGCGGCTGGGCGAGGCGATGGCGGATGGCTCGGGCGTGCGGGCTTGAGAAACGCTCCGGGCCTGGCGCTTGTTGAACTCCGTTACATCTGAAATACCTTGCGTGTCACTTTATTCATTGAGTCCTACGTTGTGAGTAGCCAGGTCGTCAAATGCGGCCTGTTACTTGGAGTACCAGATGGAAATGAATCAAGCCTCGAACCGTATTCACCCCTTGATGGCGGGCGCTGCGGTCTCTGTCATTCTCGTGAGCCTCCTGGGCATCGCAGCCATGACCGGTGTGTTACCGAATTCGCATGCCACCGCTGCGCCAGCTGCGCCTATGACCGCGCAGGCTCTCGCCGTCGCACCGGCACCTTTGCAGCCAGCGCCGGTTGCGCCGGCGGTCCGCGCCGAAGGCGCAAGGCACAAGGCTGTCGTGCATCACCATCAAGTCCAGCACGCACAGGCTCAGCCCGGCCAAGCGCATGCCCAGGCGGCTGCGTACCAGCAGCCGGCACCCGCCTACCAGCCACCAGCACCCGTTGCCCAATATAGCCCCGTGGGTATCGGCGTCGGCGCGGTGGTGGGCGGATTGCTCGGCAATCAGGTCGGCGGCGGCAACGGCAAGACCCTGGCAACCATTGCCGGAGCCGTGGGTGGCGGATATCTTGGCAATGAAATTGCCAAGCGAAATCCTTAAGGGTTTGGCATCACAGCCAGGCAGACCGCGCAAGCAGACTCTTGTCAAGGCGGCTGTGTTTCAGGGGCTCGTATTTATATGATTGAGTTTCGCAAAGCAACTCATGAAGGAATCACCATGAAATCTCAACTCCGTGTTTTGGCCGTGACGCTTGGCCTGTTCTGTGCTGCTACGGGTTTTGCCCAAACCGCCGCGCCGGCGGCAAAAGCAAGCGCCAGCGCGCCAGCGAGCGCCTCGGCAGCGCCTGCAGCTAAAACTACAGCACCTGCTATTGAAAAGAAAGCGGCTAAAACTGCGGCGCCCACCACCGCTGCGGCTGGTGGCGGAAATGGAAAAGTATGGGTCAACACGAAATCCAAGACTTACCACTGCGAAGGCACCAAGTTCTACGGAAAAACAAAGACCGGTGAGTACATGACGGAAGCCGATGCCAAGGCCAAGGGCAACCACGCCGACCACGGCCAGGCTTGCACCAAGTAAGGCTGAACGGGTGCATGCGCCGCACTCCGGGGGGGCGCTGGCCCCCCATTGTGTTGAAACAGGAACTGAAAAGGGCCGCTTGGAACGCAGCGGCCTGTTTATCGGATTGCCGAAATACAGGGGGCGCAGTTCAGCAATGGAGTTGAGGAAGTTGGGCAAATTTACGCTGGCTGGTCTGGCTGCCCGGCGTCATCAGTCTCTTTTTTCTCCATGTGCTCGGTCACGGCCTTCACGCCCTCGAAACCGGCAATGGCCGCGATACCTTCGGTCAACAAGGATGCATTTGGATCCAGCTTTTTAAGGCCTTCAACGGCTACAACAGAGCCAATGATTTCATTCAACAAGCCCATGATTTACTCCTTGGAAACAGGAAATACTCTTTCAAAAAAAAGCAATTTATCCTAGTATGAGCACCTGCCGGAAGCTGCTGCAAAGCGTCTGCGTCACGGTACTTTACGTAAACTTCAGTTTCAGATGAACGGCGGATGCCGTCATTGAATAGACGCTATCGGCACACGGCATTGTGTTTGTCTTGGCAACGCAAAACGCGTAAGCTTTTGCACGACAGACAGATCAATTCCTTGGAGTAACGCGATGAGCAACCATGTCTACAAGCTGCTTGAACTGACCGGCTCTTCCCCCACCAGTATTGAAGATGCTGTGAGCACCGCCATCGCCAAGGCGCATGAGTCGGTGCGGGGCATCCAGTGGCTCACAATCACCGAGACCCGGGGCCATGTGGTCGATGGCAAGGTGGCGCACTGGCAGGTGTCCCTGAAGATTGGATTTACGCTGGAATAGCCGCCAGGACAATCCCTCACGGTTTCGGGGAAACCGGCGGTATGCAAAATCTGCCGCGTCAAATTTTGACCTTTTGCGCTTTCGCAGCACCAGCCCCAAGCCGCGCCAGCAAGGCCATGGCCGCATCGGGCGCCCGCTCCTTGGCGCCGTTGATGAAATAGATGAACACATCGCGTGGCGCGCAGCCATCCTCTGGCGCTTCCAGGCTGGGCAGATCGGCGGGGGCGCCGCCTGCGGCCCACAGCCGGGCGCGTTCAGCCCAGGCGTCGAGCGCGCCGTCGGTGTAACCGGTGGCGATCGGCGCCTCGCTCTGCATCAGGCGCGCATAGACCAAGTCGCCCGTCAGGTCGGCAAACGACGGGAATTTCTCGGCGTCGGTGAAGACCGTGGCGACCCGGTAGCGGCGCGCCAGCGCCAGGTAGTCGGGCGTCATGAAGCTCTCGTGGCGAACATCGACCACATGGCGCAGCGTCTGGCCGTCAACGCTGGCCGGCAACAGCGCCAGAAAGGCCTCGAAGTCCTGTGGCTCGAAGGCCTTGCCGGGCATGAATTGCCAGACGATGGGCCCGAGCTTGCGACCCAGCTCGCTGATGCCGCTTTCGACAAAACGCGTGATGGATTCGCCGGCATCGGCAAGCACCCGGCGATTGGTGGCGTAGCGCGATGCCTTGAGCGAAAAAACGAAGCCGTCGGGGGTTTCGTCATGCCACTTTTTGAAGCTGGCCGGCTTGAGCGTGCCGTAATAGGTCCCGTTGACCTCGATGGCCGTGAGCTGGCGGCTGGCGTACTCAAGCTCGCGGCTGTGCGGCAGCCCTTCGGGGAAGAAGTTGCCGCGCCAGGGCTCGTAAGTCCAGCCGCCCACGCCGACGCGGATGCGCGAGCTGCCCTGTGTTTCGGCAGGGCTGGCTGAAGATTCTGGCTGGCCGGGCGAGTGCGTCATGGCGGGTTCGCTTTCTCATTCAGGCTGGGTGCCGACACCCTTGAACGGGACCTGCCCGTTTCGTCGGGTTTGCGGTGTGCTTTGGCGCGGGTTGGAGTGTAGGCGTACAGTAGCAGATGCCGCAGCAACTCGCTGCTTTTTGCCTCTTTCCGGAGTCCCGACATGAACGCCCAATTACAAGGTTCGCACCGCGAAATTCCCGCCAGCATCCTCAATGCCGCCCAGGCCCTGTCGCAGATCACGGCGCAGTGGGACGGCGACATCGTCAGGCAGCTCACCGACTACATCGCCATTCCCGCCAAGTCGCCGATGTTCGACCCCGACTGGGCGCGGCACGGCTTCATCGACACCGTCGTGCATAACGCGGCGGCCTGGGTGGAGGCGCAAAAGGTGGCCGGCCTCAAGCTTGAAATTGTTCGGCTCGAAGGGCGCACGCCGGTGCTGTTTTTTGAAATTCCCGCGACCCGCGCCGATTCGACACAGACCGTGTTGATGTACGGCCACCTCGACAAGCAGCCCGAGTTCAGCGGCTGGCGCAGCGACCTCGGCCCGTGGACGCCCAAGTACGAGGACGGCAAGCTCTATGGCCGTGGCGGCGCTGATGACGGTTATGCGGTCTATGCCAGCATCGCCGCCGTCCAGGCGCTCAAAAGCCAGGGCGTGGAGCACCCGCGCATCGTCGGCCTGATCGAGACCAGCGAGGAAAGCGGCTCGAGCGACCTGCTGCCTTACGTCGATGCGCTCAGGGCGCGGCTGGGCGAGGTTGCGCTGGTGGTCTGCCTGGACTCGGGCGCCGGCAACTACGACCAGCTCTGGCTGACCACCAGCCTGCGCGGCAATGCCACCGGCGTGCTCAAGGTCGAGGTGCTGACCGAGGGCGTGCATTCGGGCGATGCCAGCGGACTGGTGCCGTCGAGTTTTCGCATCATGCGCCAGGTGCTGGACCGGCTTGAAGACAGCAAGACCGGGCGACTGCTGCCGCAAAGTTTTCACTGCGAAATCCCGGCTGACCGGCTGGCGCAGGCGCGCGCCACGGCGCAGATTTTGGGTGATGAAATCTACAAGCGCTTTCCGTGGGCGCACTACGACTGCGAAGGCTCAAGCGTCTTTGCGCTGCCCACCACCACCGACCCGGTGGAGGCGCTGCTCAACCGCACCTGGCGGCCCGCGCTCAGCGTGACCGGCGCCAAGGGCTTTCCGGCGCTGGGCGACGCGGGCAATGTGCTGCGCCCCTACACCGCCTTCAAGCTCTCGCTGCGCCTGCCGCCGCTGATTGACGCCGGCGCGGCGGTGCGCGAGCTCAAGGCGCTGCTGGAAGACAACGCGCCCTACCAGGCCAAGGTCACGTTTGAAGGCGCTGGCGGCGCCACCGGCTGGAACGCCCCCGGCACTGCGGACTGGCTTGAAAACGCCCTGAATGATGCGTCGCAAAGCTTTTTCGGCGCGCCCTGCGGCACCATAGGCCAGGGCGGCACGATTCCGCTCATGGGCATGCTGAGCAAGGGTTTTCCCAAGGCGCAAATGATGGTGTGTGGCGTGCTCGGGCCCAAGAGCAATGCGCACGGCCCGAATGAATTCCTGAACGTGCCCTATGCCAAAAAGCTGACTGCGGCGGTGGCCCATGTGATGGCGCGGGTGCCTGGCTGACAGCGCCGGCGGCCTGGTTTTTTCTCCCTTCAAACCGCGCCTGCTTCAGGCGCGGTTTTTTCAAGTCAGGACCTGTTTGACAAGCCTTCCGCTCCTAACGCCCTTCACCGCCCGCGACGGTGAGAACCTGGCCCTCTATGAATGGCAGACCGACGCATGGGACCCCGAAACGGGTTACGCCGCGCTGCCGCCGCGCGCCATGGTGCTGATGGTGCATGGCCTGGGCGAGCACGCCGGGCGCTATGGCCATGTGGCGGAGCGGCTGCTGGACTGGGGCTTTGCCGTGCGCGCCTATGACCAGCGCGGCCACGGCCAGTCGTCGGGTGCGCGGGGCTGTCTGCCCCGCCACGCTACCCTGCTGGAAGACCTGGCCGACGTGGTCGAGGCCACGCGCCTGCACTGCGAACTGCATCAGCAACAGGCGGGCGCCGCGCTGCCGCTGATTTTGCTCGGCCACAGCCTTGGCGGGCTGGTGGCCGGCCGCTTCGTGGCGCTGAGTATGGGCTGCGTCAATGGCCTGGTGCTGTCGTCTCCGGCCTTAGACGCGGGCCTGGGCGGCGCGCAAAAGTTGCTGCTCGCCGCCATGCCGCGCCTGGCACCCAATCTGTGCGTGGGCAACGGGCTGGATGCACGTTGGCTGTCGCACGATGACGGCGTGGTGCGCGATTACCTCGCAGACCCATTGGTGCACGACAGGATTTCCCCGCGCCTCGGAAAATTCATAGAAAGCACGGGACCGGCCACGCTGGCCGCCGCCGCACACTGGCGCACGCCCACGCTGTTGATGTATGCGGGCGCTGACCGCCTCGTCAACCCGGCAGGCAGCCGCGCCTTTGCCGAGGCGGCGGCCGACTCAGCCGCCCTCAGGGCCGGAACCGTGACGAGCAAATGCTTCGAGGGCTTCTACCACGAGCTTTTCAACGAAACCGGCGCCGCGCAGGTCTTTGAGACGCTCAAGGCCTGGCTGGATGCCAGATTTTGAATGAAAACGGTTCTTGCCCATATGACACGGCTATTGTTTGCTATCAAAACAGGAAGCAATGGGCGCTGCGCCCCTGCTTCAGCGCCCCTGCAGCAGCCCGCCGAGCATGCCCATCAGGTCGCCGCTGTTGCCCAGGCCTTGCGCAGGCGCCTGGCCTTCGGGCGTCAGGTGGTTGATCAGGCCCGGCAGCACCTGTGACAGCTGACTGGCGGCTTCATCGGGGTTGACGCCCAGTTTGGCGGCAATGTCTGAAATGGTGTTTGAGCCCAGCGCGCTGCTCACTTGCTCGCCGGACACCGGCTGGTTAGGGCCGCCGCCAATCCACGAGCTCATGGCGCCGCCCAGGCCGGCCTGCTCGAACTTGCTCACCAGCCCGCCCAGGCCACCGTGCTGGCCGTCGTTGCCCAGCATGCCCATGGCAATCTGGATCAGTTGCGGGTTGCTCGCCAGCATGCCCAGAATGCCGGCCAGGCCGGCTGCCTGGCCAGGCGCGCCCGCTTGCGGCTGCTGGCCATTTTTCATGACCGCACCCAGTACCGAATCAAGTAATCCCATGGCAATCTCCAGAAGTTAGGAATGAAAGCATAAGCTTTCAGGCGCTGCGCCGCCAGCGCCTCCCCAGCCCCAGCCAGGCCAGCGCCAATCCGGTCAGCGCCAGCGGCAGCAGCGAGCCCAGGTTCAGCAGCGTCCAGCCCTGGGTGGTGACCAGCACGCCGGATGCCAGCGAGGACAGCGCCAGCACGGCAAACACGCAAAAATTGAGCGCGCCCTGGGCCTTGTCTTTTTCCTCCGGGCGGTAGGCCGTCAGCGCCAGCGTGGTGGCGCCGGTGAAAAGAAAGTTCCAGCCCAGGCCCAGCAGGAAGAGCGCGGCCACGAAGTGCCTGAACTCCACCCCCGACAGCGCAATCAGCACGCACACCAGGTTCAGCGCCAGGCCCGCGCCCATGATGGGCAGCGTGCCGAACTTCTTGATCAGGTGGCCGGTGAAAAAACCCGGGGCAAACATGCCGATGACATGCCACTCCAGCACCAGGGCCACGTCCGAAAACGGCAGCTCACAGACCTGCATGGCAATCGGCGTGGCGGCCATCAGCAGGTTCATCACGCCATAGCCCAGCGCGCCGGCCACCGCCGCGACGATGAAAACGGGCTGGCGCATGATTTCGCCCAAAGGTCGCCCGCCGCTGCTCGTCTTTTGGGGCGGTGTCGCGGGAAACCGGATAAAGGCCAGCAGGCCCATGGCCAGCAGCGCCACGCCGGCCAGCGCCAGGTAGGCGCCGGCAAAGGGCACGTCGGTCAGGCTGCGCGTGGCCGCCGCCAGATTGGGGCCGGCCACGGCGCCCAGCAGGCCGCCGGCCATCACCAGCGACACCGCCTTTTCGCGAAACGCGGGCCGCGCCAGCTCGGCGGCGGCAAAGCGGTAAAGCTGCGCATTGGCGTTGTAATAGCCGGCCACCACCGTGGCGGCCACCAGCAGCCAGAAATTGCGCGAGTAGGCCGCATAGCAGCACAGCAGCGCCGACAGCGCCCCCACCAGCAAGCCGAGCTGAAACGAGGTCTTGCGGCCAAAGCGCCGCTGGGTCAGCGCCACCAGCCCGGTTGACAGCGCCCCGCCCACGACATAGCCCATGACCGGCAGCGTCGCCATCCAGCCCAGCGGCGCCAGGCTCAGCCCCACCAGGCCATTGATGGCGATGAAGGTGACGTTGTTGGTGAGAAAAAGCCCCTGGCAGATGGCCAGCAGCCAGAGGTTGCGGTTCATGCGGGCGTCGGCGCGCCGGCTCAGGCGATGGCTTTGGGGTTGGCGCCGTAGGCGTTGTCGTGCTCGTCGCCCTCCTTCACGGCCCAGTACAGGGCGATGAGCCAGCCGATCAGCGGAAGCAGCGCGATCAGCAGCCACCAGCCGCTGCGCCCGATGTCATGCAAGCGGCGCACGCCCACGGCGATGGTGGGGATCAGGTGTGCCAGCGCCACCAGACTGCTGATCGCCTGGCTGTTGAGCAGGGCGTCCAGCACGCCGGCCACGATGACGATGCCGACGTACACCAGCAAATACATCCAGTATTCGGTGCGCCGCGCGCGGCCGTTGACGTTGAAGTACTCGCGCATGACTTTCAGGTACCAGTTCATGGAATCCCTCTCTCGAAGTTTGACTTTTTGGCTATGCGGTCGCGCCCGCCGTCTGGCGCCCCGGACATCTTACGTGAGGCCCGTGGCAGCGCGAGGTCTAGGCGCCCGCAAGGGCAAGCAGCGACAAACAGGCCAGTGGCGCGGTTTCGGCGCGCAGCACGCACGGCCCAAGAGTGACGGGGGCAAAACCGCAGGCGAGGGCGGCGGCTTCCTCGGCGGCGCTCAGGCCGCCTTCCGGCCCGCTCAGAAAGGTCAGCGCAGCGCCGCCGGCGACCGCCTGGTGCAGCGGGCGAGTACCTTCGCGCAGCGACAGCAGCAGCCGCGAACCGGCGCTTGCGTCCCGGCCCTTTTTCAGCCAGTCGGCCAGCGTGAGCACCTCGTGCAGCAGCGGCAGGCGGTTGCGCCCGCACTGCTCGCTGGCGGCCGTGGCAATGCCGCGCCAGTGCGCCAGCTTCTTGTCGGCGCGCTCGGCCTTCAGGCGCAGCACGCTGCGCTCGCTCATCACCGGCTGGATGCTGGCCGCGCCCAGTTCGGTGGCTTTTTCAACCAGCCAGTCCATGCGCTCGTTGGCCGGCATGCCGACGACCAGGTGCACGGCGCGCCGCACCTCGCGCGCCGTGGCGGTGTAAGCGCCTATCACCACGTCGACGTCGCTGCGGCCCATGCGCGCCACGGTCGCCTCGAACTCACCTTCGCTGCCCGGCTGGCCGTCGCCCAAATTGTTAAAGAGTGTGATGCGGTCGCCGGGCTGCAGGCGCAGGACCTGTACATGGCGCGCCGCGTGTTCGGGCAGGCCGACGGTCTGGCCCGTGACCAGTGCAAGGTCGGCAAAAAAGCGCGCGCTCATGCGGCGGCGCCGGTTGCGGGAAGATCCCGGTTTACTATCAAATAAATAGCAAACAATGACCGCAAATCAAGGGCTTGAAGGCTTATTTGCGTCAAAATGTGTACCCGACGCGGGTTTCGTTGCCTTCGATCTCGTCGAGCAGCACCATCAACGGCCCGAGCTGCCGGTAACGCGCGCAGGTCGCCCGGGCGTATTTGATGAAGCGCGGTGTGTCGGCCAGGTATTTGGGCTTGCCGTCGCGCAGCGTCAGGCGGGCAAAAATGCCCAGCACCTTGAGGTGGCGCTGCAGGCCCATCCATTCCAGCTGCTTCCAGAAATCACCGAAATCGTCGGGCAAGGGCAACCCGGCCTTGCGCGCCTGCTGCCAGTAGCGCACCGCCCAATCGATCTCCTGCGCTTCTTCCCATGAGATGAAAGCATCTCGCAGCATCGAGGCCATGTCGTAGCTGATGGGGCCACGCACCGCGTCTTGAAAATCAAGGATGCCGGGGTTGCCCTGGGCCGGCGGGCAGACCATGAGGTTGCGTGGCATGTAGTCGCGGTGCACCGCCACCGTGGGCTGTGCGAGCGCGCTGGCCACCAGCAGGTCGCACACCTTTGCCCACTTGGCCTGCTGTTCGGTTGACCAGGTGACGGCGTGCTCGCGGGCCACACACCAATCGGGAAAAAGCGCCAGCTCACGGCGCAGCAGCGCGTCGTCATAAGCCGGCAGCACGCTGGCGTCGGCCCGCGTTTGCCATTGCACGAGCGCCGCGATGGCGTCATTCATGAGCGCTGCGATGCGCGCCTGATCGCCCTGGGCCTTGGCGTCGTGCAGGGCCTGCAGATACAGCTGAGAACCCAGGTCGGT
>JBKJKI010000187.1:0-32083 GCA_046597475.1 Polaromonas sp. | reverse complement strand
CCCAAGCATGTCAGCGACATGCTGCTGCCGCTGCGCGAACTGATTGGCGGCATGGATGCCAGGGAAACCCTGCCGCAGATCGAGCTGGCCTGTGGCGATGCGGTGACGGCCATGGTGCTGCGCCACATGGAGCCGCTCAGCGAGGGCGACCTGGCCCGGCTGCGGGCCTTTGCTGCCGCGACGCCTGGCCTGCAATGGTGGCTGCAGTCCGGCGGGTTGGAGACCGTCAAGTTGCTGGACGAGGATGTTCCGCAGTTGAGCTACAGCTTGCCCGAGTTCGGCGTGGTCATGCCGTTCAAGCCGACCGACTTTACCCAGGTCAACCCGGAGATCAACCAGGTGCTGGTGTCGCGGGCGCTGCGCCTGCTGGATGTGCGGCCGCACGAGCGGGTGATTGACTGGTTTTGCGGCCTGGGCAATTTCACGCTGCCGCTGGCGACCAAGGCGCGCGAGGTGTTGGGCATTGAGGGCAGCGAGGTGCTGGTCGCCCGCTCGCGTGAGAATTATGAGAGAAACCGGGCTGCAGTCCAGTCAAGACCGGCATTGTCCGCTACAAAATTTGTAGCGAGAAACCTCTTTGAGATGACCCCGGCGCTGCTGGTCAAGGACGGAGCGGCGGAAAAATGGCTGGTCGACCCGCCGCGCGAAGGCGCGTTCGAGCTCTTCAAGTCGCTGGCAGCCTTGCACCAGCAGATCGTGACGGGCGTGCCCTGCGACGACGGCGCGCAGCAGCAAAGCCTGGTGCTGGGCGACTGGGCGCTGCCCGCGCGTATCGTCTACGTCAGCTGCAACCCGGCCACGCTGGCGCGCGATGCCGGCGTGCTGGTCGAGGGGGGCGGCTACCGCTGCACGGCGGCGGGGGTGGTCAACATGTTCCCGCACACGGCGCATGTCGAGTCCATGGCGGTTTTCGAGCGGGTGTGAGTGTTTTCTGCTACCCATGAAAAAAGGGCCCGCAGGCCCTTTTTTCTGTTTGTCGCAAAGCGCTTAGTCGCGCTCGCCGCCCATGATGCCCAGCAGCGCCAGCAAGGCCTGGAACACGTTGAACACGTCCAGGTAAAGTCGCAAGGTGGCGCTGATGTAATTGGTTTCGCCGCCATCCAGGATCTGCTTCAGGTCATACAGCATGTAGGCGCTGAAAATCGCGATCACCGCCACCGAGATAGCCATCATGCCGGCTGTCGAGCCGACAAAGACGTTGATGATGCCGCCCACCATGACCACCACGGCGCCGACAAACAGCCACTTGCCCATGCCGGAAATGTCGCGCTTGATGACGCTGGCCATCGTCGCCATGACGAAGAACACGCCTGCCGTGCCGCCCATGGCCGTCATGATCAGTTCCGAGCCGTTACGAAAGCCCAGGATCATGCCTATCATGCGTGAAAGCATCAGGCCCATGAAGAAGGTAAAGCCCAGCAGCACCGGCACGCCGGCGGCCGAGTTCTTGGTCTTCTCGATGGCAAACATGAAACCGAAAGCGCCGCCGAGAAAGACGACCAGGCCAAGTCCGCCCGTCAGGGCCTGGGTAATGCCGGTGGCCACGCCGAGCCACGCGCCCGCGATGGTGGGCAACAGGCTCAGCGCCAGCAGCCAGTAGGTGTTGCGCATGACCTTGTTGCGCTGCGCGGCCGAGGAAGCCAGGCCGCCGTAGTCAAGGGTTTGTACGTTGTCATTCATGAGCGTCGTCTCCATAAAGCCCGCGAAAGTGGGCATCTTCAAACATTTTAGGGCCAATGCAGATATTTCAAGAATAGACACTCCATGGCCTTCGTGTCTTTGCAGGGGCTTTAAAATCAGGCGGCCGGTTAATTGCTGCGCAGAAGACCCTCACGTCTGGCGTGCATTGACGTTTTGCAAAATATTCCACAAGACTCCTGAATCATCATGAAAACAAAATCTGTTCTCGAATTTGCCGACATCAAGGCCATCGCTGCCGCCGCCGAGGCCGAAGCCCTGAAAAACAACTGGGCCGTGACAATTGCCATCGTCGACGACGGTGGCCATCTGCTGCACTTGCAGCGCCTTGATGGCGCGGCGCCGCTCTCGGCGCACATTGCACCCTCCAAGGCCAACACCGCCGCCATGGGCCAGCGCGAAAGCAAGGTCTATGAAGACATGGTGAACGGAGGACGAAGCTCTTTCCTGTCGGCCCCGCATATTCAGGGCATGCTCGAAGGCGGTGTGCCCATCATGAAGGACGGCCAGTGCCTCGGCGCTGTCGGCGTCAGCGGCGTGAAGTCCACGGAAGATGCGCAGATCGCGCGCGCCGGCATTGCGGCCATCGGCTTGTAATTCCGCCTCGCCAGGCCCGGGCCTGAAGCGAAAAAAGCCGACCCAGGGTCGGCTTTTTCACGTCTTGTCATGTCAATCGGGCAAGAGACGGGAGGGGCGGCTGCCTGCAAAAAAAGCCTGGCTAATGGGCTCCGCAAAGAGCCGGTGGCTGGCCAAAACGACCCTGGGAGCCGTCTGGCCCCGGGATCGCCCCACGATGAAAGCTATTTCGTCAGAATCAGTTTGCCCAGGCGGGTGGCCTGCAGCCGGTAGGTAGCGCCGTTGTGGCTGATCTCCACCGTTTTTTGTCCGCGCAGGATGTCGGTGCTGTCCACGCAGCCGCACGGCGCCCCGGCGGTGCGTGCGCCCGCCTGCGATCCGGCTGACAGCGGTAGGTCGTGTGCCAGATTTTGAGAAGCTTCCGAATGGAGGGAATGGGGAGTTGCCGCAGGCATCTTGTCTCCTCAGTTCTTCGGTTCGGTGATGAAGCCGATCTTATGCAGACCGGCCTGCTGCGCTGCCGCCATGGCCTGGGCGACACGCTCGTAGCGAACCGCCTTGTCGCCCCGGATATGCAGGTCAGGCTGCGGCGACTGGGCGGCAGCCGCTCGCAGCCGTGGCGCCAGTTCCTCATCGGTGATCTTGCTGTCGTTGATGTAGTAGCCGCCTTGCGCATCAACACTCAGGCGAATTGTTTCCGGCTTGATGAGCTGCTGCTCGCTGCTGGCGCGCGGCAGGTCGACGTTGACCGAATGCTTCAACACCGGCACGGTGATGATGAAGATGATGAGCAGGACCAGCATGACGTCGACCAGCGGCGTCATGTTGATTTCATTCATCACGTCGTCCGTGTCGTCCTGGGTTCCGAAAGCCATGATCAGCTCCCTTTTTTCATGGCCACCACATTGCCCGAGGCGGCGCCGCTGACACGGGCGCCGGTTACGAAATAGGCGTGCAGGTCATGGGCAAAGCGGTTCAGCTTGCCGGTGACGGATTTGTTGCCGCGCACCAGGGCGTTGTAGCCCAGCACGGCCGGAATCGCCACCGCCAGGCCGAGCGCGGTCATGATCAGCGCCTCGCCGACCGGCCCCGCGACCTTGTCGATGCTGGCTTGGCCATTGAGGCCGATGGCCAGCAGTGCGTGGTAGATGCCCCATACGGTGCCAAACAGGCCGACGAAGGGAGCGGTGGATCCGACCGAGGCCAGCACGGCCAGGCCGGTCTGCATCCTGGCGGTGATGTCGTCTATCGAGTTGCGCAGGCTGCGCGTCACCCATTCGCTCAGGTCCAGCGCGTCATGCAGCTGGGGTTTGGCGTTGCCGTCCTTGTGCAGCACATGAGCGGTGGCCTCGCGGCCTTCGAGCGCGAGCATGCGAAACGGATTGGCCGGGTCGGGGCCGAACTTGGCCAGGCCATCGGCAAAGTCTGCGCTGTGCCAGAAACTCTCCGTTGCCCGGGCCTGGGCCGTGAGCTTGCGCAGGTCAAGTGCCTTGGTGATGATGACCATCCACGAGGCAAGCGACATGAGCAGCAGCAGCACGGCGGTGACGCGGGTGACGATATCGCCCTGGGACCAGACGTTGGCAAGGCCGAATTGGGTTTCCATATAGCTACTCCAGAGAATTATTCGAGAACAAAATTGATGGGGACGTTGAACCACATTTCCTCGACCATGCCGCCGCGCTTGCCGGGGACGTAACGCCATTTGAGGACGGTATTCAGCGCCGCCTGGTCCAGCCGTTCAAAGCCACTGGACTGGCGGATTTCAGCTTTCCGCGCCGTGCCGTCGACGCCGATCAGCACACGAAGGATGACCTTGCCCTGCTCGCCCAGGCGTTTGCTCAGGGCCGGGTAGGCGGGCTTGGGGTTTTGCAGGTAGTCGGCATTGCTCGAGGGCAGTTGCACGGCCGGCGACGCAGCGGGAGCAGCCGGACCGGGCGCTGCCTCGGCGGCTGCGGGTGGCGCTGCGCTGACGGCGGCGGCAGCCACTTCGGGCGCGGGCGCGGCGTCAGTGATCGCCAGGGGCTGGGCCTGCTGCGCTGCGGGTGCCCTGGTCTTGGCGACGGCTTTTTTCTGCACTACCGGGGTCGTTTTCTGCGGTGGGGCGGGGGGCGCCGGTTCGGCTTGCGGCGCGGGCGGATCTATCAGTTGCGCCAACACCTCGGCGGGCACGATTAGTTCGGCGGTGCGCAGCAGCAGGCCGCTTTGCAGGACCCAGATAAAACCGACGTGCAGGATCACCACCGCCAAGGCAATCACCGCATTGCGGCTGAGGCGCGGGCGCGAGGCGGCAGCGAGCGGCGCAATAGCGCCGGAGAAGGCGATAGCGTTCATCGAAGGATCAATCTGTTTTCGCCGGGTGGCGCAGTCTGTTCGGGTGCGAGGCGACCGGGGGTGGGCTCATTTCGCTCAGCGGTGGAATATCCACCAGGCCGAGCCTATCACCAGGATCAGGCTGACGGGGAGCGCTGCGAAGAGGGCGGGGAGCTGTTCCATGGGCTGCTTTCCAGTGGCTGGTTGGCTAGCTTGAGGTTGGCCGTCGGGCAGGTTGCGCTGCATTGCGCCACCACGTCGCGGGCACAACCTTCACATTGACCGCACTGCGTGGCGACGCCGAGCTCGAACTGGATTTCGTCAAAGCCCATGCCGGCGCGGGCATGACGGGCAATTTCACGGTCGGAGATTCGGCGGCAGACACAGACGATCATGGATGGGCTTGGCTGGTTGGTTGAGGGATAAGTCCCTGATTTGATTATAAATGCGAATCGGTCTCATTTGCAATGTTCGTGGGGTAGATTTCAGTGCAATAGTCGAAAAATATTCGAAAAGGTGGATGAAAATGACGTTATACCCAGGTAATACGGTCATTGTTTGCTATCTATTTAGTAGTATATGAACCGACGCCAACCCTTCGCCACGGGCCAGGACCCTGGCATCAAGGACTGGTGCCTGCTCAAACGTCGGCCCACATGCGCATCAGGTTGTGGTAGCAGCCCGTGAGGCGAACCACCTCCGGACTCTCGCCAGCGCCCTCGGGCGCGGAGCCGAAAGCCTGCTGACGCAGCGCCGTGATGGCCATGTCCATCTCATACAGCAGCCGGCGCTGCGCGTCCGCGCGAACCATGCTTTCAATCCAGAAAAAGCAGGCCAGGCGTTCGCCCCGGGTGACCGGCTCGACGCGGTGCACCGAGGTGCCGGGGTACATCACCAGGTCGCCCGCGTCGAACTTGATGCGCTGCTCGCCGTAGGTGTCCTGCAACACCAGCTCGCCGCCGTCGTAGCTGGCGGGCTCGCTGAGGAAAAGCGTGCAGGAAATGTCCGTGCGAACATGTCGCGCGGTGGCCGCGTGGGTGCGCACGGCATTGTCGATGTGGTCGCCAAAATAATTGCTGCTGCCGCCGTAGCGGTTGAACAGCGGCGGGTAAACCGACCTGGGCAGGGCGCCGGTGACGAACTGCGGATTGCGCGCCAGCGCCACGGACACGATATGACGCGCCTGCTGCGCCGCGGGCAGGTCTTCGGGCAACTGCCGGTTGTTCTTGACCGCGCCGCTCTGGCTGCCGGCGGTCATGCGGCCGTCGGCCCAGTCGGCGGCCAGGATCATCTCGCGCACCTGGGCAAGTTCGCCTGGCAAAAGGGCTTGGGGTATGCGAAGCAGCATGGTGTGGTTCTCCAAATGCGTTCGGGCATCGCTGCTGCTACAGGGATGCCCGACGAGGGGTTTAGGGCGCCGGATGAGTAGCGCCGGGGTTCAGAACTTGCTGGTCAAGGTCAGGCGCACGCTGCGGGCATCGCCGGGCGCGGCAAAGCCGCGGTACAGCGTGTTGTAGTAGACCTTGTCGAACAGATTGTCGACGTTCAGCTTGAGTGCCGTGTCCTGGCTGACGCGGTATTCGATCAGCGCATCAGCCTTCACATAGCCGGGCGCGCGGTTGAGGGTGGTCACGCTGTTGGCCGGCTTGTTCTGGCTCACGGCCGTGAAGCCGCCGCCAACCCGCCATTTGTCGCCAATGCGGTAGGTCGTCCACAGGTTGGCCTGGCGGCTCGGGCTCAGGCCCGGGTTCTGGCCGATCTCGGCCTGGCCCGCCGGGTTGGAGCCCGACTGGTCGATGACCGCGCGCAAAAAGCCGATGCCGGCAAACACGTCCCACTGCGGTGACAGTCGCCCGGCCACTTCGAACTCAAGCGCATCGGTGTGGCGCCGGCCTGAGAGCAGATAGGACTGGTTGGCGGTGTCGATGTCGGTGTTGCGCTCGTTGTATTTGTCGGTGCGTGCCAGCGCGGTGCGCAGGGACAGGTCGCCGCCGTACAACTCCCATTTCGCGCCAATCTCGAAGTTGCGGCTGCTCTCGGGCGGCGTATTGGCCGACGTAGGGTCGAACTGGTAGAGGTCGCCCGAGGTGTTGAAGGATGTGCCGTAGGCGGCGTAGTAGCTGACCTCGTCGTTGGGCTGGTACATCAGGCCCAGGCGTTTGCTCAGCAGGCTGTCCGAGCGCGACAGTGGCGTGTTGTTGGGCGCCGCATTGCCGTCACGCTTGAAGTCGCCGCGGAAATTGTCGACGCGCAGGCCGCCGACCAGTTTCCAGTAAGGAGTGAGCTCAATCGTGTCCTGCGCGTACAGGCCCAGGGTCGTGGCCCTGAAATCGGTGGCGACCCGTTCGGTGAGGTTGCTGCCGATGCCCGCGCTGCCCGGATTGCCCACGGTGGTGGACGGCTTGGCGGCGGTGATGAAGGGATAGGTCGATCGGCTGGAGTTTTCCACGGCGTATTCGCCGCCCACCAGAAGGCTGTTCTTGCGGCTAAACCACTGGGTGGTGGTCAGGTAGTCGGTCTGCAGGAAGGTGTGGTGCTCCTCGCCGGCCTTGGCATTGGTGCGCCGGTTGACGAGGGTGTTGTCGTTCAGGTTGGCCAGGGTGGTGCCGGCGGCAAAGCTGGACTGCGTCGCCCACATCGCACGCGAGTAGTAGCCGTCGCGCAGCGCGGTCTTCAGGCTGCTGCCATCGGCCCAGCGGTGAATGTGCGACAGCGTCACGGCGTCGGCCTTGTCGTTCTGGAAGTCGCTGTCCAGCCCGTACCAGTAGCGGTTGGTGGGCTTGGGGGCGGGGGCATTGTTGAACCACTGGAAGCCCCAATCCGGCTTGTCGTTGTAGTGCAGGTGGTAGTAGCTGAGGGCAAATTCGTTGGCCGTGCCTATGCCATGGCGGTAGTCCAGCGCCAGGCCGCGGCGGTGCGTTTTGGCGCCGGCATTGTCGCCCCGTCCGTCAGCGTCGGTGGCCATGGCGTTAATGCGCAGGGCGGCATCGTTTTCCAGGCTGAAATTGAAGTCGCCCTGCAGGCGCTGGTAGCCATCGGTGCCCACCGTGGCGTTGACTTCCTGCTCGGTCACCATGCGCGGCTGCTTGCTGACCTGGTTGATGATGCCGCCGGTCGAGCCGCGGCCAAACAGCATGGACGCCGCGCCGCGCAGCACCTCCACGCGCTCGATATTGAAGGTGTCGCGGTTGTACTGGGCGATGTCGCGCATGCCATCGAGGTAAATGTCGCCCGCCGCGCTGAAGCCGCGCAGGCGGATGTTGTCGCCGACGCGGCCACCTTCGCCGGCCTCAAAGGTGATGCCAATGACGTTTTCGAGGGCGCTCTTGAAGCTGTCCTTGCCCTGGTCGTGGATCAGCTTTTCGTTCACCACGGTCAGGGATTGCGGGATGTCCTTGGCGGGCACCGGCACCTTGCCGACGCTGGTGGAGCCGCTCTGGTAGGTCTGGGCCGCGCGGTCACGCGTTCCGGTCACGGTGACGGGCGCAAGCGATTTGCCTTCAAGCTGGGCGGCCTGGGCGGTCGAACTGGCTGGCGCGGCACTCGCGTCGGTCGTGGGGGCCGTGCCCTGGGCCCAGCCCGACACGGAGGCGGCCAGCATCAGTGCGCCCAGCGGCAGCAGGGCGCGTTCTGATGGCACGGTGGGGGCGGTTTCGCTGGCGCGTGATTTTTTGGGGCGGGCAGGGCGCGCCGAAAATGCGTGAGGGTAGACCAAGGGAAGGGCTCCAAGCGGGGTCCGGCCGGTTCTGCGGCGGACGTGTTTCAGTGATTGGCTTGGCTGGCTCGGTTTGCCCTGGCGGACGCGAGTTGGCTGGCTCGTAAGGTTGACTGGCAAATGTATCTGTAATGCGAATGATTCGCAATATTGGTGCATCGAAATGTAGCTGAGCGACGTGTCTTTTCGCCTGAAAAACAACAACGGGGCCGTAAGGCCCCGTTGATGAGTGCACCCGCCTTGCACGGTGCGCTGGCGTAGCCGGCTTCTAGCTGAGCTCGCCCATCTGGCTTTGCAGGTAATTCTGGATGCCGACCTTGGCCAGCAGCTCGATTTGCGTTTCCAGAAAGTCGATGTGCTCTTCGGTGTCGTTCAGGATGTCCTGCAGCAGGTCGCGCGACACGTAGTCCCGCACGGATTCGCAGTGCGCCATGCCTTCCTTGACGGTAATCTGCGCAGCGCTTTCAAGCTTCAGGTCGCAATTGAGCGCCTCAGGCACATCCTCGCCGATCATCAGCTTGCCCAGATCCTGCAGATTGGGCAGGGCGTCAAGCATGAAGAGCCGGTCCATCAGCCGGTCAGCGTGTTTCATCTCGCCGATGGATTCCTCGTATTCCTTCTTGGCCAGCTTGTCCAGGCCCCAGTGCTTGTACATGCGGTAATGCACAAAGTACTGGTTGATGGCCGTCAACTCGTTTTTGAGCTGGGCCTGGAGGTAAGCAATGACTTGAGCGTCGCCTTTCATTGGGAATCCTTCCTGGTAGTTTTGAATAGCTGTATTGTGGCCACGCCGGCAGCGCCGGGCAAGTTGCTTTGTTTCAAGCCGCGTCAAGCCGGTACTGACGTGCGGATCAGGTGGTCGAAAGCGCTGAGCGCCGCGGTGGCACCGGCGCCCGCCGCAACGACGATCTGCTTGAAGGGCACGGTGGTGGCGTCACCCGCGGCGAACACGCCCGGCACCGAGGTCTGGCCCCTGGCGTCGATCATGATCTCCCCGTGCCTGGACAGCTCGATAACACCCTTGAGCCAGTCGGTGTTGGGCACCAGGCCGATCTGGATGAACACGCCTTCCAGCGCTACGGTGTGGCTCTCGCCACTGCTGCGGTCCTTGTAGACCAGTCCGTTGACTTTCTGCTGGTCACCGGTGATCTCAAGGGTCTGGGCGTTGGTGAACACCGTGACGTTGGCCAGGCTGTGCAGCTTGCGCTGCAGCACGGCGTCGGCGCGCAGCGCGGTATCAAATTCAATCAGGGTAACATGGGCGACGATGCCGGCCAGGTCGATCGCAGCTTCGACGCCGGAATTACCGCCGCCGATCACCGCCACGCGTTTGCCCTTGAACAGCGGGCCGTCGCAATGCGGGCAGTAGGCCACGCCCTTGTTCTTGTACTCGTGCTCGCCGGGCACATTGATGTTGCGCCAGCGTGCGCCGGTGGCCAGGATGATGGTCTTGGCCTTGAGCGAGGCGCCGCTTTCGAGCTGGACGCCCAACAGGTTCTCGCCCGGCCCGGCAGCCGGAAGCAGCGCCGGAATCAGTGCCTTCACGCGCTGCAAATTCATGATGTCGACCTCGTAGTCGCGCACATGCGCCTCAAGCGCCAGCGCAAACTGCGGGCCTTCGGTTTTGCGGACCGAGATGAAATTCTCAATCCCCATGGTGTCAAGCACCTGGCCACCAAGATTTTCAGACACGATGCCGGTGCGAATGCCCTTGCGCGCCGCATACACGGCGGCCGCCGCGCCGGCAGGCCCGCCACCGATGATGAGGACGTCGAACGGGTCCTTGGCGTCGATTATTTTGGCTGCGCGCTCAACTCCGCCGGTGTCGATTTTTGCCAGGATTTCTTCCAGGCTCATGCGGCCCTGGCTGAATTCGGTGCCGTTGAGATAGACCGTGGGCACGGCCATGATCTGGCGCTCCTTGATCTCGTCCTGGAACAGCGCGCCATCAATCATCGTGGCCCGGATGCGCGGGTTTTGCACCGCCATCAAGTTCAGTGCCTGCACCACATCGGGGCAGGTGTGGCATGACAGCGAGACGTAGATCTCGAACTCGAAATCGCCGTCGAGCGCACGTATCTGCTGCAGCACGGCTTCCTCGACCTTGGGTGGGTAGCCGCCGATCTGAAGCAGCGCCAGGATGAGGGAGGTGAATTCGTGGCCCATGGGCAGGCCGGCAAAACGCGGGCCATGGTTTTCACCGGGGCGGTTGACCGAGAAGGAGGGCTTGCGATGGCTGTCGTCGCGGCTTTCCGTGACCCTGACCAGCGCCGAGGCCTTGCCGATGTCCTTGAGCAGCGACTGCAGTTCGCCAGAGGCCTTGCCGTCGTCAAGCGAGGCAACGATTTCGATCGGCTGTGTGGCCCGGTCAAGATAGCTTTTCAGTTGGGTCTGGGTGGCGGCGTCGAGCATGGCGGACTCACTTTCAGTTGGCGTGGGAAATAAAAAAGCCCGGGTGCAAGCGCGCCCGGGCTGTGGCGCGGAGGCAGGCTTAGATCTTGCCGACCAGGTCGAATGACGGCTTCAGCGTTTCTGCGCCTTCGGTCCATTTGGCCGGGCAGACTTCGCCCGGGTGGGCGGCCACGTATTGCGCTGCCTTCACGCGGCGCAGCAGTTCGGCGGCGTCGCGGCCGATGCCGTTGTCGTGCACTTCGATGGTCTTGATCTTGCCATCCGGGTCGATCACGAAGGTGCCGCGGTAGGCCAAGCCGGCATCATCGCCTTCTTCGATCATCACTTCAAAGGCGCGAGTCAGCTTGCCGCTCGGGTCGCCGATCATCGGGTATGTCACCTTGCCGATGGTCTCTGACGTGTCGTGCCAGGCCTTGTGCGTGAAGTGGGTGTCGGTCGACACACTGTAGACCTCAACGCCGAGTTTCTGGAATTCAGCGTAATGGTCGGCCAGATCGCCGAGTTCGGTGGGGCAGACAAAGGTGAAATCGGCCGGGTAGAACACGACAACCGACCACTTGCCCTTGAAATTGTCGTTGCTGACGGGCACAAATTTTCCGTTGTGGTAGGCGGTGGCCTTGAAGGGAACGACTTCGGTATTGATGAGGGACATGGCTGCTTCCTTGGTGGGTTGAGAATCTTGACGAGTTAATAGTTTAATGCTTGTAAATAGTCAAGTCAAATAGATATTAACTATCGATGGCGTGGCTTCTGCCTATCCGCTGGCTCCGGACATGCTGCGCGGGATTTGAAAGTTGCATGGGCAGCCGTCCGGAAATTGCTATCATAAAAATAGCTAACAAATACTGTATTCATTGGGTTATGAGCGTTTTCGATCGAAAAACAGGTGTAAACCGCCTGGCGCGGGCGTCAATTTGGCCTGCTGGCCGGTAGCCGACTTCATTTGTCAAGTGAAAGAGGCTTTATGCCCAATGAGTACAGCTTCATATAGCTATTGAAACTATAGCAATCATCGGGCTGCCGGGTGACCGGCGCGCTGCGCATCAGTACTCAAGCCGTTCGGGCTTGACTTCCTGCAGGATGGTGGTGGCGATTTCCTCGATGGACTTGGTCGTGGTCGAAAGCCAGCGGATGCCTTCGCGCCGCATCATGGCTTCGGCCTCATGGATTTCATGGCGACAGTTGGCCAGGCTGGCGTAGACCGAGTCGGGCCGGCGTTCGTTGCGGATTTCGCTCAGGCGATCGGGTGCAATCGTCAGGCCGAAGATTTTCTTGCGGTGCGGCACCAGGGCCGGTGGCAGCTGGCGGCGCTCGAAGTCTTCGGGAATCAGCGGGTAGTTGGAGGCCTTCAGGCCGTATTGCATGGCCAGGTAGAGCGAGGTCGGGGTCTTGCCGCTGCGGCTCACGCCGACCAGGATCACGTCCGAGTTCTCCAGGTCGCGGTGGCTCTGGCCGTCGTCATGATCGAGCGAGAAATTGATGACCTCGATGCGGTTGTCGTAGGCCTTGCTTTTGGACGCATCCGAAAAGCGCCCGACGCGGTGGTTGGATTTGATGCCCAGTTCGCTCTCCAGTGGCGCCACGAACATGCCGAACATGTCCAGCAGCATGCCATTGCAATGGGCCTTGATGACCGCCAGTATTTCCATGTTGACCAGCGTGGTGAACACGATGGGCCGCCGGCCCTCGATCTGGGCCGTGTGGTTGATCTGCCGTATCGCCTGGTGCGCCTTGTCCACGCTGTCGATGAAGGGCAGGCGGACATGGCGCGGATTGATCTCGAACTGCGCCAAGATGGCGTTGCCAAAGGTTTCAGCGGTAATGCCTGTGCCGTCGGATATGAAAAATACGGTGCGGTTGGACATGTCGCTATCCGGTGAGGTGGGGTTGGGGCGCTAGCCGCCCGATATCCGGGCACTACAATCGCGCAATTATCCTGAATTTTGCAGCCATGCCCCGCCCCAACCCCCTAGAACTACAACAAGGTTGTGTGCCGCGCCTGCGCCTCGCCCCGCTTTTTAAACCTCCCGGAGTATTTTTATGTCCAAGCTGTTTGAGGCGGCCGCCCTGGTCGTACCGTTTGAAAATCTGAGAATGACCGACGTCGAGTCGGTCGGCGGCAAGAACGCCAGTCTCGGCGAGATGATCTCCCAGTTACCGACGGGCCCGAAAGGCGTGCGTGTGCCCACCGGTTTCGCCACGACGGCGCATGCGTTTCGCGTTTTTCTGGCCTACGACGGCCTCGACAAAAAAATCAATGCCGTGCTCGACTCACTCGATACCGAGGACGTTAGGGCGCTCGCGGTTGCGGGTGCGAACATTCGCGCGCTGGTCGAGGCCCAGCCTTTCCCACCCGAGTTTGACCAGGCCGTGCGCCAAAGCTTTGCCGCACTGAGTGCCGGTAATCCGCAGGCCAGCTTTGCCGTTCGCTCGTCCGCCACGGCCGAAGACCTGCCCGACGCCTCGTTTGCCGGCCAGCAGGAAACCTTCCTGAATGTGGTGGGCATCGATGACGTGCTGCACAAGATGAAAGAGGTGTTTGCCTCGCTCTACAACGACCGCGCCATCAGCTACCGCGTCCACAAGGGTTTTGCCCACGCTGACGTGGCCCTTTCTGCCGGTGTGCAGCGCATGGTGCGCAGCGACCTGGGCGCGGCCGGCGTGATGTTCACCATGGACACCGAGAGCGGTTTCGAGGACGTGGTCTTCATCACGTCGAGCTACGGCCTGGGCGAGACCGTGGTGCAGGGCGCCGTCAACCCCGACGAGTTTTACGTGCACAAGCCCATGCTCAATGCCGGCAAGCGCGCCGTCATCCGCCGCAACCTGGGCTCCAAGCTGCTGCAGATGGAGTTCACCACGGCGGAGGAAAAAAAGGCCGGCGGCAAGCTGGTCAAGACCACCGACGTGCCGATCGCCCTGCGCAACCGCTATTCGCTCACGGATGCCGATGTGGAGCAGCTGGCGCGCTACGCCGTCATCATTGAAGACCACTACGGCCGCGCGATGGACATCGAGTGGGGCAAGGATGGCACGGATGGCGAGCTTTACATCCTTCAGGCGCGTCCTGAAACCGTGAAGAGCCAGTCCAAGGGCAAGGCCGAGCAGCGTTACAAGCTCAAGGGCAGCGGCACCGTGCTGGCAGAGGGCCGCGCCATCGGACAGAAGATCGGCACCGGCCCGGTGCGCATCGTGCACGACATCAGCGAGATGGACCAGGTCCAGCCCGGCGACGTGCTGGTCACCGACATGACGGACCCGAACTGGGAGCCCGTGATGAAGCGCGCCAGCGCCATCGTGACCAACCGGGGCGGCCGCACCTGTCACGCCGCCATCATTGCGCGCGAGCTGGGCATTCCGGCCGTGGTGGGCTGCGGTGACGCCACTGAAATGCTCAAGGACGGCATGCTGGTCACCGTCAGTTGCGCCGAAGGCGACACCGGCAATATTTACGACGGCCTGCTGGAAACCGAAATCACCGAAGTGCAGCGCGGTGAAATGCCGCCCATCGACATCAAGATCATGATGAACGTGGGCAATCCGCAGCTGGCCTTTGACTTCTGCCAGATTCCCAACCAGGGCGTGGGCCTGGCGCGGCTGGAGTTCATCATCAACAACAACATCGGCGTGCATCCCAAGGCGATTCTGGACTACCCCAATGTCGATGCCGACCTGAAAAAGGCGGTTGAAAGCGTGGCGCGCGGCCATGCCTCGCCCCGTGCGTTTTATGTGGACAAGGTCACCGAGGGCATCGCCACCATTGGTGCGGCTTTCTGGCCCAAGTCGGTCATTGTCCGGCTGTCGGACTTCAAGTCCAACGAATACCGCAAGCTGATTGGCGGCTCGCGCTACGAGCCGGAAGAGGAAAATCCAATGCTGGGTTTTCGCGGTGCCGCGCGCTATATCAGCGAGGAATTCCGCGAGGCCTTTGCCATGGAGTGCGAGGCGCTCAAGCGCGTGCGCAACGACATGGGCCTGACCAATGTCGAAGTGATGGTGCCCTTTGTGCGCACGCTGGGGCAGGCCAAGGCCGTCACCGAGCTGCTGGCCGCCCATGGCCTGAAGCGCGGTGAAAACGGCCTGCGCGTCATCATGATGTGCGAGGTGCCGAGCAATGCCGTACTGGCCGATCAGTTCCTGGAATACTTTGACGGGTTTTCCATCGGCTCGAACGACCTGACCCAGCTCACGCTGGGCCTGGACCGCGACTCGGGGCTGGAGGTACTGGCCAAGGACTTCGATGAGCGCGACCCGGCGGTCAAGGCGCTGCTAAGCATGGCCATTGCGGCCTGCAAGCGCCAGGGCAAGTATGTCGGCATCTGCGGCCAGGGCCCCAGCGATCATCCTGACTTCGCGCAGTGGCTCAAGGAAGAGGGCATTGGGTCGATCTCGCTCAACCCGGATACGGTGATAGCTACCTGGAAGCGCCTGGCCAATTAGTTTTGGCATCGGCCACCGAGGGAAACCCCCGCTGACTTGATGGCGCCGGGGCTGCAATCGGCAGGTGCCAACGATGACAATCGGAAGCATTTGCTCCATTCGCCATGCTGACCTTCGTGCTTGCCACCAAACTGATCGCTGAAATAGCGCTGCTTGCGCTGTTTGGCCAGTGGCTGCTGGGCCTGGTTCTGGGCGCTTCGCCGCAGCGCAATCCGTTTTACGGCGTGTTGCAGCTGCTGAGCCGGCCCTGGATCAGTGCCCTGCGGTGGATAGCGCCGCAACGCGTCGCCGATCGCTATTTGCCGATGCTGGCTTTCTTGTTGCTGCTGCTGGCATGGCTGGCCGCCAGCGTCGTCAAGGTAAAAATCTGCCTTCAGATAGGCGTGGCCCTGTGCAAATGAGTCACATGCCCGGACTGCGCTGGCATTATCTTGTCCTGAAAGTGCGCGCCATATTGCTGTTGGTTGCCGGGCGACGGGCAGCGGCACTGGCCGTTTTTGAGCGGATGCTGCAGCTGGTGCCCGCAGACGGATACGCGCTGGCCAGCCTGGCCCATGTGCAGATGCAGCTCCATCGGGTCGGCGCGGCCATTGCCAGTCTGCAGGCGCTCACGGGCACTGCCCGCCTGGGCGCCGATGGAGCCGTGCCCTGGTTCAACCTGGGCTATGCGCTGGCGCAGGCCGGGCGGAGCGCTGAAGCCGTGTCGGCGTTCAGGGCCGCGCTGGCGCGTGATCCTCAGCTTGACCGTGCCTGGTATGGGCTGGCGCTGGTGCTGATGGAGGAGCGCCAGTTTTCTGGTGCTGTGGAGGCGCTGGAAAAAAATACCGCGCTTCAGCCCATGAGTCCCCACGGCTGGTACCGGCTGGCCCAGGTCTGGCTGGCGCTGGGCGAGGTTGAGAAGGCCTTGAGCGTGGTTGCGCGTTTGCGCGGCTTCGAGCCCAGAGTCGCGGCGCAACTGGAGCGTGAAAACCCGCTGTTGCGTGTAGCGCCCGCGAAGGGACAAACGCAGCGGAAACGGGCGCCGGGCACTAACGGTTCAAGGGTCATCCCGCAGGGGGAGGCGCGCGATGCAGCCCACTGACCGGCATCGCCGCTACTGGCGCAAGACCCTGGCCCTTACCGGGGCGCTCCTGCTGGTATGGTTCGCGGTTACCTTTGGGGTGGGCTACTTCGCGCGCGCGCTTACCTTCAGCTTTTTTGGCTGGCCGTTCAGCTTCTGGGTTGGCGCGCAAGGCGCTTTGCTGGTGTATGGCCTGATCATTGGCTTTTACGCCTGGTACATGAACCGTCTTGATGTCGAGCACGATGTACACGAAGGGGACGATTGAAAATGGGCGGTTTTCTGGGCATCCGTGATGGGGCGAGACTCTCCAGCGGGCAGTTCAAGGCTCAGCTGGACCGCATCTACCGATGGTACACAGCCGGATTCGTGCTGTTTGTGGCGGTGCTCGCGGGACTGGAGCGCCTGGGCCTGCCGCGCTCATGGATAGGCATTGCTTTCCTGCTGGCCACCATCGGCCTTTATGCGGGCATAGGAATCATGAGCCGTACGACCGACGCCAGCGAGTATTACGTGGCCGGACGGCGGGTGCCGGCCATTTACAACGGCCTGGCGGTTGGCGCGGACTGGATGTCCGCGGCGTCCTTTCTGGGTCTGGCCGGTACGCTCTACCTCACCGGCTACAGCGGCCTGGCCTTCATCATGGGCTGGACCGGAGGCTATTGCCTGGTTGCGCTGGTGCTGGCGCCCTACCTGCGCAAGTTTGGCCAGTTCACCATCCCTGATTTTCTCGGCGAGCGCTATGGCGGCAATCTACCCAGACTCATTGGCGTGGGCGCAGCAATCCTGTGCTCCTTTACCTACCTGGTGGCGCAAATCTATGGCGTGGGGCTGATCACTTCCTACCTGACAGGTATCGCCTTCGAGTTGGGGATTTTCCTGGGGCTGGGCGGGATTTTGGTGTGCTCCTTCCTGGGAGGCATGCGCGCTGTCACCTGGACGCAGGTGGCCCAGTACGTCATTCTGGTGGTCGCTTACCTCATCCCGGTGGTCTGGCTGTCTGTCAAGCAGACCGGAATTCCTGTGCCCCAGGCCGTCTACGGCTATCAGCTGGAAAAGGTCACCGCCAAGGAGAAAGAACTGGCGATGGACCCGAAAGAGCTGGAGGTCCGCGCCATATTTGCGCAGCGCGCCCAGGCGCTGGGTGAAAAGATCAGCCATCCGGCCGCCTCTCTTGTGGCGGACAAGCAGGCGGCGGTGAGAAATCTCGACGTCTTGAAGGCGGAAAACGCCTCGGTGGCGGAGGTGTCTGCAGCCGGCAAGGCACTGGCGGCCATCCCAAGGGATGAGGCGGCGGCCAGCCGGGCCTGGGCTCTGGCCAAGACCGCTGCCGAGATCAAGAGCCAGCCGCTCAACGGCATGCCGGCCCACGCTGCGCAGTTTTCCGGCGATCCCGATGGAACGCCGCAGGAAAAAGAGCTTTACGACACTTCGCGCCGGAATTTTCTGGCGCTGATCTTCTGCCTAATGGTGGGCACGTCCGCGCTGCCTCACATCTTGATGCGGTATTACACCGTTCCCAGCGTCCGTGAGGCGCGGCAGTCCGTCACCTGGTCGCTGTTTTTCATTTTCCTGCTTTATTTCACCGCACCCGCGCTGGCCGTTCTGGTCAAGTACGAAATATTCACGGTGCTGGTGGGTACCCATTTTGACCAGCTGCCCAGCTGGGTTCAGGCCTGGAACAAGGTTGACCCGGCCTTGTTGTCGGTGGTGGACATCAACCAGGACAACATCCTGCAACTCAATGAAATGACCATCGGCGGTGACATCGTGGTGCTACTGACGCCCGAGCTGGCCGGTCTGCCCTATGTGATTTCGGGACTGGTGGCGGCCGGCGGGCTGGCTGCCGCGCTTTCCACTGCGGACGGCCTGTTGCTGACCATTGCCAATGCGCTCGGCCACGACCTTTACTATAAGATGATCGATCCGAACGCATCCACCGTCAGCCGGGTCACGGTGTCCAAAATCCTGTTGTTGATCGTCGCGCTGCTGGCCGCGTATGTGGCGGCCCAGAAGCCGGCGGACATCCTGTTCCTGGTCTCGGCGGCCTTTTCGTTTGCCGCTGCGTCGTTTTTTCCGGCGCTCAGCCTGGGAATCTTCTGGAAGCGCGCAACCGGGCCAGCGGCCGTGCTGGGCATGGTTTCGGGACTGGGTGTGACCTCCTACTACATGTTCACGACCCAGCCCTGGCTGCGCGCCACCTTTGGCATCACGTCACCAGTGCGGCTCTGGTGGGGAATCGACCCAATTTCAGCGGGTTTTTTTGGCGTTCCCGTGGGATTTGCCGTGATCGTGCTGGTGAGCCTGATCACGCGGCCACCCAGCCAGAAGGCGCAGGCGCTGGTGGAATACATCCGCTATCCCGACCTGCGAAGCCCCTGATGGGCGACCGGCCGCAGCGCTGATCGGCGTTTTTGCACCCTGGCCGTGAGCGGGCTATAATCATGGGCTTCGCCTTGCTGCACCCTTAACGACGCTGGGGCAGCTTCAATTCCATCCAAAAGGAGATTTTATGCGTCACTACGAGATCGTCTTGCTGATCCATCCGGATCAAAGCGAGCAAGTCCCAGCCATGCTGGAACGTTACAAGGGCATGATTACCGCCGGCGGCGGAACCGTGCACCGTGTCGAAGACTGGGGCCGTCGCCAACTGGTGTACCTGATCCAGAAACTCGCCAAAGCCCATTACCTATGCATCAACATCGAAGCCAGCCAGGCCGTGATGGAAGAAATTGAACACGCGTTCAAGTTCAACGATGCCGTGCTGCGCCACCTGACGGTGGTGAAGAAAAAGGCTGAAACCGGCCCGTCCCTCATGATGCGCAACGTCGAGAGGGAAGAAGCCCGTAAAACCCAACAGCAGGAATTTGCGGCGTAATACGCCTCATGCTGTTGAACGCCTCGCTGCCGAGCATCCAGAACCGCAGTGAATCACGTTGAACTGACCGCCTGTATCGCTGAGCTAAGCCCTCTTCGCTACACGCCCGCCGGAATTCCCGCCGTCAATGTCATTCTCGAACACGAGTCTGAAATTCTCGAAACAGGAGTCGTCAGGAAGGTCAAGTTGACGATTAGAGCGGTTGCTTTCGGGACGCTGGCTGAACAAACAGTCCGGCTGACTCTGGGCAAGGCCTTCAGATTCACCGGCTTTCTTGTCAATGCGCGTACCAGCACAGGCGTTGTTTTTCATATTCAAGCTCTTCACCCGACAGATCAGACAGATCCGACACCTCAGGTAGAGCAAGTACTGAACCCCATTTAAGGAGTCCATCATGGCCGGACCAAAACGTTTCAACAAAGACAAGCGCCCAAAGCGCAATACCCAATCCCTGCTGTTCAAGCGCAAGCGTTTTTGCCGCTTCACAGCCGCTGGCGTTGAAGAAATCGACTACAAAGATATCGACACCCTGCGTGACTTCGTTTCTGAAAACGGAAAAATTATTCCCGCACGCCTGACCGGCACGCGCGCGATTTTCCAGCGCCAGATCAACACCGCCGTCAAGCGCGCTCGCTTCCTCGCGATGCTGCCTTACAGCGACCAGCACAAGAGCCTGTAAGGAGATACGACCATGCAAATCATTCTGCTCGACAAAGTCGTGAACCTGGGTAACCTGGGCGAAGTCGTCAAAGTCAAGGACGGCTACGCACGCAACTTCCTGATCCCTTCCGGCCGCGCCCGTCGCGCCACCGCAGTGGCGATCAAGGAATTCGAAGTCAAACGCGCCGAGCTTGAGAAAGCCGCTGCTGCCAAGCTGGCCGAGTCGCAAAGCCAGGGCGAAAAGCTCGGCGGCACGACCGTCAAGCTGACGCAAAAAGCCGGCGTTGACGGCCGCCTGTTTGGCTCCGTCACCAACGCGGACATCGCTCACGAAGTGACCAAGCAGGGCTTTGCGGTTGCCAAATCGCAGATCCGCCTGCCAAACGGCCCGCTGAAAACCGTGGGCGACCACGCTGTGAGCGTGGCGCTGCACACCGACGTGGTGGTTGACATCACGGTGACGGTTTACGGCGAAACCGCTTAAACTGACACTGCGTTACCCCTGAAAGCCGCTCTTCGGAGCGGCTTTTTTCATGGCCTGGGCACGGGGCCGGCAGCTGTTGGGTCGCGCCGGGGCTTGTGCACATGCCCAGGCGCCATTTCCACCCCATTTCCCCAGCTTGTCCACAGCCTTATCCCGCGTTTCTGGAGGGTCCGGGCGTACCATTTACCCATCCCAAGGAGCCCCATGTCTGCCGTACTCTCCACCTTCGCCGAAACCGGCTACAGCGCCGATCGCCAGATCGCCCAGCTGCGTATTCCGCCGCACTCCATAGAGGGGGAATCCAGCGTCCTGGGCGGCTTGCTGCTTGACAACAGCGCCTGGGACCGCGTGGGAGACCTGCTCTCCGACCAGGACTTTTACCGCCATGAGCACCAGCTGATCTACGCGGCGGTGAAAAAGCTGATAGACGCGTCCAAACCGGCCGACATCATCACCGTCTACGAGAGCCTGCAGAACCTTGGCAAGGCCGACGAGATAGGGGGCCTGAGCTACCTCAATGCGCTGGCGCAGTACGTGCCCAGCGCCGCTAACATCCGGCGCTATGCCGAGATCGTTCGCGAGCGCTCCATCTTGCGCAAGCTGGTCAAGGCCAGTGATGAAATTGCAACCGATGCCTTTGCGCCGCAGGGCAAGGCGGTGACCACCATCCTGGATGAAGCCGAACAGAAAATCCTGAACATCGGCGAACAGGGCGGTCGTGGCCAGCAGGGCTTTCAGAGCATGGACACGCTGGTGGTGGACCTGCTTGACCGCGTGACCGAAATGTCGGAAAACCCGAACGATGTCACCGGTGTGCCGACCGGGTTTTATGACCTGGACCGCATGACCTCAGGGTTTCAGGCGGGTGACCTGGTGATTCTGGCGGCGCGGCCCTCCATGGGTAAAACCGCGCTGGCGATCAATATCGCGGAACACGTGGCTTTGAACGAAGGCCTGCCGGTGGCCGTCTTTTCGATGGAAATGGGGGCGTCACAGCTGGCGGTGCGTATCGTTGGCTCGATTGGCCGGATTGACCAGACGCATCTGCGCACCGGGGCGCTGACCGATGAGGAGTGGCCACGGCTGACCGAGGCGATCGAGAAACTGCGAAACATTTCGCTGCATATTGACGAAAGCGCCGGCCTGACGGTCAGCGAGCTGCGTGCCAATGCCAGGCGCCTGGCGCGACAGTGCGGCAAGCTCGGCCTGATCGTGGTCGACTACCTGCAGCTGATGAGCGTGTCCAGCGGCATGGCCGAGGAAAACCGGGCCACGGCGGTCGGCGAGATCTCACGCGGCCTGAAGATGCTGGCCAAGGAATTGCAATGCCCCGTGATTGCACTCTCGCAGCTCAGCCGTGGCGTGGAGTCGCGGACCGACAAGCGCCCCATGATGAGCGACCTGCGCGAATCGGGCGCCATTGAGCAGGACGCGGACATCATCATGTTCATTTACCGTGATGAGTACTACACCAAGGAAGCCTGCAAGGAGCCGGGGGTGGCCGAGGTGATTATCAGCAAGCAGCGCAACGGCCCGACCGGCACCGTGAAGCTGGCTTTCATCAACCGCATCACCAAGTTTGAAAGCCTGGCTCATGGCGGCGGTGATTTCTAGTAAAAAAATCGCCAAAAAAAGGCTTTTGTCCAGATACTACGGACATACTTTGCTATTTATTTTGTAGCGACCTGGCGCATTCGACAATTCCGGGCAAGCTGGCGGCAGTTCACTCCAGGTCTTCAATCGCCAGGATGTGGTACTTCTGGCCGTATGAAAACAGCAGGCTTGCGATGGCTGCCATCACACCTTGTGTATCTTTGTCTGACGGTGCTTTCACCATGAGGGCGTAGTGTCCCTCCAGGGCCAGATCGACATACTTGCGCACCGTCGCGCTTTCGGTTCCCACCGAAGGAAGCACCACATCCGATTCGCCATCGACCTTGCCAATTTCCCTCAGAATCACTTCCGGGGACAGCCGCATGATGTCTTGGCTGTCAAACCCTGCCGCTTCGAGTTTGGCTCCCGCTTGCTCGGCGCCCTGTGAATCAGGAAACAGCAGAAAAGCGTAGCCGGTTGGATAAAAGACGCCTTGCAGCGTCAACATTTTTGGGTTGAGTACAAAGGGTTTCAAGGTCATCCTCCAGAGGGTAAAAAAACCATTAGAGAAGGAAAAAACCGCGTCGTCTGTAGGCTTTCACCACTTTTTGGCAAGTCCACCGCCGGGCTTGGGACGGGCGGTGAAGGTGCGGTTCTCTCAGGGGAGTTCCTCGGCATTCAAGGAAGGCTCAGACATGACGCGTGCGCTGCTGGCCAGCCCATCGATCAGCCGATTGGCGAGGTAACTGCTTTGGGTATCAGGCTCAAGTGCGGCTATCGCCAGGTTCGCCAGCGGCTGGTTCAGCGGCAGATAGTAGCTGCCGGAAGGTGCATCAATCACGCCGCGCACCAGCGCGACCTCGGCCTTGACGATGGGCGCGGCATCGGCGATGACGCCGTGCACGTCCAGCCGGGCACCCTGCCCACGGCTGGTTTCGCGGTAGGTGTCGCCCAACATGGCGCTGGGTTCCTGCATGCGGAGCACCTGCAATCCCTGAAGGCGGAGCCGCTCAACGGCGATTGTCGAAGCCGCCGATAACCAGTAACCGCAGGGGCGGGCGCGTGATTTGAGTGTTTGCAGGGCGAGGGCCGAGTCCCAGTCAACGGTAATGGGCTTGTCGACACCGCTGACCGGGTCAAGCATGACGAGGTCATACTGGGCCGGTGTCGGCGCAGCCTGCACGACCGCTTCGCCCTTGCAGGCCTGGGCGCTGACCTCCTTGTCAAGGTAGGGGCGCAACTGGCCAAGCTCGCTGGCGCGCAGCGCCGTGCTGGCCAGAACGCTGGCAAGCGCGGTCACCTGGGTATGCACGCGCCGCTGGATATGCATGCGGCCAATGCCCACGCCGCGCGACTCGACCAGCAGGCTGATGGCGTTTTTGAGGCCGTCAACGTTTCGGCCGGTGTCGGGCTGGGTGTCACCCATGGAAACTTTCCGGTCCGCGGGGTCGGTCGAAGTCGTGTAATACCACTCGCTGGTGAGCCCTTGCCCCTTGAGCGCGGCCACCAGGGGGCGCCGGTACCATTCCTCGGCGGCCTTGGTCAGGAATTCGGGCAGATTTGCCGTGCTTGCGTACTGCAGCAGGGCGTCGAATTTCTGCACCGCGCCGAACTTCTGCAGATAGTGCCCAAGTACCGTGTATTCGTGCGCATCCACCACGACCGTCGGCTGGTAGTCGCGTGTCAGCCGCGCCAGGGCCTGCGCCTCGGGCGTGTTGAGCAGCAGATGGTCACGGTTCATGTCCAGCCCATTGGCCGTCACACGCTGGCCGCTGCTGGCCCCGTCGGGATTTGCACGAGGAACAATCACGACGTTGATACGCTCAAGCTCCGGCTGAAGCAGGCCCTGGGACAGTTCCCTTGCAATCACCAGCAGTGCTTCGCTGCCGGCGGGCTCATCGCCATGCTGCTGGCCGATCAGCAGCACGGTGGGTCGTCCGGTGGCTTGGAGTGCGGTGGGGTCAGTTCCGGCGCCGCGCGTCAGAACCAGTGCTTCCAGCGGCTCGCCACGCTGCGAGGTGCCCAGGGTAAGAACCGCCGCCTTGATGCCAACGGAGCGCGAGAGGGCCGCAGCCTGTTCACCCAGCCAGGCGTGGATTTCCGCCTGCGTCGTGAAGCTTGTCCGGCCCGGCTGCAAGCCAGGCGTGTTGTAGACCACCGAAGGCGGGGGAAATCGTGCGGCAACAGCCGCGCTATACGGCGGCGGCTCTTGCTCCGCGATGACTGCGGGTGGATTGACCGGCGAAGTCTGCACGATGGCCTGCGTCGCCCTTAGCCCCGGCGCCGCCGATAGACGCGGTGGCGCTCCCGCTGTGACGCTCGAAGTCGGCATGCCTGTGACCGGCTTCCACGGTGGCAGCGGCACGGACGTGCAGGCGACCAGCGCCAATGGCGCCATCAATCCTGCGAGCCCTGGGTGCTTTCGTGGATTCCGGGCATGGGGCGCAAAAACGTGATTGAGCATGGCGGTCATCCTTTTTTGTTGGGTGTTGACCATGGGTCAGTGATCGTTCGCAAGAGGCTGCCAAGCCTTTATATTACCCGCCTTGAAGGACTTGGGGCTGTGGCGCCGGGAATGGAAAAGCGCTCTTTTCTCACGTCTTTCGGTGACTGAGCGGACTCCTGGAAGCGCTTTGGCCGTTTTCGCCGATGACAAAGCTCTTTCTGGGAAAATACGCCTCATGTCAAGCCCTGAATTTTCCGTAGTCGAGCCCGGTCCCGCCATATCCGTTTCGGCTTCCAACCCCTGGCGCCTGAGCGTGGCGCCCATGATGGATTGGACTGACAGGCACTGCCGTTTTTTTCACCGGCTGCTGTCGGAGCATGCGCTGCTGTACACGGAGATGGTGACGACAGGAGCGCTGATCCATGGCGACGTGGAGCGCCACCTGCGATTCAATGCCGAGGAGCACCCGGTTGCCCTGCAACTGGGCGGGAGCGAGCCTGCCGACCTGGCCCGGTGCGCGAGACTTGGCGAGCAATGGGGTTATGCCGAAATCAACCTCAATTGTGGTTGTCCGAGCGAGCGTGTCCAGCGTGGCGCATTTGGAGCATGCCTGATGGCCGAGCCGACCCTGGTGGCAGACTGCGTCAAAGCCATGGTGGATGTGGTGAGTGTGCCCGTCACGGTGAAACATCGCATTGGCATTGACAAGGGAGAAAGCTATGGATTTGTGCGCGACTTTGTCGGCGCCGTCAGCGAGGCGGGGTGCCATACGTTCATCGTGCATGCGCGCAATGCCTGGCTCAAGGGTCTTTCGCCCAAGGAGAACCGCGAGGTGCCGCCGCTGCGCTACGAACTCGTGCATCGGCTGAAGCATGAATTTCCGGGATTGACGATTTGCGTCAACGGCGGCATCACCACGGGCGATCAGGTGGCAGGGCAACTGCGTGAACTGGACGGAGTGATGATTGGCCGCGAAGCCTATCACAATCCCTGGTGGCTCGCCTCGTGGGATGAGGCTTTTTTCGCAGGCGCAGCGCGCGAACTGACCCGTGAATCGGTGGAAGAGCAGATGGTCAGCTATATGGCAAGGGAATCGGTGGCGCACGGCACGTCCTTCAGTGCCATTGCGCGCCACATGCTGGGTCTGCGCCATGGATTGCCGGGGGCCCGGCGTTGGCGACAGGTCTGGAGTGATCACAAGCTAAAGGCCCTGCACCCGCATCAGGTGATGGTGCTGGCCCATGGCGCGGAGTAACAGGCGCGCTGACAATGAGTGACCATGCTTCCGGACACTTTCGATGTGTGTAACCAGGACATCGCTACGCAGATGCAGAACTTTCTGCCGGCTTTCCGGTCTATCAATCGTTTGAATCCTGATATATATTTGAATCAGGTCAGCGCCGCAGCAGGGTCAAGCGTTCTAGAGGGGTAATTTGGTCCAGAAGCGAAAGCTTCAAAGGAGGTTCTATGGATGTTGTCCGTAACTTTCTGACGCGTTATGAACAGACGCGCGAAGATGAGCTGTCCCTTGAGGAATACCTTGAGGCCTGCAAGAAGAATCCGCTGGTTTATGCCACGGCCGCCGAACGCATTCTTGCGGCCATTGGTGAACCCGAGATCTTCGACACGCATCACGACCAGCGCCTGTCGCGCATCTTTGGCAACAAGGTCATCAAGATCTATCCGGCCTTCCGGGATTTCTATGGCCTGGAAGATCCGATCGAGCAGGTTGTTTCCTATTTCCGGCATGCGGCGCAGGGCCTGGAAGAGAAGAAACAGATTCTTTACCTCCTGGGTCCGGTCGGTGGCGGCAAGTCCTCGATTGCAGAGCGACTCAAGCAGATGATGGAGCAGGTTCCCTTTTACGCGCTGAAGGGCTCACCCATCAACGAGTCTCCGCTGGGCCTGTTCAACAATGTCGAAGACAGCCCGGTACTGGAGGCGCAGTTCGGCATTGCGCCGCGCTACCTGCAGCGCATCATGTCGCCCTGGGCGGTCAAGCGGCTTGAAGAGTTTGGCGGTGACATCCGCAAGTTCCGGGTTGTCAAACGCTTCCCGTCCATCCTCAAGCAATGCGCGATTGCCAAGACGGAGCCTGGCGACGAAAACAACCAGGATATTTCCTCGCTGGTGGGCAAGATCGATATTCGCAAGCTCGAAACCTTTGCCCAGGACGATACGGACGCCTACAGCTATTCGGGTGGCCTGTGTCTGGCCAACCAGGGGCTGCTGGAGTTCGTCGAGATGTTCAAGGCGCCTATCAAGGTCTTGCACCCCTTGCTGACGGCGACCCAGGAAGGCAACTTCAAGGGTACGGAGGGGTTTGGCGCAATTCCCTTTGATGGAATCGTGATGGCGCACTCCAATGAAAGTGAATGGAAGGCTTTCAAGAACAACAAGAACAACGAGGCTTTCCTTGACCGGATTTATATCGTCAAGGTGCCTTACTGCCTGCGCGCCTCTGAAGAGGTCAGGATCTACGACAAACTGATCAGGAATTCATCCCTGTCGGGCGCCATCTGTGCTCCCGGAACCCTGAAAATGATGGCTCAATTTTCCGTATTGACCCGCCTGAAGGAGCCCGAGAATTCAAGCATTTTCAGCAAGATGCTGGTGTACGACGGCGAGAACCTGAAAGACACCGACCCCAAAGCGAAGAGCTACCAGGAGTACCGCGAGTACGCCGGGGTGGACGAGGGCATGAGTGGCATCTCGACGCGTTTCGCGTTCAAGATTTTGTCGAAGGTGTTCAATTTTGACGCCACTGAAATCGCCGCCAATCCCGTGCATCTGATGTACGTGCTTGAGCAGCAGATTGAACGCGAGCAATTTGCGCCAGAAGTCGAGCAGCGCTACCTGGCCTTCATCAAGGAGCACCTGGCGGTACGTTATGCAGAGTTCATCGGCAAGGAAATCCAGACCGCCTACCTGGAGTCCTACTCGGAATATGGACAGAATATTTTCGACCGCTACGTGACCTACGCCGACTTCTGGATTCAGGACCAGGAATACCGGGATACCGATACCGGGGAAATCTTTGACCGCTCGGCGCTCAATGCAGAGCTTGAAAAAACCGAGAAGCCAGCCGGCATCAACAACCCCAAGGATTTTCGCAACGAGATCGTCAACTTCGTGTTGCGCGCGCGTGCCAACAACGCCGGCAAGAATCCGACATGGACCAGCTACGAAAAGCTGCGCGCCGTGATCGAGAAGAAGATGTTCTCGAACACCGAAGACTTGTTGCCCGTCATTTCCTTCAATGCCAAGGCCAGCGCCGAAGACAAGAAAAAGCACGAAGACTTCCTGAATCGCATGGTGAGCAAGGGGTATAGCGCCCGGCAGGTGCGTCTGCTGTGCGATTGGTACCTCAGAGTCCGGAAAAGCTCTTGAGGCCCGCGGCGCTGCCCGTTCGTTGAGTTAAAAAAAAGACACGGAGTTCACCATGCTCCAGCAAGTCATTGACCGGCGTCTTTCGGGCAAGAACAAGTCCATCGGGAACCGTGAGCGTTTCCTGCGCCGTTACCGCGTTCAGATCAAGGACGCGGTTCGGCGTGCTGTTGCAGGCCGCAGCATCCACGACATAGAGCAGGGCGAAGACATCACCTTGCCGCGGCGCGACGTTTCGGAGCCGGTATTCGGCCACGGCTCCGGCGGCGTGCAGGAAAGGGTGCATCCAGGAAATCGGGAATACGTGCGCGGTGACCATATTGCGCGCCCCCCGAAAGGCGGGGCGGGCGGATCAGGCAAGGGCGGCAGCCCTGACGGAACCGGTGAGGACGACTTCGTTTTTCACATCACCCGCGAAGAGTTCATGCAGTATTTCTTTGATGATCTGGCCTTGCCGCATCTGCTGCGAACGCAACTCCTGCCCGATGCCCCGGAATGGAAGTCGCAGCGCGCCGGTTTCGTTTCCGAGGGAACACCGTCCAATCTGCATGTGGTGCGTTCCATGCGAATGGCCCTGGGTCGGCGCATTGCCATGGGCGGCGATGCGCGGCGTCAGCTGCGGGAACTGCAGGCCTTGCTGGCATCGATGCTGCAAGATGAAGAGGTGGCGCCTGGCGAGCTTGCCGCGCTGAAAAATCGCATTGAAGCGCTGCGCCGCCGGCTCATGAAAATCCCGTTCCTGGACCCGTTCGACTTGCGCTACCGCAACCGCGTCCGGGTGCCCTTGCCGGCCAGCCGGGCCGTGATGTTCTGCCTGATGGATGTGTCCGGCTCGATGGACGAGGCGCGCAAGGACATGGCCAAGCGCTTTTTCATCCTGCTCTACCTTTTTTTGATGAGGCACTACCAGAAGACCGAGATTGTGTTTATTCGCCATCACACCCAGGCGACCGAGGTGTCCGAAGAGGAGTTTTTCCAGTCAACGGAGAGCGGGGGCACCGTGGCGTCCAGTGCGCTGGCACTGATGCACCAGATCATCCAGGATCGCTATTCGCCGAACGAGTGGAACATCTACGGTGCGCAAGCCTCAGATGGTGACAACTGGCACCAGGATTCGGCTAAATGCCGCGAACTGCTGGTTGAAAAGCTGCTTCCGGTGTCGCGCTACTTTGCCTACATCCAGGTGGCCGAGGAAAGCCAGAACCTGTGGGAGGAATACACGCTGGTGCGCGAAACCCATGCAAACTTTGCCATGCAGAAGATTGTTGACGCCTCCGGAATCTATCCTGTGTTTCGGGAGTTGTTCAAGAAAGGAAGCCCGTCATGAGCATCATTGCGGATTCCGCAGGTCAGGACCGGGCAGGGGCTTTCGTGGCGACGGCTGGTGGGCGCAAGCGCGAGCCACTGCCCAGTCCGTCCGACTGGTCGTTCGAACTGATCGAGACCTATCACCGCGAGATAGAGCGCACCGCCAGGCGCTTCGGGCTTGACACCTACCCGGTTCAGCTGGAGGTCATCAGTGCCGGCCAGATGATTGATGCCTATGCTTCCGTCGGCATGCCGGTGAACTACCGGCACTGGTCATTTGGCAAGCAATACATCGCCACCGAAAAAAGCTATCGCCGCGGTCACATGGGGCTGGCGTATGAGATCGTCATCAACTCCAACCCCTGCATTGCCTATCTGATGGAAGAAAACACCCTTCCCATGCAGGCGCTGGTCATGGCCCATGCCTGTTACGGCCACAACTCATTTTTCAAGGGAAACTATCTCTTCCGGATGTGGACCGATGCCAGCGCGATCATCGACTACCTGGTGTACGCCCGGAACTATATTGCCGAGTGCGAGGAGCACCACGGGCCGGATGCGGTGGAGGAACTGCTCGACAGCTGTCATGCCTTGATGAGTCAGGGGGTGGACCGCTACCAGCGTTCGCAAAAACCGACATTGGCGCAGGAGGAGGCGCGCCGCAAAGACCGCGAAGCCTATCTGCAGCAGCAGATTAATGAGCTGTGGCGCACGCTGCCCAAGGTTGCCGGTAAACCGGTGGAGTTGACGCATCGCCGTTTTCCGGCCGAGCCCGAAGAAAACATCCTGTACTTCATCGAAAAAAATGCCCCGCTGCTGGAGCCCTGGCAACGGGAGGTCGTCAGAATCGTGCGCAAGATTGCGCAGTACTTCTATCCGCAGCGCCAGACGCAGACCATGAACGAGGGCTGGGCCACCTTCTGGCATTACACGTTGCTCAACACCATGTACGACGACGGTTTGCTGACGGACGGCTTCATGATTGAAACCCTGCGCTCGCACACCAATGTGATTTATCAGCCACCCGTGGGGCATCCAGCCTACAGCGGCATCAACCCCTATGCGCTGGGTTTTTCGATGTTCTGCGACCTCAGGCGGATGTGCGAATCTCCCACCGACGAGGACAGGCAATGGTTTCCCGACATTGCGGGATCGGACTGGCACAAGACCCTGGACCATGCCATGCGCAATTTCCGGGACGAGAGTTTTATCGGTCAGTATCTGTCGCCGCGGCTGATGCGCGACCTCAGACTTTTTTCCGTCATTGATGATGCCGCTGAACTGGAGCTCGAGGTGGCGGCCATCCATGACGAGAGTGGCTACCGCCATGTGCGCGAGACGCTGTCGCGACAGTACGACCTGAGTTACCGCGAGCCCAATATTCAGGTCTGGAACGTCGACATTCGCGGCGACCGCTCACTGACCCTGCGCCACACACAGCACAATAATCGGCCGCTGGACGATCAGGCCCAAGAGGTCATCAAGCATGCCGGACGTCTATGGGGCTTCATGGTACGGCTGGAAAGCGTGGACCGACACGGTAAGGTGACCAGGCACTGGGACGTGGCACCGTCGATGCATGCGGGATCAGGCGAGTGATCAAGCAATCCAAGCAATCGCACGCTCGTGACATGGCAGTTCAGCGCAAGCTCTTCAGGCGGCGGCTTCAAGCCCATTCGTGAAATGCGCCTGCATCTCCCGCATCGAAGCCCTTGCATCGCGCGCAATGAGTGCGGCCATGATGGCACGGTGCTCGGCCAGTGACTCTTCGATGCGGCCGGTTTTCAGCAGCGAGTTATGCCGGTTCAGCTTCATCACCTTGCGCAGGTCGGCCACCATCTGGTCGCGCCAGCGGTTGTTGGCGATTTCCAGCAGGCGCATGTGAAAGGTTTCGTTGATCTGAAAAAACCGCTCGCGGTTGGTCACTGCTTTTTCAAGCTCGCGGTGCAGCGTTTTCAACTCCTTGAGCTGGGCCTCGGTGGCCTGAGTCGCCACCACACCCGCGGCATCGCTTTCCAGCAGGGAAAGCAGGTGATAGACATCGGTCAGGTCGCGCTCAGAGACTTCGGTGACGTAAGCGCCGCGCCGCACCTTCATGGTCACCAGGCCCTCGGTGGCCAGCACCTTAAGCGCCTCGCGCAACGGCGTGCGGCTGATGCCGTATTCCTGCGCCAGCTTGAGCTCGTCGATCCAGCTGCCTGGCTCCAGCTCCCGGCGGAAGATCTTCTGGCGCAGCAGCTCAGCCGCCTCCTCGTAGAGGGCGCGCGGGGCGAGAGAATGGGCGGCGGCCATCGCCTGATTTTATCGCCAATCCGAATTATTTATCAATAATTATGAATACGATAGACTGACCGGAAACACCGACAATGCCACCATGAGCCAGCCAGAAATCCCCAAGTCCCACCTCGACGCCTGGGCCCAGGCCGCCGCCAAATCCGCCCCAGGCGGCAAGCTCGAGGCGTTGGATTGGCACACCCCAGATGGCATCGCCGTCAAACCGCTGTACACCGCGGCTGACCTCGATGGTCTGCCCGCCGCCGACACGCTGCCAGGCTTCGAGCCTTACCTGCGCGGACCGCAGGCGACGATGTACGCGGCCCGGCCCTGGACCATCCGCCAGTACGCCGGCTTTTCCACCGCGGAAGAATCGAACGCGTTCTATCGCAAGGGACTGGCCGGCGGTGGCCAGGGCGTCTCGGTTGCGTTCGACCTGGCGACGCATCGCGGCTACGACAGCGACCACCCGCGCGTGACGGGCGACGTCGGCAAGGCGGGCGTGGCCATCGATTCGGTGGAGGACATGAAGATCCTGTTCAACGGTATTCCGCTGGACAAGGTCAGCGTGTCGATGACGATGAACGGCGCCGTGCTGCCGGTGCTCGCGGGCTACATCGTTGCGGGCGAAGAGCAGGGCGTGTCGCAGGAGAAGCTGGCCGGGACCATCCAGAACGACATCCTCAAGGAGTTCATGGTCCGCAATACCTACATCTATCCGCCCGAGCCAAGCATGCGGATCGTCTCCGACATCATCGCCTATACCAGCGCCAACATGCCGAAATTCAACAGCATTTCGATCTCGGGCTATCATATGCACGAGGCCGGGGCGACGGCGG
>JBKJKI010000167.1:0-20831 GCA_046597475.1 Polaromonas sp. | reverse complement strand
TGGTGATCACCAAGGACGGCAACCGCAACCTCACCGCTTTCCCTTACGGTCCCGAGCACAACATCATCAAGGCTTGATGGTGCACCAGGCCGGGTTTCAATTCGCCGCCAACCCGGCTTGGAAAATGTCGAAGTTCAGGCGCTAAAAATTACACAAGGAGATAGGACCATGAGTATTGACAATAACGCTGGATTCAACCGGCGGAACTTCCTGAAGAGCACTGGTGCGGCTGCCGTGCCGGCCAGTTTCTTCATTGGTGGCGCTGCGCGCGCGCAGACGCCGACCACGCTGAACATGCTCGCCTGGTATGGGCACGGCGAGCCGGACATCGTGGCTGAGTTCGAGGCGCAGAACAATTGCAAGATCAAGCCGAAGTACTACACCGGCGGCGACAACATGCTGGCCTTAATCTCACAGTCGCCCGTGGGAACCTACGATCTCATTCTCTCTGATGCGGAGTATGTGCCGCAACTGCAAAAAGCCGGCTACGTCGAAAAGCTCAACCCGAAAGACTACGCATTCGACGACTTTTTTCCCGAATTCCAGAAGTTTCCCGGTCACTGGCAGGGCAATGACCTCTATGCAGTGTTGACCCGCTTCGGCTTCCTCGGCGTGGCCTACAACACCGAAGCCGTCTCCGAGAAAAAGGCGCGCTCGTACAAGGTGTTCTGGGACCCGGCCTACAAGGGCAAGGTTGGCCACTTCGATTGGTACCTGCCCAGCATGGGCCAGATCAGTCTGCTCAATGGCAACAAGAGCCCGTTTGACCTTGGCGCAGCGCAGTTCTCGAAGCTGAAGGACACCGTCAAGACCTTGCGTCCGCAAGTCGCCGGCTTCTTCGACTACGGTGGTACGTTCGGCGGGTTGAAGAGCGGCCAGCTCCAGCTGGTGTGCGGTATCGGCGACTGGATCACTGGCGTGCTGAAAAAATCTGGCGCCAAGGTGGATTCGGTGGTGCCCGACGAGGGCGGCCTGCAATGGACGGAGTCGTTTTCCATCGGCAAGGCCAGCAAGAACCAGGAACTTGCGAAAAAGTTCATCCAGTACATCACTTCGGCCAAGGGGCAGCTCGCCTCAGCGCGCATGGCCGCCTACCCGGCGATGATTCCAAACAAGAAGGGCTGGGTAATGCTCAATGCCGCCGACCCAGCCGAAGCCAAACGGCAGGGCATGGTGCTGACCGGACATAGCTGCCTCGACGACATCCGTTCGGGCAAGATCCGCTTCCGTGAGTTGCCTCGCCAGCAGCCGATCGAAGACTGGAACGACTTCTGGTCCAGCTACAAGATGCGGACCTGACCACTTTGCGCGCTGGCGGCTGACCAAGTGGCCGCCAGTGCGCAATTGAGAGTGAACCCATCGCCGCCATCGGCATCCCTTGTGCAGGAGCAAAAACAATGACAAAGCAAGTAGATCAGCGGCGCTGGCCGTTGATCGGTCCACCATTACTATGGCAATTGGCGTTCTTCGCTTTGCCATTGCTGTTCCTGGTCGTCATCTCATTCTGGTCGGTGCAGAACTTTCGGCTCGAACCGGACTTCACCATCAAGAACTGGGTCACGATGATGACCCGCGATACCTTCTGGTCCGCCTACGGCTATACCTGGCAGCTCGCGCTCGGGGCGGCCTTTATGGCCTCGCTGCTCGCGTTGCCGGCGGCCTACAGCATTACCTTCCATCTGTCCGAGCGCGCTCGCGGCATCGCGGTCATGCTGCTCGTCGTGCCATTTTTTACCTCCTACCTTGTGCGGGCCTATGCCTGGCAGGTGTTCCTGGCCGACAACGGCATCATCAACGCACTGCTCGCCCCGCTGGGCATCCAACCGTTGCCTATGCTTAACAATTCCTTCGGTACGCTGGTGGGCTATCTCACTTTGTGCATGCCGCTGGTCGTGCTGATCCAGGTGATGGGCATGAGCCAGATTGATCGCGTACTGATCGAGGCTGCCCGCAACCTGCGCGCCGGACCGTGGCGCACGCTGTACGAAGTGGTCATCCCGGCGATGAAAGCTTCGCTGGTCGTGGCCTGGCTGTTCGCCTTCATCCTTTCGTTCGGCGATTTCGTCAGCCCAAGCTATCTTGGCGGCGGCGGTTCGCCGACGCTCAGCAATCTGATCATCGACACCACCAAGTCCGGCCAGCAATGGCCGCGAGCGGCGGTGGTGGCCATCGCGATGATCTTCACCCTGGTGGCGACTTCGCTGTTCGCCGTGGGCTACGCTTACAAGGGGCGCAAATAATGTGGAACTCCGTGCGCAACATGGGCCGGCTGTACACGCTGCTGGTCCTGGCTTTCATCCTGGCTCCATTGATCGCGAGCCTGGTGTTCTCGTTCAACGCAGACCGCTTCCCTTCTTTGCCGCTGAAGGGCTTCACCACCGACTGGTACCGGCTGACCTTCGGCGACCCGATGGTGCTCGACGCCCTCAAACGCAGCATTGGCGTGGCCATCCCGGCCGGTCTCCTGTCCACGCTGCTGGGCTTCGCGGCCGCTTACAGCGACTACCGTTTCAGCTTTCGCGGCAAGAGCGTGTTCAATCTGCTGATGCTGCTGCCGCCGACGATTCCCGCCGTGATCATGGGCTTGGCCATGCTGTCGTACCTGTCACGCCTCAACCTGGCCGGTAACGTCTATGCCATCCTGATCAGCCACATCGTCACGGGCTTGCCATTCGCGATGGCGATCATCCGGCTGCGCCTGGCGCAAATGGACCCGTCCCTCGAACAGGCCGCGTGGAACCTGCGCGCCAATGCCGGCCAGACTCTGTGGCACGTCGTCATTCCGTTTAGCAAGCAAAGCCTGATCGCGGCTTTCCTGATCACGACGGCGGTGTCGTTCGATGAATTCGCGGTCGCCTGGTTCGTGTCTGGCCTGGAAGAGACAGTTCCGGTCCGGGTGCTGGTGTTCCTGCAGGGGCAGGTCAGCCCACGCATCAACGCCATCGGTACCGTCATTTTCGCCACGTCCATCCTGCTTGTGGTGCTCGCGATGGCGTTCTCAGGTCTCGGCAAGGCGATTCGCCCCAAGAAGTCCGAGCAATGACACAAAGTGGCAGACCCCGTCCAGCAATCTGTTTTTTTAGGTAATCATGGCAAATCATCTACTTGAGATTGACCGCGTCACAAAGCGATTTGGCGACTACTCCGCGGTAACCGAAACATCATTCAGCATCGAACGCGGCGAGTTTCTCGCCATCATGGGTTCGAGCGGCTGCGGAAAGACGACAATGTTGCGCATGCTGGCGGGGCTGGACCAGCCGTCCACCGGCGAAATTCGGCTCGACGGCAAGTCCCAGAACGGCTTGCCGGCATGGGAGCGCGATCTTCCTTTGGTGTGGCAGAGCCTGGCGCTGTTCCCTTTTCTGAGCGTGCTGGACAACGTCGCCTTTGGACTCAAGATGCGCGGTGTCGGCAAGAAGGAGCGTCACACCCGCGCGCAGACCTGGCTGAAGAAGCTCGAACTCAGCGAGTTCGCGGAACGCAACGTTTCCCAGTTGTCGGGCGGCCAGCGCCAGCGCGTCGCGCTGGCCCGCGCCTTGGTCACCGAGCCCAAAGTGCTGCTGCTCGACGAACCCCTCAGCGCGCTCGACGCGCACCTGAGCGTGCGCATGCAGGCCTTGCTGCGCTCGCTGCAGCGGGAACTCGGCATCACCTTCATCTATGTCACCCACAGCCAGACCGAGGCCTTCTCGATGGCCGACCGTGTCGTGGTGATGAGCCGGGGCAAGGTCGAACAGATCGGTGCTCCGAAGGACATCTATCGCCAGCCGGCAAACCGCTTCGTAGCGGAATTCATCGGCAATGTAAACATCCTGCGTGGCACTGTCGAGGCGGTCGCCAACGGTGTCGCCACGCTGCGTACCTCGCGCGGATCCATGACCGCATCGACCGGCGGCGTGACTGCCCGGGCGGGGATGGAAACCGACTTTTTCGTCAATGCCGACCAGATCGCGCTCGGTCCGCAGCCCCAGGGCGAGAACCAGGTCAGCGCCAAGCTATTGAGCTACAAATTCGTCGGTAGCATGGTCACGCTGTATCTGGAACTGCCGGATGGCGACGAAATGAAGGTCAGCGTGCCCGAGCCGGTCTATGACAGGGTGGGGGTGAAGATCGGTGACATGGTTCAGGCGTCATGGCCGGCCAGCGCAGCGCAACTGTTCCAGGTGACAGAGTAGCCCAAAGAGACACAAAGAAAGGACTAATGAAATGACTAATGAAATGACTCAGAGCGTGACCATCGGTGAACTGGCATGGCCAGAGTACGACCGGCTTGTGAAAAACGGTGAAACTATGGTGTTGCTGCCCATCGGCGCCCTGGAGCAGCACGGACACCACATGTCGATGAACCCTGACGTGTTGCTGCCCACTGCCACGGCCGAGCACGTAGCCCGCAACATCGGTGCGCTGGTGGCACCCGCCATTGTCTATGGCTACAAGTCGCAGCAAAAGAGCGGTGGTGGCAACCATATGCCGGGCACCACCAGCCTGGACGGCCTGACGCTGACCAACACCATCAAGGATGTTCTCAAGGAATTTGCGCGCCACGGCGTGCGCAAGGTGGCCATGATCAATGGCCACTTCGAGAACTCGATGTTCATCGTCGAGGGCGTCGATCTGGCGATCCGTGAACTGCGCTGGGATGGCATCAAGGATTTTTCGGTCGTCGTGCTGTCGTACTGGGATTTTGTGACTGAGGAAACGATCCGGACCATCTATCCGGACGGCTTCCCTGGTTGGGCGGTGGAGCACGGCGGGGTTCTGGAAACCTCGCTGATGCTGCACCTGCATCCGCATCTGGTCGACATGTCCAAGGTGGTCGACCACCCGCCCGCCACTTTTCCGCCTTACGATTTTTTCCCGGTCAAGCCTGAATGGACACCCAGCTCGGGCTGCCTCTCATCGGCCAAGCCCGCTTCCGCAGAAAAAGGAAAACTCCTGCTGGAAGTCTGCGTGGAAGGGATCTCGCGCGAACTGCGGACCGCATTCGACTGAACTGATCAGCCCTTAGCACAACATCGTCAAGGTTTTAAACGACCAAATTTGACCGTACAGACATCTGCTGAACAAGACTGGCCCGCAGCGGTGGCCGATGATCGGGCCGATGGGGCCAGACCGTGGCAGCTAGTGTGAAATGACGCGAACAAGCAAGGAGACAAATTCATGACCCAACCTTTCGTCCAGCTCAAGGGCGTGCAAAAAACCTACGATGGTGAAAACCTCGTGGTGCGCGACCTCAATCTCGATATTCGCGAGGGCGAGTTTCTCACCATGCTTGGCCCTTCAGGCTCGGGTAAAACCACCACGCTCATGATGCTGGCGGGCTTCGAGACCGCCACCCACGGCGAGATCTTTCTGGACGGCAACCCGATCAACAGCCTCGCGCCCGAAGACCGCAACATAGGCATGGTGTTTCAGAGCTATGCCTTGTTTCCCCACATGACCGTGGCCGAGAACGTTGCCTTTCCATTGACGGTTCGCGGTATTCCCAAAAGTGGCATTGGCGAAAAAGTCAAGCGTGTGCTGGCGATGGTGGGGCTCAAGGGCTTTGATGACCGTCGTCCGTCCCAGCTTTCCGGTGGCCAGCAGCAGCGTGTGGCCGTGGCACGGGCTCTGGTCTTCGAGCCCAAGCTTGTGCTGATGGACGAGCCCCTGTCGGCGCTCGATAAACAGCTGCGCGAGCAGATGCAGTATGAGATCAAACAGTTGCATCACCGCCTGGGTGTCACCGTGGTCTACGTCACGCATGACCAGGGTGAGGCACTGACCATGTCGGATCGGGTCGCCGTGTTCAACAACGGTGTGATCCAGCAGCTTGACACCCCCGAACGTCTGTACGAGTATCCGGCCAACGCTTTCGTGGCCAGCTTCATTGGCGAGAACAACAAGCTCCATGGCAAGGTCATGCTGCATGACAAGGGTTGGTGCGATGTGCGGCTGGACGACGGCTCCACGGTGCGCGCCAAGTCGGTATCAGCGGGATCGATAGGGTCGTCCACCATGCTTTCGCTTCGCCCGGAGCGGGTACTGATCAACCCTGTCGCAGGAAGCTGTGACGTGGTGTGTCAGGCACGTGTCAAGGATGTGACCTATCTGGGCGATCACTTGCGCGTACGTGCAGTCGCGTTCGGAGAACAGCAAATTGTCGTCAAGGTGCCTAACGCGTCGCAAGAGCGTTTGGTGAGTTCCGATCACGACATTCAGATCGGCTGGCGCGCGGCGGACTGTCACGCGCTGGACGTGACGGCATGAGTGAATTGGGTGCAAACGCGCCGGAGTCATTCATGCCGACAAGGTGAGCACAAATACTGTGCTGTAGGGGGCTTGAAGAAAAGGCCGAACAATTCTATGGAGACAATCATGAAATTTCAAATCGGAAAACTGAGTATCCTGGCAGGTGCTATCGGGACCTTGCTGGCCCTGGGCGCACATGCCCAGAGCATTACCGTCACTTCCTGGGGCGGTGCCTATGGCAAAAGCCAGCAGGAAGTGATGTACAAGCCGTTTACAGCCAAAAGCGGCATTAAGGTACTGAGCGAAGACTACAACGGCGGTCTGGCAGAAATCCGTGCCCAAGTCCAGACCGGTAACGTCAAATGGGATGTGATCGATGTGGAGTTCGCCGAGGCGCTGCGCGGCTGTGACGAGGGTCTGTTTGAGAAGATCGATGCCGGCAAGCTGCCCAAGGGCGACGATGGCAGCGATGCCAAGACTGACTTTCTGCCGGGCATGATCAATGCCTGCGCCATCGCCAACATCTCCTATGCCAACGTGGTGGCCTACGACAAGGCCAAGACGGGCGCCAATGCACCGGCCAGGCTCGAAGATTACTACGACCTGAAGAAATTCCCCGGCAAGCGCGGCATGAAGAAAGAGCCCAATGTCAACCTCGAGCAGGCGCTGATGGCCGACGGCGTTGCCCCTGGCGATGTGTACAAGCTTTTGTCGACACCGGCGGGCGTGGAGCGCGCCTTCAAGAAGCTCGACACGATCAAGTCGCAGATTGTCTGGTGGAACGCGGGCGCCCAGCCAGCACAATTGCTGGCCGCCGGCGAGGTCGCGATGACGACCGTTTACCACGGCCGCATCTACGATGCGAACACCAAGGACGGCAAGAACTTCGGTGTGGTCTGGGATGGCCAGATCACGGTGCCCGATTTGTTCGTGGTCGTCAAAGGCTCGAAGAATGCGAAGGCGGCAATGGACTTCGTCATGTTCGCCACCGGCACCAAGCCGCTGGCAGAGCAAACCAAGTACATCCCCTACGCACCGGCGCGCAAGTCCTCGCTCGCCATGGTCGAAGAAAAGACCAAGCCCTGGCTGCCAGGTTCGGCCCACGCCGGCCGCGGGTTCCAGACCGACGCTGGCTGGTGGTCAGATCATGCTGACGAGCTGAACCAGAAGTTCGCCGCCTGGCTCTCCAAATAAGCGTCACTCGGGCGGGCCGCAGCAGGCCCGCCCGACGCGCATTAACCGTTACGTGAGGAGACCTTTGATGAGTGCACAGACACTGATGTCAGTTCCCGATACGGGCCAACTCAAAAGAAAATTGAGAAAGGCCGAATCCCGACAGCGGCTACGTGCCTATGCCTTGATCTTGCCCCTGTTCCTGTTTACCTTGCTGACATTTTTGGTGCCGATTGGGCAGATGCTGTTCAACAGTACGCACGACCCTGTCGTGCATGACGCTCTGCCGCGTGCTTCAGCCCTGCTTCAGGCCGTTCCTGAAGCGCCCGATATTCCTGACGAACTGGTGTTTCAAGCCTTGGCTGCCGATATGAAGCAGGCCGTCGAGGAACAAACGGCAAGCAAGGTTGCAAGCCGCCTGAATTTCGAGGAAAGCGGCCTGCGCACCCTTTTCATGAAGACCACGCGAAGCATCGCCCAGGTCGAACGGGGCCCCTGGAAACCAGCCTTCCTGGCCATCGACAAGGCGTGGGGGGAGCCCAAAATCTGGTCGGTACTGCGCCAGACCAGCGGTGAATACACCAATGACTTCTACCTGCATGCAACGGACTTGACCCGCGACGAACACGGTGACATCGTGCGGGCGCAGGCCGGCGACCGGCTTTACATCGACGTGTTCGCCCGCACCTTGTGGGTGAGCCTGCTGGTCACCCTGCTGAGTCTGGCCATCGGCTATCCCTTGTCCTACTGGTTGGCGCACCTGCCCGAAAAAACCGGCAACCTCATGATGGTTTTTGTGCTCTTGCCCTTCTGGACATCCTTGCTGGTACGCACCACCGCCTGGGTGGTGCTGTTGCAAAAGGAAGGCGTGGTCAATTCGATGCTGATGTCGCTGGGCCTGATCCATGAGCCGCTCACGCTGATCTTCAACCGGTTCGGCGTGGTCATTGCGATGACGCACATTCTGCTGCCATTCATGATCCTGCCACTGTATTCCGTCATGCGGCAAATCCCGCCAAGCTATGTGCGCGCCGCACGTTCGCTGGGAGCGGGTCCGATCAAGGCCTTCTGGCGTGTCTATCTGCCGCAATCGATGGCCGGCGTCAGCGCGGGGGTGTTGCTGGTGTTCATCCTGGCCATCGGCTATTACATTACGCCGGCGCTGGTAGGCGGTGCCGGTGACCAGATGATGAGTTACTTCATCGCCGACCATCTGACGCGCAGCCTGAACTGGGGCCTGGCCTCGGCTCTCGGTGGCCTGCTGCTAGCCTGCGTGCTGGTCCTGTACGCCTTGTACGAACGTTTTGTGGGGATCGCCAATGTCCGCCTCGGTTAACAAGATACCGCGCTTTGCGCCTTATGTCGGTCTGCTGGGCCGCGCCCGGCACTACAGTTTGCTGCTCTACTGTATCGCCGCCATCGTCTTCCTGATGGCACCGGTGCTGGTCGTGCTCCCGCTGGCGTTCAATGCTGATCCCTACTTCACCTATCCGATCCACTCCTACAGCTTCAAGTGGTTCATTGAATTTTTCACCAACGAGGAATGGCACACCGCGGTAAAAAACAGTTTCGTGATCGCGACTTCCGCGACGCTGATTGCAACCTCACTGGGGACGCTGGCCTCGGTCGGATTGATTCACCGCAACCTGCCAGGCCGTGCGCTCATCACGGCCGTGCTGGTCCTGCCCATGATCGTTCCGATCGTGATCGTTGCGGTCGGGGCGTATTTCTTCTACTCGACGCTGGGCATTGCAAACAGCCTGACCGGCATCGTACTGGCCCATGCGGTGCTGGGAACGCCCTTTGTCGTGATCACCGTATCGGCCACGCTCGCCGGATTTGACCAGGCCTTGTTCCGCGCCGCGCGCAGCCTTGGCGCATCCCCGTGGACGGCGTTTCGGCGCATCACGCTGCCCATCATCTGGCCCGGCGTTTTTTCGGGTGCGCTGTTCGCATTCGCCACTTCTTTTGACGAAGTCGTGGTGGTGCTGTTCCTCGGCAGCGTCGAGCAACGCACCATCCCGCGTCAGATGTGGACTGGTCTGCGCGAGCAACTGAGCCCGACCATCCTGGCTGCGGCGGTGGTGCTGGTCATGATCTCGGTGGGCATGCTGCTGACACTCGAAGCCCTGCGTCGGCGCAATGCCAAAATGCGGGGACTGGACGCCTGATGTCCCTGCGCTCGAAATGGACGATCCGGGTCGAGGAACTTCGGACAAGCTTGCGCGTTGGCATTTACGCGCATGAGCTGGAGCCGCAGCCGATTCTGCTGAGCCTGCGCATCTCTGGCCTGGCCGAGACTTCACCCCGCAGCCTTGCCGAGTGTTTTGATTACGAGCCCATCTGTCGCTGGGCGCTTGACGAGTGGCCGCTGAGTCCGCACACGCCATTGCTGGAGACGCGCTTCAACGAGCTGATAGAGCGCGTGTTCAATGCGGACAAGCGAATCAGGGATGTCTGGTTCGGTCTGTACAAGACGCAAGCGATTCCGAATACCGAATTTGTGGGTCTGGAGCGTGAACTCACCCGCCGCCAATTCGAGGAGCAGCAGCGCACCCACATGAGTCTGGCGGCCATGGCTGCTGCGAAGAGAAAGCCGGAACGAAGTTTGAGTTGAGCGGCTACAACGCCTGCCCGCCCATCAAGGGTGTGAGCCATGGCGGCGGGCCGGAGTCCATGACGGCGAAGATCGCGATTGAGCCGGGTTGAATGGAGTATCAGCGCTTCAGAGCTTCAGCGCTTCAACGCCTCCATAGCCACATAAAGCGTGATTTCATCGCTGATCAGCGGCACGAAGCGGCCCAGGTTGAAGTCGCTGCGCCTGACTCTGCCACTGGCGTTAATCCCGCAGGCCGGCTTGCGCAGTATCGGGTGCATCATGCATCTGAAGTGGCTGACCGTCAGGGTCACGGGCCGGCTGATGCCCTTGATGGTCAGGTTGCCTTCGACGGCCGTGACGTCATCGAGCTTGCCGAAGCTCAGGCGCGTTGACTTGAAAGTGATGAAGGGAAACCTGTCGACGTCAAAAAATGCATCGCTCAGCAGGACCTGGTCGAACAATAGCGAGCCCGTGCTGATTGAGCGGACGTCGATGCCGACCTCCACGCTGCCGACCTGGTTCTCAAGGTCCAGCGTGACGGTGGCATCGACCTTGTCGAAGCGGTCGCGCTGCAGACTGTAGCCGAGGTGGTTGAACTCAAACCAGGCGAAGGTGTGATCGGGGTCGCGCTCATAAACATCGACCGCCAGCGCCGAAGCCAGCGACAAACTGCAGAGCAGCGCGGCAAGCCATTTTTTCATGATTGACTCCCCGGGCTAGGGCGCCAGCAGCAGGTGAAACTGCACCGTCACTTCGTTGGCCACCACGCGGACATCGCCCCAGGGACCGCCGCCAATCCCGAAGTCCAGCCGCCTGATCACGAATGAGCCCTCCATCACCGCCTGCCTGCCGCTGGCCTTGAGCACGGCGTTGAGCACCAGCGGCTGGCTGGCGCCCTTGAGGCTGAGCACGCCGCTGACCTGGAAGCGGCCGGCGCCCTGCGGCTGGATCTGGCGCAGTTCGAAGCGCGCCTCGGGATGGCGCTTCACGTCGAACCACTGCTCGCCCGCCACCTCTTCGTCGACCTCCTGCAGGCCGGTGTCGATGCTGGACAGCTTGATGCGCAACTGTCCCTTGGCGGTGGCCGGCGCGTCGGGGTCGAACGTCAGGCTGGCGTCGAATTGGCGGAACGTGCCGTCCACCGGAACACCCATTTGCCGCGAAGTGAAACGGATCTGGCTGCCGGCCGGGTCCACCTGCCGGTATTCCGCGGCCTGGACAGAGGTGCACGACAGGGCCAGTGCCACAATAAGGATTTCAGGGGCTTTCATGGGCGAACTCTGGTAAGACGGAACATCCGGCCCAGCACGCCGTCCCGGTCGATGAAATGGTGCTTGAGCGCCGCCGCCACATGCAGACTCACCAGGCCGAGCAGGGCGTAGCTGAGGATGCGGTGCAGCGTTGTCAGGAAAAGCCCCAGCGCCTCGTTGCGGGCCAGCAGATCGGGCAGCGGCCACAGCCCGAAGTAGACCGTCGTCACGCCCTTGGCCGAACTCATCAGCCAGCCCGAAACCGGCACGCAGAGCATCAGCACATAGAGCAGCAGGTGCGTCACGTGCGCCGCGGTCCGCTCCCACGCCGGCACGGCGGCCGGCAGCGGCGGCGGCGCGTGCAGGCTGCGCCAGACCATGCGGGGCAGCAGCAGCGCCGCAACGCTGACGCCTGTCCATTTGTGATACGAATAGAGTTGCAGCTTGAGCGGACTGAGTTTCAGGCCTGTCATGTACAGACCGAGGCAAAAGCCCGCAACGATCAACACGGCCATGGCCCCGTGCAGTGCGATGGCACTGCGGGTGTAAGAGGTGTCAGGAGCGGGCTGCAAGCGACTCTCCAGGGGCTGGTGTGAACTTACCCCGTCATTGTGGCCCCATCGCCCCAGGCAACGCAAGCCGGGCCCAAGCTGGCGCAATTCAGGCCTGGCGCGGTCCCGTGCGGTTAGGGTCTCATCCGCTCAGCCACCTCCCGCCCGAGCTCAATCACCGCCATGGCGTAGTAACTGCTCCAGTTATAGCGGGTGATGACGTAAAAATTCTCGGTGCCGGCCACGTAGCTGGGCGCGTCGGGGCCGTTGAGAAGTTCTATGAGTGCCAGCGGTCCGGGGTGTTGCAGGGCAGGGCCCTCCAGCACCGCGCCCTTGGCGCTGAAGCTGGCCACGCTGAAGGTCGGCAGGATGTCGGGCGCCATGAGCGCGTCCATGTCGAGGCGGCTGTTGTCAAAGCTGACCGGGTAGTGCGTCGGCATGCCGGGCTGCCAGCCGAAGGCCTTGAAGTAGCTGGCGACCGAGCCGATCACGTCGGCGGGGCTGTTCCACAGGTCGACAATGCCGTCGCCGTCGAAATCCACCGCGTACTTGACCCAGCTCGACGGCATGAATTGCGGCATGCCCATGGCGCCGGCGTAGCTTCCCCTGGGCTCGAGGGGGTCGGCCCCCTTGCGGCTTTCCAGCGTCAGAAACTGTTCGATCTCGCCCTTGAAGTAGTCGCTGCGTTCCTGGGCACGCGGGTGGTTGGCCGGAAAGTCGAAGGCCAGCGTGGCCAGCGAGTCCAGCACGCGAAAGCTGCCGGTGTCGCGGCCATAAATGGTTTCGACGCCGATGATGCCGACGATGATTTCGGCGGGCACGCCATATGCCTGCTCGGCGCGCGCCAGGGTTTCGCGGTTGGCTTGCCAGAATTTCACACCCGCCTGAATGCGGATGGGCTCGACAAAGCGGCTGCGGTAAACGCGCCAGTTCTTGACGAAGGCCTGCGTGGGCGGCTGCATCAGCCGCGCCACGGTGGCGCTGTAGCGGGACCGGCCTATGGCCTGGCGCACCCATTCCGGGTCCAGGCCACGGCGGCTGGCCAGGTCGTCGGCAAACTGCATCGCCTCGGGGCGCGTGGCGTACAGCGGGCCCTGGGCCTGCTCAGCCTTGTTCGAAACCTTGATTTTCAAGGGTTTTGCCTCGCAAGTCCAATAAGTACCGGCAAGGGTAGCTATCAAAAAAATAGTAAATCTGAGGCGGCGGAAAGGGTTTTTTGATGTCATGCGAAAGTAGGGGAGGTCTGCCGGGATTTTAAGCAGGCCATGCTAAGCAGGCCATGCCAGCTGTTTGAATTGCTGCTTCAGGTTTTGGAGTTCAATGGGTCGCCGGGCCGAGCCCGCGCCATAGCGCTGCAGCTCCAGTTGCACCAGCCAGTCATGCAAGGCCTGCCCCCGTCTGCCGTGGCGGGCCAGTACCTGGCGCGCCAGCTGGCGCGGCGTGGTGGCCGCGTCGCTTTCAATGCCGGCGCGGGCCAGCCGCTTGCGGGCTTTGGCCAGCAGCCTCAGCCAGGGGTCATGCTGGCTGCTATCCCACAGTGCCCATGCACCGCCCGCCAGGCTGGACAGCACGACGACCCCGATCAGCACATAGCTCAAGTCCTCCCAGCTGGGCGATTCGAAGCCGATGTTCTTGAGCAGGTCGAGCTGCTTGCCCTGGGTGTAGTTGAGCACCCATTGGGACCAGGAGTTGTTGACCGCCTCCCAGGTGGCGCGCAGCTGCGCTGCCAGGGTTGGGCTGAAGTTGCCCAGGGCTTGTGCCACCGCGCCCCGGGGCACGGCCAGCCGCTGGAAGGCGCCGGTGCGGCCGGGCGCCACCGCCGATGTCGGATCGACCCGCGTCCAGCCCTGGCCCGCCTGCCAGACTTCGGCCCAGGCATGGGCGTCGCTCTGACGTATCACCCAGAAGCCGTCGACGCTGTTGAGCTCACCGCCCTGGTAGCCGGTGACGATGCGTGCCGGAACGTCCAGCGCGCGCATCAGCACGACGAAAGCCGAGGCAATATGCTCGCAAAAGCCCTGCTTGCGGTCGAACCAGAACTCATCGGCGGTGTGCCGGCCGTACACCCCGGGCTCCAGCGTATAGCTGTAGCCGCCGCTGCGCAGGCGCTGCAGCACCACCTGCACCAGGGTGTCGGCCGCTGCCTGCGCATAGCGCGGGTCGCGCCGGATTTCGCCGGCCAACGCGACGGTGCGCGGGTTGAAACCCGGGGGCAGGTCGACAAACTCCTGCAGACCGGGCGCGGCCTGCGTCGGTCCGTGGCGGAAGGCCGGATGGCTGACGGCCTTGTAGCGCAGGACCTCGGTAATCGGCCGGCTGCTCTGCCACTGCAGGTCGGCGTCCATGGTGGCGCTGCCGTAGCCTGGCAGCTCCGGGCTTTGCGTGGCCGCTTCCATGACGAAGAGCCAGGGCTGGCTGGTCGGCTCCAGCGTCACCTCGTAGGGGATCGCCTCGTCCGTTACCCGCAGGTTGGCGGGCAGCGCATGGCGGCGCGGCAGGCTGGCGCGCAGCGGCTGCCAGTTGCGGCCGTCAAAACTGGACAGCACCGGCCCGCGAAAATAAAGCTCGCGCTGGGGCGGAATCCTGCCGGCAAACTTGATGCGCATCGCCACGCTGTCGTCCAGTGCCAGCCTGGCGATGGTGCCGACTTCCATGCTGGCACTCAGGCCGCTGCGCCCGGTCATGGCGTCGCTTGGAACGCCCCACAGCGGCGCCAGGCGCGGAAAGAAGAGAAACAGCACCAGCATGATGGGCGCGCCCAGCAAGGCCATCGAGCCGGCGGTTCGCGCCGCCGCCATCAAGGGCGGTTTGCCCACGGGCATGTGGGCGTTGACCAGCGCCGTCAGCAGGCCCAGCAGGCCCAGCACCATGCTCATGGCCGTCAGCAGTGACTGCGAATAGAAAAAATTGCTCAGCATGCAGAAAAAGCCGAGGAAAAAGATCACAAAGGCATCGCGCCTGGCGCGGAGTTCCAGCGTTTTGAGCGTGAGCAGCACCACCAGCAGCGTCACGCCCGCGTCACGCCCGAGCAGCGTGCGGTGCGTGGCGTAGCTTGCCGCCACCGTCAGGCCCAGCAAGACCACCAGCCACGCCTTGCCGGGCAGGGCGCGAACGTGCAGCGCGAGCCAGCCGCGCCAGAACAGCACGCCAGCCGCACCGGCACTGCACCACAGCGGCAGGCGAGCGGTTTGCGGCAGCAGCACCCAGGCGATGACCAGCAGCAGGAACAGGGTATCGCGGCTGTCGCGCGGCAGGTTGCGCAGCGTGGCGAGCGTGTCTTTCAGCATGTGGCCAGGGCCTCCAGGCATTGGCGCTTGTGGGCCGCGCCGCTGCCGGGTTTGATTTCCAGCGCGGGCAGGCGCAGGCCGTAGTCCAGCCCAAGCTGGTCGGCACGCAGAATCCAGGCGCAAAGCCGCGATAGCCTGGGCTCCACATCCAGTGCGCCGGCCTGCCTGAAGTCCAGCCAGAGCTCATGGCGCTGGGTTTGCTGGGAGTCGCGCACCACCAGACCGTTGCCGTGCCCGTCGGCCTTCGCGGCTTTTTTCCAGAGCACGTTCTTCAGCGGATCGCCACGCCGGTAAGCCCGCACGCCATCGAACTCGCCGCTGCTTTGCGCCCGCGTGGCCGCTCCCGCGCCTTGGGCGCGGGGCTCGCCAGGCGGCAGCGGCGGCGGCATCGCTTCGGGCGCGGGGTAGACCATGACTTGGGCGGCGGGCCGCCAGACCGTCCAGACACGGAAGGTGCCCAGCGGAAAACGCGTTTCGGCGGTCAGCGCAGGCAGGCGGTGCAGCCCGCGCCGGGCCGGCGTGAAGGCCACCTGGACCACGCTGCTGCCTTGGGCCGCCACGTCGGTCCAGGTCCAGTGCTGCCCACTTTCTTTTTGCGCGTCGCGCTCGCGCGGGGCCAGCACGCTCAGGCCGATGCCGTGGCGCCCGGAACGCCCCGAATTCGTGAGTTTTACGTCAAAAATGGCTGAAGCCCCCGCAAATTGGCTATTGGGTGCTATCAAATTCAGTGCAAGCCCGCGCAAGGTGCCATGGCATACGTACATGCCCACCAGGGTCGTGCCGGCCAACAGAAAAGTCAGCAGATAGCCTAGGCTGAGCTGGTAGTTGATCGAGGCGACCAGCAGGGTGAGGCCCAGCATCAGGCCCGGTCGCGTCGGCAGGATGTAGACGTTGCGCTGGGTCAGCGTGACGCTGTCGCTCAGCGGAAGCCGGCTCTGCCACCAGTGCTGAAAGCGGTGGCGCAGGAAGGTGGCCCCCACACTTGACGCTTCGCGTACGGCGCTTCCCCCCGAGGGGGCTGTCCCGCCTAAGGACGGCCTGTCGGCGGGACTGGCCCCCACGCTTGTCGCTTCGCGTACTGCGCTGCCCCCCGAGGGGGCTGTCCCGCCTAAGGGCGGCCTGTCGGCGGGACTGGCCCCCGCGCTTGTCGCATTGCTCTTTGCCGCCTGAGGCTTCATGGCAGCGCCACGCTGTCAAGCATGGCGCGCACCTGTTCCAGCGCGCCCCGGCCCGCGCCACTGACCGGAATCAGACGATGCGCGGCGGTTTGCGGCAGGATGGCGGCGATGTCGTCGGGCGCGACATAGTCACGCCCGCTTAAAAAGGCCTGCGCCCTGGCCGCCCGCATGATGGCAATGCCAGCGCGCGGGCTCAGGCCCTGCAGGAACCAGCGGCCCGAGCGGGTCGCTGCAATCAGGTCCTGCAGGTAGTTCAGCAGGGGTTCGGCGGCATGCACCTGCTGGACCTGTTGCTGCAGCTCCAGCAATTCGTGCGGCGCGAGCATGGCGGGCAGGGTATCGACCATGTCGCGCCGATCGGCCCCCTTGAGCAGTTCACGCTCGGCGGCGCGGTCGGGGTAGCCCAGCGAGATGCGCATGTGAAAGCGGTCCAGCTGCGACTCGGGCAGGGCGTAGGTGCCCAGCTGGTCATGCGGGTTTTGCGTGGCAATGACGAAAAAGGGCAGGGGCAAGGGCCGGGTCTGGCCTTCGATGGTGACCTGCTTTTCCTCCATGGCTTCGAGCAGCGCGCTCTGGGTCTTGGGGCTGGCGCGGTTGATCTCGTCGGCCAGCAGCACCTGGGCAAACATCGGGCCAGGGTGAAATACAAAGCTCTCTTTTTGCCGCTCGTAAATCGACACGCCGGACAAGTCGCTGGGCATCAGGTCGGCGGTGAACTGCACGCGGGAAAACTGCAGGCCAAAGGAGCGCGACAGCGCATGCGCCAGCGTGGTTTTGCCGACGCCGGGCACGTCTTCAATCAGCAGATGACCACCGGCCAGCAGGCAGGCAACGCAGTCCTGCACCTGAACCGGTTTGCCCACAATGACCGTGTTAAGCTGATTTAAAAGCGCTTGAAGTTTTTCTTTGACGTGCATGTCTTCAACCATAACGTAATTATTTGCAAAAATTTCCAGCCATGAATGCGACCGGTTACTTCACCCACAAAGACTGCTGGAAACATGAGATGGGCTTTGGGCACCCGGAGTGCCCGGAACGCCTGGGAGCGATAGAAGACCGGCTGCTGATCAGCGGCGTGGGCGATGCGCTGCAGCGGCGCGATGCGCCCCTGGCGGCGCTTGGTGACATCGAGCTGGCGCATGAGCGCATGATGATCGCGGCCATTCGCGGCCTGGGCGAGCAGCTGGTCGACGACATCAAGGCCGGCGGCCCGCCTTATGCGCAGATCGACCCCGACACGGCCATGAACGTCCATACCTGGAACGCCGCCCTGCGCGCCGCCGGTGCCGCGATCGCCGCCACCGATGCGGTGATGGCCGGCGAGATGGAAAACGCCTTTTGCGCGGTGCGCCCGCCTGGCCACCACGCCGAGCGCGGCAAGGCCATGGGTTTTTGTTTTTTCAACAACATCGCGATTGCCGCGAAGTACGCACTGGAGCGTCATGGCCTCAAACGCGTGGCGATTGTTGACTTTGACGTGCACCACGGCAACGGCACCGAAGACATCATCAGGGGCGACGACCGGATCCTGATGGTGAGCTTTTTCCAGCACCCCTTCTTTCCCCATACCGGCGCCGACACGCGCGAGCCCAATATGGTGAACCTGCCGGTGCCGGCGCACACCAAGGGCATGGACATACGTGAATTGATCGAGACCATGTGGATTCCCCGCCTGGAAGCGTTCAAGCCCGAGATGATCTTCATCAGCGCCGGCTTCGACGCGCACCGGGAGGACGACCTGGGACAGATGGCGCTGACCGAACAGGACTATGCCTGGATCACCGAGCGTGTGAAGAACGTGGCCAGGCGCCATGCCAGGGGGCGCATCGTGTCATCGCTGGAGGGCGGTTACAACCTCAGCGCGCTGGGGCGCAGCGTGGAAGCGCATCTCCGGGTGCTGGCTGATCTATAGAGCGACAGGAATTTTCACATGACCACTCCCGTTTCCGGCCAGCCGCCGCCGCTTCTTCACGCCTGCGACGGCCGCGGTGTGCACACGCTGACCCTGATCCGCCCGGGCAGCTTCAATACACTGGGCGAAGACGTTCTGCAGGCGCTGCAGTCGGCGCTGGACGCGATTGCGCTTGACGCGTCGGCGAGGGTGCTGGTGATCGCCGCACAGGGCAAGGCCTTCTGCGCCGGCCACAACCTCAAGGAAATGCGCGCACAGCCCGAGTTGGCCTATTACCAGAAGCTGTTTGCCCGGTGCACGCGGGTGATGCTTGACATCCAGAATCTGCCGGTGCCGGTGATTGCCAGGGTGCAGGGCCTGGCGACCGCGGCAGGCTGCCAGCTGGTGGCGCAATGCGACCTGGCGGTGGCCGCTAGCTGCGCCAGCTTTGGCGTCAACGGCATTGACGTGGGGCTTTTTTGCGCCACGCCCAGCGTGCCCCTGGTACGCAACATGCCCGCCAAACAGGCCATGGAAATGCTGCTGACCGGCGAATTCATCAGCGCCGATGAAGCGCTCGCCCGGGGTCTGGTCAATCGCGTGGTGCCGATGGAGATGCTCGACGCCGAAGTTGAGAAAATGGTGCTGGCGCTGCTGGCCAAACCGCGCGAAGCGCTGGCCATGGGCAAGGCGCTTTTCTATAAACAGCGGGAAACGGGTGTCGAGGCGGCCTACCAGCTGGCCGGCCAGACCATGGCCTGCAACATGATGCAGCCCGTGGCGCAGGAGGGCGTGCAGGCATTTGTTGAAAAGAGGAAGCCGCAATGGCCAACGCCGGCGCCGTGAATTTCCGCTCTTTTTCCCCACCTGACCGTATCGAGGGGCTGGACGGCTGGTTTGCCGCGTTGACCCGGCCAAGCGCACTGACCGAACTGGGCGTCTTGATCGTCTGCATCTTGCTGGCCTGGCTGGTGGTGCATGTGCTCAGCCGCTCACGCCGGCTGGCTGGCGAATCTTCAATCCTTTTCGGTCAGCGCATTGTGGACGGGGTGCTGTTTCCGCTGCTGCTGCTGGTCTTTGCTTATGCCGCCAAAACGCTGCTGGAGCAGATGCTTCCACTGGCTGTTTTCAAGGTCGCGATTCCGGTGCTGGTCTCGCTGGCGGTGATCCGCCTGGGGGTGAAGGTGCTTCAGGTGGCGTTTAAAAACGCGCCGGTGGTGCGCGCGCTGGAGCGCAGCATCTCATGGCTGGCCTGGATCGCCATGGTGCTGTGGGTCAGCGGCCTGCTGCCGGTCATCCTGGACGAACTGGACGACATCAAATGGAAGGTTGGCGGCTCGCTGATTTCGGTGCGCACCATGATCGAAGGGGCTTTGACGGCTGGCGTGGTGCTGCTGATCACGCTCTGGATATCGTCGGCCATTGAAAGCCGGTTGCTACGCTCGGCCACCGGTGGCGAGCTGTCGCTGCGCAAGGCGGTGAGCAATGCCACGCGCGCGGTGCTGATGTTTGTCGGGCTCTTGCTGGCGCTGTCATCCGTCGGCATTGACCTGACGGCCCTCTCGGTGCTGGGCGGCGCGATTGGCGTGGGCGTCGGCTTTGGCCTGCAAAAGCTGGCCGCCAGCTACGTGAGCGGTTTTGTCATGCTGGCCGAGCGCAGCGTGCGCATTGGCGACAATGTGCGCGTGGACACCTTTGAAGGGCGCATCACGGACATCAATGCGCGCTACACGGTGGTGCGCGCGGCATCGGGACGCGAGTCCATTGTGCCCAATGAGATGTTCATCAGCAGCCGGGTCGAAAACCTCTCGCTCAGCGACCCCCAGGTGCTGCAGTCCACCGTGGTTTCGGTCGGCTACGACAGCGATGTGGAGCTGGTGATGCGCTTGCTCAATGAAGCCGCATTGGCGCAACAACGCGTGCTGCACGAGCCGGGCCCGGGGGTCAACCTGACCAATTTTGGCGCCGACGGCCTGGAGTTCACCCTCAACTACTGGATGATGGACCCGGAAAACGGGCAGCAAAATCTGCGCTCGCAGGTTAATCTTGCCATTCTCAAGGCCCTGCGCGAGCATCACATCGACATTCCCTATCCGCAGCGGGTCATTCACACGCGCGCCGTGCCGCCCGCAGAACCCCGACCTTCCTGATTTTTGGGGTGGTGACACCTTGGTGATAGAGTCTTGGCAGGATGCTCCAATTCATCGGAAGCAGTCCCTTACAATAAAATAGAACGATCGTTCTTTTTATGCCCGCCGGGATGGATTACCCTTCTTTTCTCGTTTGGCTGCCCCGAATCTGGCCTGCCGCAGCATAAAATAAAGAGTTTACGTTTACGTCAACGTCAATTAACCGAATCTGGAGTCCCGTCATGAAGGTCTTGGTCCCCGTCAAACGCGTCGTCGACTACAACGTCAAGGTCCGCGTCAAATCCGATGGCACTGGTGTCGATATCGCCAATGTCAAGATGAGCATGAATCCGTTCGACGAGATCGCCATCGAAGAGGCCGTTCGCCTCAAGGAAAAGGGCGTGGCCACCGAGGTCATCGCCGTGTCCTGCGGCGTGCTGCAATGCCAGGAAACCCTGCGCACCGCCATGGCCATTGGCGCCGACCGCGCCATTTTGGTTGAAACCAGCGAAGAGCTGCAGCCCCTGGCCGTGGCCAAGCTT
>JBKJKI010000060.1:0-12668 GCA_046597475.1 Polaromonas sp. | reverse complement strand
GTACTTGATCACTGCACGTCACCTTCGCCGCCACTCGAGCCATCATCACCCCCAGCTTGTTATTTGCAAGCTGCAATGATAATTAATTATGCTAATTAATGCAATTAAACACTAGTTCTTCCATGAGTACATCCAGGACGCTGCTGATCGTCTACCACTCCATGACCGATGGCACGCGGCAGATGGCCGAAGCGGCGCGTGCTGGCGCGGCGATGGAATGTGGCGTGCAAGTGCGGCTGTTGCACGCCGCGCAGGCGGGGCCTGCTGATGTGTTGGCGGCGGATGGCTATATCTTTGCCACGCCGGAGAACCTGGCCGCCATCAGCGGACAGATGAAGGACTTTTTCGATCGTTGCTATTACGCCGTGCTGGATCAGGTCAACGGCCGCTCCTACGCCAGTCTGATATGCGCGGGCAGCGACGGCAGCAATGCGGCGCGGCAGATTGAACGCATTGCCACGGGCTGGCGCCTCAAGCCCGTGGCAGAGCCGCTGATTGTGTGCACCCATGCACAGACGCCCGAAGCCATTCTGGCCACCAAGCAGATCGGTGCTGAAGACTTGGAGCGCTGTCGGGCGTTGGGCGAGGCGCTGGCGACGGGGCTGGCGCTCGGGGTGTTTTAGGTGCCTGCCGATTCACGGGCAGGGCCGACGCGTCAGTGAGGGGTCACTATGCCGGGCAGTGTCAGTGTCACGCAAGTGCCCTGGCTGGCATCGCTGCGCACCGTCACGCTGCCGCGGTGCAGCTCGGCAATTCGCTTGACAATGGCCAGGCCCAGGCCCTTGCCGCCCTCGCTGCTGGCGGGAGCGACGCTGTCACGGCTCTGGTAGAGCCGGTCGAACAGGCGGGGCAGGTCTTTGTCGGCGATGCCGGAGCCGGTGTCCGCCACGCTGATATTCACCCATGCGGCAGCGTCGGCGCTATCGCCGCCCGAACAGCTCACCGCCAGGCTGATCTGTCCGCCAGGCGGCGTGAACTTCAAGGCGTTGTCCAGCAGGTTGGCGATGGCGCGCTCCAGCAGTTCAATGTCTACCTCCGCGAACGGCGGCGGGGCCAGCGCGTCGTGCTGGTAGTGCAGGCGCACGCCGCGCTGGGCCGCACGTTCTGCGAAGCGCAGGGCGATGTCGTCCAGCACCTCGCTCAGGTCCAGCAGTTCGGTGTGGAGCTTGAATTCGGGCTCGTCCAGCTGGGCCAGGTCACCCAGGGAGCGCACCAGTTGCGCCGCGTTGCGCGTGTTGCGCAAGGCCATTGCTATCAGCCGCCTGTCATCGGCGCGGTCGCCTTGATGCGTGTCGCTGGCCCAGCGCTGGTCCAGCGTTTCCAGGCAGGCCACCGTGGCCGTCAGCGGCGAGCGCAGGTCGTGGGAGAGATTGCTCACCCCTTCGCGGCGAAAGTGGTCCAGCTGGCGCAGCGCCTCCCACTGCATGCGCAAGGTCGTCAGCATGGCGCGAAAGCCTTCGCGCAGCTGGCCAAATTCGTCCAGGCGCCGAGGCTGGACCGCCGGTCCTGGCGGTGGCGCGCGCAGCAGGCCTTGCGCCTCGTCACCCAGGCCCGCACCCAGACCCTCACGCGAGGCCCTGGCCACTTCGGCGCTGATGCGGCGCAGCGGCCGGGTCACGGCGGCAATGATCCATGCCGCCATCAGGGTTGTCAGCGCCACCACCCCGGCCACGGCAGCCAAGGCCGGTCCGGCGAAGGCAGAGCGAAACACGGCCAGCCGGCCTTCGGGACGCGCTTCCCTGTGCGTCACCAAGTAGAGGTAGCCCGCCATCGGCTCGGTCTGGCGAATCACGGCGCGGCTGAGCGCGCGCGCGGCAATCACGGCATTGGCGTCCATGCGTTCCGGATCGTCTCCCATCACATAGGGCATGCGCTTGTCGGGGTCAATGCCCTGCGCTGCCTGCCGCACCGGGCCCAGCGCCACCTTGAATCCGGCGGGCAGCTTGACATTGCCGGTGCTGGACAAGACCACGCCATCGGCATCGAGCAGGTAGAGCTGGGTGTCGGCTTCCAACAGCAGCAGATTGCGCAGCAGCGCATTCAGCTCCTTGGGGTGGCGGTCCTGCAGGTCAAACAGGTTGTCGTAGCTGGCCACCACCCGGCTCAGGAAGACGTTGGCGCGGTCGTAGGCGGTTTCATGCTCGAAGCGCTGGAAGGCCACCGCCACGGTGGCAATCACGCCGGCGGCGGTGAGCAGGCCGGTGATGAAGATCGTCAGCGCGATCTTGAAGCGGACCGTCATGGCAAACCGCGCGCCGCTCAGCTCCTCGTTCACTTAAGGCGCCTCGCGCATCTTGTAGCCCGCACCGCGCACCGTGAGTATGAGTTGCGGGCGCATCGGGTCCAGCTCCAGCTTGGCCCGCAGGCGGTTGATGTGGGTCGTCACCGTGTGCTCGTAGCCATCATGCGAATAGCCCCATACGGCAGCCAGCAGCTGGTTGCGTGAAAAGACATGGCCCGGGTGCTGGGCAAAATGCAGCAGCAGCTCGAACTCCAGCGCGGTGAAGTCCAGCGGCTTGCCCTTCAGGCTGACCTGGCGTTTGGCGGGCAGTATTTCAAGCTCGCCGTTGCGCAGCACGCTGTGCTGGGTCTTGGCTGCGGTTTGCGCGGCCAGCAGCAATTCGGCGCGGCGCAGCAGCGCCTTCACGCGGGCCAGCAGCTCGGCCAGCGAAAACGGCTTGGTGAGGTAGTCGTCGGCGCCGAGTTCAAGGCCCAGCACCCGGTCCAGCTCGGTGGACTTGGCCGTCAGCATCAGGATGGGCGTGCTGCGGCCCCGGGCGCGCAGCGTCTTGCAGACCTCCAGCCCGTCCATGCCCGGCATCATCAGGTCCAGCAGCAGCACGTCGAAAGCCTGCTCGGCCTGGCTGGCCAGCGCGGCCAGCCCGTCGGCCACGGCTGTCACCTGGTAGCCCGCGTTGCGCAGGTTCAGCTCGATCATGTCGCGTATGTCGGCCTGGTCTTCGGCAACGAGGATGTGGTAGGGCATGGGGAATTGTCGCTTGGCGGCGCTGGTTCTTACGCAAATGTTATGTGAATGTGATGTTTGGTGAGCTTGCCGCGAGGCCTGGATTTCACACTTGAAGCCATCGCAACCATCCGTTCAGGAGCTTCGCCATGACCCCCATCACCCAAGCCTTTGGACCGTCCAGCACCCCGGCCGTTGCCGTGCCGTGGGAGGACATGCTGCCGCACCGCGACTACCTGGTGCGCTTTGCCCGGCGCAGGCTGCACGACCCGGCGCTGGCCGAGGACCTGGTGCACGATGTGTTTGAGGCGGTGATCACCGGGCGCGCCAGCTTCGCCGGCCGGTCGGCCTTGCGTTCCTGGCTGACCGCGATTCTGAAGCACAAGATTGTCGATCTGGTGCGCCAGCGCGCCGGCACCGACAGCTGGGACGACGACAGCGAGACCAGTCCCTGCGCCAGCGTCGAATGCAGCCAGCCCCGGCCCGATGAAATCGCCCAGCAGCGCGAGGCCGTGCGCCTGGTGCTGCGCGGCATTGCCGATCTGCCCAAGAGCCTGCGCGACGCCATGCAGCTGCGCGTGCTGCTTGACCAGTCCGCCGAGGAAGTCTGCAAGGCCTTGTCCATCACCGAGAACAACCTGTTCCAGCGCATGTTTCGGGCCCGCCAGACGCTGGCCGTGGCCTTGCACTGAAGCAAAAGGCGATTTGCCACGAAGCGCCGGCACCTGCCCGGCTGCCTGCCGCCGCTGGTCCTTGCATCGCTGTCGCGACCCGCCGTGGCGCATCCCGCCCCAGCCCCTTGACACACTTGATAAGATAAACCAGCCCCGGCGCTCGGCCATCATGCCGAGACCGGGGTTTCGCCATTTGTGGAGCGCCTGAACGGTCGCTTTTACAGGTTTTTTTATGATTCAGGGCTCTAGCCCAGGTACTACGGTTATAGTTAGCTATGATTTTAATAGCGATATTGTTGGGAACCCTCAGCGCGGGGATTGGCAGCGTCTGGCTTGCGGCGCTGCTGAGCTTTGGCATGCTGGCCCGCTACACCCAGCACATGCTCAGCCTGGCCGCCGGCGCGCTGCTGGCTACGGCCTTCATGCATCTCTTGCCCGAAGCCTTTGAAAGCCAGATTGACCCGCAAAAACTCTTCGCCACCCTGCTGGTCGGGCTGGTGTTTTTCTTCCTGCTCGACAAGGCCGAGTTGTGGCACCACGGGCATGAACACCATGGCGTCGAGCCTCCCGACAGCCACGACCATGAGCACGCACATCACGACCATGGCCACAGCCACGGCGCCAGGACCGGCGGCTGGGCCGTGCTGGCGGGCGACAGCGTTCATGCCTTCGGTGACGGCATCCTGATCGCCTCGGCCTTCATGGCCGATCTGCGCCTGGGCGTGGTGGCGACGCTGGCGGTGCTGGTGCACGAAGTGCCGCACCACATGGGCGATCTGATCGTGTTGCGCCAAAGCAGCTCGGGCAACCGGCGTGCCGCCCTGGTCAAGGTGACGCTGGCGGGCGCCGTGACGGCGCTGGGCGGCGTGGTCGGTTACGCGCTGGTGGACAAGCTGATCGACTTCCTGCCGTTCTTCCTGATCATTGCGTCAAGCAGCTTTGTCTACGTGGCGCTGGCCGACCTGATCCCCCAGCTTCAAAAGCGTGCGACCGCCAGCGAGACCGCCGCGCAGATCGCCTGGCTGGCGATAGGCATAGGCCTGGTGACGCTGATCAGCGGGCTGGTGCACGCGCATTGAGTGAAGCATTAGCGGACTCTTTGACAGTGCTTTATATGCCATGACAGCTGTCAGCGCTAATCATGGCCTACCGCCCGACGCGCTTGGTGTGCTGGTGCAGCTTGGCCAAACGCTGCTGGCATACCGGCAGTAGCAGTGGAGTCTTGACTACATGGCTGAGCGGCTGCTTTGCCAGCTCATCACCTGCTGTGCCCCGGAGTCTGGCAAGCCCGGCGTCATCAGCGAGCGTGAACCTGACTTCTAAGCGCGCGCTGTTTGTCGGCCTGGCTTTTAGCGCCGCTCCAGACCATTCGTCGGCGCAGATGATCGCGCCTTGGGTCAATCGAATTGCAAACCGCCATTGAGGTCTAGCACCTCGCCGGTGATGAAGCCGCTCATCGGGTGCGCCAAAAACAGCACTGCATGCGCCAGTTCTTCCAGTTCGCAGAAGCGGCCAACCGGAATCTTCTGGCGCAATTCAGCCTGGCGTTCAGCGCTGACCTGCTCGGTCAGCATTTGCGTCTTGACGAAGGTCGGCGCCAGTGCGTTGCAGGTCACGCCGAAGGCTGCGTACTCACGCGCGAAGCTGAAGGTCAGCGAGATGACGCCGCCCTTGCTCGCGGCATAAGCGGGCAGCGGCGACAGACCACCAGTTTTCGCACCGTAAGACGAAATGTTCACGATGCGGCCGAAGCCGCGTGCCTTCATGCCGGGCGCGACGCGCTGGCTGACAAAAAACACGCCATCGAGATTGATGCTCAAGGTCTTGTGCCACAGTTCGGGCGTGGTCTCTTCGCAGTTGGCGTATTGCAGAAAGCCGGCATTGTTCACGCAGACATCAATGCGGCCAAAGCGTGCCTCGACCTGGTCGCAGGCCGCATGCACTGCGGCATGGTCGCTCACGTCCATGACAAAACAGGCAAGGCGATCGCCGTGTTCTGCAGCCAGCGCCGCGACCTGTTCGGTGTGCAAGTCAGTGGCCGCGACGCGGTAGCCGGCGTCAAGCAAGGCTCGAACGGTGGCCAGACCCATGCCGGCGTTGGCGCCGGTTACAAGGGCAACCTGGTCTTTGATAGGGGGCGTATTGGGGATCATGAAATTCTTTCCAGTGGGTTAAAAAGAGGTTTTATGCGGGGAATGCCGCATCGTTGAGCTCAACCAGCGCCGCAGCGACGCCAACGGCCTGGATGCGTTGAAGCCAGAAGGTCACGCGCGACGTCCAGCGTGCGTCGGCATGCAGCGCGTCGCCCCAGATGGCCGGCAGCGCGGTCAGCGCCTGCACGGTGGCGGCCGCGTCGCCGCGGTGTTGTTGCGCCACCGCCTGCAGCGTGGCGGCCATCGGGTCGGAAATTACATAGGGCTCGCCTGCGTCGTCTTCGGCCAGCAGGTAACGCATCCAGACGGCGCTCGCAAAGGCCAACGGCTCGACCTGCTGGCCGGCCGCGAGGCGCGCGGTGACCGTGCCCAGCCAGCGCAGCGGAATCTTCAGCGAGCTGTCGGAGGCGATCTGGTGGACCTTGTGGCGCAGGTCGGGATTGGCAAAGCGCTCCAGCAGCGCATCGCGGTAGGCCGGCAGGCCGGGGCGCGTCAGCTGCGGCATCATCACGCCGGTCATCAGGCCGTGTAAAAAGCGGTGAATATCGGCATTCGCCACGCAGTCGGACACGGTCGGCAAGCCCAGCACCGCGCCCAACACGGCGATGGCGGTGTGGCTGCCGTTGAGCATGCAAAGCTTGGCCTGTTCGAAGGGCCGCACGTCCTGCACGACCGTCACGCCGGCGGACGCGAGCAGGGCGCCATCGGCCGGATCGACGAAGCTGTCCTCGATTACCCATTCCCAAAAACCTTCGGTGCCAAGCGCGCAGGCATCATCCAGTCCCGTGACTTCGGCCGCATCGCTGCGGTGCTGCGCAGTCGCGGCCGGCACAATGCGGTCAACCATGCTGTTGGGAAAGGCGCAGTGCGCGACTATCCACGCGACGAGTTGCGCATTCATGGCCTGCGCTGTTTCAACGCACAGCGCGCGCAGCTTGTCGCCATTGCCGGTCAGGTTGTCGCAGGAGGCGATCGTCAGTCCGCCCAAGCCTGCCGCCTGCCGTGCGGCAAGACCCATAACCAGCAACGTGGCAAGGTCTGGTCCGTAGGCTTTCTCAGTCACGGTCAGGGTGACCCAGCGGGTGGCCGGCGCAGTGATGGCGTCGATGACCTGTTGCGGCTCGCGCGCGGCGACGCAGGTTCGTCCGATGGCGCCGGCGATTTGCCAGCGGCGGCCGGCCGCACTGGCGATTTGCAGGGTGTAGAGGCCATTCTGCCGGGTCAGCGCGTCGGCCAGCCCGGTACTTCGCATCGCGACGCCCAGCACACCCCAGCGCGCATCGCCGGCGGCCAGCAAGGCATCGAACACGATGGCCTGGTGCGCGCGATGGAAAGCGCCGAGACCGAAGTGAACGACGCCGGTAGCCGCCTGACTACGGTCGTAGTGCGGCAAGGCCAGCGAAGTTTGCGCCCCGTCTGCAGATTCGATGAGCTTGTTGAGCGAGGCTTGTGAAAGTGCGCGCATAAGGTCCGGTTGCCCTGAGAAAAAGAGCTCAATTAAACTGCTGGACCAACCAATTTACCTATAGTGGTAAACCACTATTCGGAAATTTGGTTTACCAGTTTATATTTGGTCCAACCACTTTTTAAAACCATGGCAGTTCACCTCATTCAACCCAACGACGATAGCCCGGCCGCGCCCAGGGCTGGTTTCGACCGTTCCTATCAGCGCTTGGCCGCTCAGATGCTGGGCCTGATCGCGCAGGGTGAGTTCAAGCTCGGCGAACGTCTGCCTTCGGAGCGCGCGCTGGCCGAGCGCTTCGACGTCAGCCGTACCTCGGTGCGCGAAGCGATGATCGCGCTGGAGCTGCAGGGCGTGGTCGAGGTGCGTGGCGGCTCTGGCATTTACGTGACGAAGGTCAGCAGCCCGGCGGCGCCGCAGTCCTACATGCCCGAGACCGGCCCTGGCCCTTTCGAGCTGCTCCGCGCCCGTTGCCTGATCGAGTCCGAGATCGCCTCGGTGGCGGCCGAAACACGCAATGACGGCGACCTGGACCGCATCTTCGCGGCCCTGTCTGACATGCGCGAGCACATGGACGACAAGGAGAAAAACGAGGCCGCCGACCAGCTCTTTCATCTGCGCATCGCCGAGTCGACCGGTAACAGCGTATTGCTGCAAATGGTCACGGCGATGTGGACTCAGTCGCGCGGCCCGGTCTGGACCAAGATCGAACATCACTTCCACACACCTGATTTGCGCATGGCCTCGCATGCCGATCACCAGCGCATCTTCAAGGCGCTGCTGGCGCGCGACCCGGTGGCCGCCCGTGCCGCGATGCGGGCGCACCTGGAGCGCGTCATCAGCGAGTTTGCCCAGGCTTGGCGCTGACGCGCGTTTTATTTCCAACAACACATCAAGAGAGACACAACCATGCACCTCCCATTCCCTGGACTTCGGCACAGCGCGGTCGGCCTGCTGATCGGTCTGGCCACGGCGGCCTTTGCTCAGACGCCGCCAGTGCCCGGCGCCAGTCCGCGCGTCGATGCGATCAAGAAGGCTGGCGTGCTGCGCGTGGCCGTGCTGTCGAACCCGCCATGGCTGGTCGAGAACACCTCGGGTTCCGGCGATGCTTGGTCCGGCCCGGCATGGTCGCTGGCGAACGAGGTGGCGAAGCAACTCGGCGTCAAGCTGCAGGCCGTTTCCGTCTCACACGAGACCAAGGTGCCGGTGCTCGCGTCAAACCAGGCCGACATGACGATCTCGCCGCTCTCGGTCACGCCCGAGCGCCTGAATGTGGTCGACTTCGTGACTTACTCACGTACCGCGTTGTGCGTGTTTGGCCGCGCGGATAACCCAAAGGTCGCCAACGCCAAGTCGATCGACGAGTTCAACAACCCGAACATCACGGTCGCCTACTTCACCGGCGGCGGCGAAGAGAACTGGGTCAAAAAACGCTTCCCCAACGCCAAACTACGCGCCGTGTCCATTGCCGGCACCGCGGCACCGGTCGAAGAAATCATGGCCAGGCGTGCCGATGTGACGCCGATCAACCGCGTGCCATGGCAGGCACTCAATCGCAAGGTCAAGGGCCTGAAGGTGCTGCCTGAGGGCAACAACTGCCAGGACTCGGCCGAGATGGCCGCGTCTATTGGCCTGGCCATCGACAAGAACCAGCAGGTCTTTCTCGACTGGTTGCGCGAAGTCGAAAAAACCTTGGCGCCACGCCTGGCCAGCGAAGAAAGACAAGTCATCGAGAACATGAAGTAGACCACCATCACGGCATAAACCACCCCAAACAACAGGAGATAAGACATGAACACACGAAACGTTTTTTCGCGCGGCTGCAAAGCCATCGCCCTGGCCAGCATGCTGGTCGCAACGGCAGGCAGCGCCTTTGCTCAGACGCCACCGGCACCCGGTGCCAGCCCGCGCATCGACGCCATCCGAAAGGCCGGTGTGCTGCGCGTCGGCGTGGTCAACAACCCGCCCTGGCTGGCCCAAAACACCACCGGCGAGGGCGAGGCCTGGTCTGGCCCGTCCTGGATGCTGGGCAAGGAGTTCGCCACGTTGCTAGGCGTGAAGATGGTGCCGGTGCCGGTCAGCCATGAAACCAAGGTGCCGGCGCTGATTGCCAACCAGATGGACATCATGATCGGCCCCCTGAACCAGAACGCCGAGCGCGCCAAGATCATCGACTTCGTGACCTTCTCGAGCACCAGCGTCTGCATGTTCGGCCGCGCCGACAACCCAAAGTTCACCAACGTGAAGGCGGTAGAAGACTTCAACAAGCCCGACATCACGATGGCGTATTTTTCGGGCGCCGGCGAAGAGCCTATGGTCCGTGAGCAGTTCTCCAAGGCCAAGCTGCGTGGCGTGGCCAACTCCGGTTCGGTCGCGCCGATCGAGGAAGTGCTGGCGGGCCGTTCGGACGTGGCGCCGCTGAACCGCATGCTGTGGCCCAACATCAACAAGAAGGTCAAGGGCCTGGCGGTGTTTCCCAAAGAAAACAACTGCCAGGACAGCAAGATCTTCGAGATCAAGGCCGGCATGGGCGTGAACAAGAACGAGCAGGTCTACCTCGACTGGCTGCGAGAAGTCGAAAAACGCATGCAGCCCAAGCTCGCCGCGGAAGAACTGCGGATGACGCAAACCCTGAAATAAGCCGCGGCACGGCTGGCTGTAACAGCTGGCCCTTCCCGCCTCGCGGCCGGCCTCCAGGCAGGACGTGAGGCTGCCGCATACCTCCAACCTTTGACGGACTTCTTCATGGACGTGGACTTTTCACCGATCGTCGATAACTGGCGCTTTTTTGCCGGTGGTCTGGGCGTCACAGTGCTGCTGAGCGTCATCAGCGCGGTGACCAGTATCCTGGCCGGACTGATGATCGCCCTGTTGCGCCTCTACGGCCCGCGCTGGCTCAGCAAGGTGCTGATTTTTTATGTCGACTCCATGCGTGCCCTTCCCATCCTGGTGGTGCTGGTGTGGATCTACTTCGCCTTCCCCATTCTGGCCGGCGTGACCTTCCCACCCTTCTGGGCAGCGCTGGTCGGGCTGACGCTGCACATCGCGGCCTATGCGTCGGAAATCATCCGTGCCGGCATTGAATCCATACGCCCCGGCCAGACCCGCGCTGGCCTGGCGCTGGGCATGTCGCGGGCGCAGATCCTGCGCAAGATCATCTTGCCGCAGGCCACCATCCGCATGCTGCCGGCCTTCGGCTCGGTGCTGACGATGGCCATCAAGGACACGGCCATCGCCACCGTGATTGCCGTGCCAGAACTGATGCACCGCGCCGAAACCGTGGCCGGCCAGAGCTATCGGCCGGTGGAAGTTTTCACGACGGTCATGGTGCTTTATTTCCTGGTGCTGTTCCCGGTCACCCGCGTGGTTGACCGTATGTATCAAAAACTCGCACACATGGGGCGCTCATGAATTTCGACTGGAACGTCATCTGGACCCACCGCGCAGCACTGCTCGAAGGCGCGGCCATGACCATTGGCCTGACGATCGTCACCATGTTGCTGGCAGTGCCGGGCGGCATTCTGCTGGCGCTGATGCGGCTGTCGTCGAACAAGGTGCTCAACAACGCCTCGCTGGCCTTCGTGGAGTTCTTTCGCAACTTGCCACTGATCCTCGTCATCTACTGGGCCTTCTACGTGATGCCGATTGCCTTCGACGTGCAGTTCTCGGCGCTGACCACGGCCCTCGTTGCGCTGGTGCTGAACATCTCTGCCTACAACGCAGAGACCTTCCGCGCCGGCATCAACTCCATTCGCAAGGGCCAGATGGAAGCGGCGCTGGCCATGGGCATGTCGCGCAGGCAGGCGATGTTCAAGGTAGTGATTCCGCAAGCCGGCCGGCGCATTCTGCCGGTGCTGGCCAGCACCTGGATTTCACTTTTCAAGGACACCTCGCTGGTGTCGGTCATCGCCGTCAGCGAGCTGGCCTACACCTCCATGCAGATTCGCGCGCAAACCTTCCGCGTTCTGGAAATGTTGACCGCCATGGCCGCGCTGTATTGGCTGATGGGTTACCCGCAAGCAAAACTCGTGGACTGGATCCACAAAAAATACGGAGTCAAGGAATGAATGCTTTCACAGCACTGGCCACCCCGGCCAGGACACGCAAGGGCAGCGACCAACCGCCGGTATTGGTCTATGAAAACGTACGCAAGATGTACGGCGATTTCGTAGCGTTAAACGGTGTCTCGCTGCAGGTCAACAAGGGCGAAGTCATGTGCCTGATCGGCCCTTCGGGCTCGGGCAAGTCGACGCTTCTGCGGTGCACGAATGCCCTGGAAACCCTGAACGGTGGCCGAGTGTTGCTCGACGGCGTGCCGCTGCCGACCCGCGAGGCTGACGTGCGCAAGGTGCGCCAGCGCATGGGCATGGTGTTCCAGAGCTTTGAGCTCTTTCCGCACAAGAGCGCTCTGGATAACGTCGCCATGGGGCCGATTACCGTGCTGGGCATGAGCGAGGCCGACGCCCGCACCCGTGCACGCGCACTGCTTGACAAGGTGGGTCTGGCGTCCAAGGCCGACAACTTTCCGGCGAACCTTTCAGGTGGCCAGCAGCAGCGCGTGGCCATTGCCCGCGCGCTGGCAATGGAGCCCGAAGTGATGCTGTTCGACGAACCGACCTCCGCCCTCGACCCCGAGACCGTCGGCGAGGTGCTCAACGTCATGAAAAAACTCGCCCAGGAAGGCATGACCATGATTGTCGTCACCCATGAGATGAGTTTCGCCCAGCGCGTGGCGAACTGGGTGGTGGTTTTCGAGAACGGCGCCATCATGGAAGAAGGGCCTCCTTCGCAGATATTCGACAACCCGACGGTGGCGCGCACGCGCGACTTCCTCGGTCACCTCGGCTGGAACGGCTAGACGCTGTTCCCCTTTATTCGTCTTGTCATCGGCATCATTTCATTACCCAAGAACTCCCATGAAAATCACCAACGCACGCGTCATCGTCTGCAGCCCGGGCCGCAACTTTGTCACCCTGAAAATCGAAACCGACGAAGGCTTGAGCGGCATCGGCGATGCGACCCTCAACGGCCGCGAACTGTCGGTTGTCAGCTACCTCAACGACCACGTCATTCCCTGCCTGATAGGCCGCGATGCGCACCAGATCGAGGACATCTGGCAGTACCTCTACAAGGGCGCCTACTGGCGCCGCGGGCCGGTGACGATGACGGCGATTGCCGCGGTCGACACCGCGCTGTGGGACATCAAAGCCAAGGCCGCCAACATGCCGCTGTACCAGCTGCTGGGCGGCAAGAGCCGCACTGGCGTGATGGTCTACGGCCACGCCAACGGGCGCGACATCGAGCACACGGTGGACGAGGTGCTGCGCTACACCGAGATGGGCTACAAGGCCGTCCGCGCCCAGAGTGGCGTGCCGGGGCTGAACGCGGTGTACGGCGTGGGCCGCGGCAGCATG
>JBKJKI010000127.1:0-15956 GCA_046597475.1 Polaromonas sp. | reverse complement strand
CACCACTTTGATCACCTTGCTGCTGGGCGCTTCGGCGCTGCGCACGCACCTGGACGCCGGCTTCAACAAGCTGATTCCGCTGCGCCACGAGTACATGGCCGCCTTCTTGCAACACGCCACCACGTTCTCGGGCGCCAACCGCGTGCTGATCAACGTGCACTGGAAGGGCCAGGGCGACATCTACAACAAGGAATTCCTCGACACCCTGCGCGGCGTCACCGACGAGGTGTTCTTCACGCCCGGCGTGAACCGGGGGCAGGTGTTCTCGCTGTTTACGCCCAATGTGCGTTACATCGAGGTGACCGAAAACGGCTTTGTCGGCGAGGTCATCATTCCCTCGCGCTTCACGCCCAATGAAGAAGGCCTGGCGCATGTGCGCTCCAACGTGGCCAAGTCGGGTCAGATTGGCCGGCTCGTCAGCACCGACCTGAAGTCCGCCATGGTGCGCGCCGACCTGCTGGAAACCGACCCGCAGACCGGCAAGCACCTCGACTACAGCGACGTGGCCAAGAAGCTCGAATTGATTCGCGCCAAGTTCAGCAACAAGGACATCGAGATCAACATCGTCGGCTTTGCCAAGGTGCTGGGCGACGTGATGGACGGGCTGACCATCGTCATCGGCTTTTTCGGCCTGGCCTTCCTCATCACGGCCGTGCTGCTGTGGCTGTACTCGCGCTCGGTCAACCTGACGGTGCTGGCGCTGCTGGTGGCGCTGCTGCCGGTGATCTGGCTGCTGGGCCTGCTGGCCATAGGCGGCTTTGGCATCGACCCGATGTCCATCCTCGTGCCTTTCCTGGTGTTCTCGATTGGCGTGTCGCACGCGGTGCAGATGACCAACGCCTGGAAGCAGGACGTGCGCGCCGGCCTGTCGTCCGAGCTGGCCGCCGAAAGTGCCTTTCGCAAGCTGGCCGTGCCCGGCACCGTCGCGTTGCTGACCAATGCGCTGGGCTTCATGGTCATCATGCTGATTGACATTCCCATCGTGCACGAGCTGGGCCTGACCGCCTGCATAGGCGTGCTGTTGATGATCATCACCAACAAGGTGATGCTGCCCGTGATCTTGTCGCGCCTGCGGCTCGAACCCAAGGCGCTGGGCCGGCCCGACGGCATCACTGGTCTGCATGGCCGCTGGTGGGCCGTTTCGGTGCTGGCCAAGCCCGGCCCGGCGCTGGTGACGCTGGCCGTCTCGCTGGTGCTGCTGGTAGGCGGCACCATCACCTCGCGCCACCTGCTGACCGGCGACATCGGCGCCGGCGCGCCCGAGCTGCGCGCCGAGTCGCGCTACAACCGCGACAACGCCCGCATCATTCGCGACTACTCGATCGGCATGGACGTGCTGTCGGTCTATGCCGAGGCCACCAATGTCGATGAAGCCTGCCTGAACTGGCCGGTAATGAATGCCATCGAGCGCTTTGACCTGACGATGCGCGGCGTCGACGGCGTGCGCTCGGTCACCACCGTGGCCGGCCTGGCCAAGCTGGCGGCCAGCGGCAACAACGAGGGCAACCCCCACTGGGGCGCGCTACAGCGCACCGAAGCCTCGCTGCGCACCGGCTCCAAGGCAGCCAACCCCGAACTCGGCCTGAACACCGAAAGCTGCAAGACGATTCACCTGCAATTGTTCCTGAAAGACCATGAAGGCGCGACGCTCAAGCACGTGGTGGGCGAAGTGCAAAAGTTCATCGACGCAGACAAGACGCCCAACCTGAAGTTTCGCCTGGCCGGTGGCAACGCGGGCGTGGCAGCCGCCACCAACGACGCCGTCGAGCACGCCGAGGTGCAGATGCTGGCCGCCATCTTTGGCGCCATCACGCTGCTGTGCTGGCTGACCTTCCGCAGCTGGCGCGCCGTGCTTTGCATCATCGTGCCGCTGACGCTGGTGTCCATCTTGTGCAACGCGCTGATGGCGCTTCTGGGCATTGGCCTGAAGGTGGCGACCCTGCCGGTGATTGCCATGGGCGTGGGCGTGGGGGTGGACTACGGCATTTACCTGTACGAGAGCCTGCAGCACGAAATGGAGCACAACGGCAAGTCGCTGCGCGAGGCCTTCTACGAAGCGCTGCGCCAGCGCGGCACGGCCGCCGTATTCACCGGCGTCACCATGTCGATTGGCGTGGGCACCTGGGCGTTCTCGGCGCTGAAGTTCCAGGCCGACATGGGCATCTTGCTGGCCTTCATGTTCCTGGTGAACATGCTGGGCGCGGTCTTCCTGCTGCCAGCCATGGCCTGCTGGCTGGGCGTGGGCCCGACCAAGCGCCAGGCGTCTTGAAAACAACAAAAATTACGACAGGCTATTTTGATGCCCAACATCCGCAAACCTCAATGGCCGGGACTCAAACGCATCGCCGCGCTGGCAGTGGCCACATCGTCCATCCTGGCCGCGGCGCAGCAGCCCGCCGCGCCGGCGCTATCCGACGCGTCCGCACTGGACGGACTGATTCGCGAGGCAATGCTGTATGCCTACCCCTACCAGGAATTCATGAAATTGCGTCATGCAGCGCTTCATGACAAAGATGGGCCGACCTACACAACGCTGAACAACTTTCGTCATGCCCGTCACCTGGCAACGCCCAAGGACCGCTGGGCCAATGCCCCCATCAACGACACCTTCTACTCCACCAACTGGCTTGACGTAGGCGCCTCGCCCGTCATCTTGTCGGTGCCTGACACCGCCGGGCGCTACTACGTCATCGCGCTGGTGGGCGCCGACCTCAACACCTTCGGCTACGTCGGCAGCCGCCTCAGCGGCACGGCGCCGCGGCGCATTGCCATCGTGGCGCCCGACTGGAAGGGCAAGCTGCCCAAGGTAGACCAGATCATTCGCTCGCCGACCCGCGACATTTACTTCAACATGCGCGTGCTGGTCGATGGCCCCGACGATCTGGCGCGCGCGCACGCCGTGCAAGATGCCTTCAAGACCGTCCCGCTCGATGCCAGCGCCGACCAGAGCGAGCCCACAGTGCAGCCCAAGGCGGGCGACTGGGGCCACCTTGTTGACGTGGCCAACGAATCGCTCGTGCGCAACCCGCCGCCGGCCAGCGAAACTGCCCTGCTGCAGCGATTCGCCCAGGTGGGCATCTGCGGCCAGGGCTGCTCATGGGCCGGCCTGACGCCGCAGGTGCAGGCGCGCTGGCAGGCTTTGGCGCCTCAAATTGAAAAAGGGCTGAAAAGCGCGCTCAATGTGGACAACCGCGCTGCCATGAAAAACCGGCGCAATGGCTGGGTGCCTTACCGCCTGCCAAAAAGCTTCGGCAACAACTACGCGATGCGCGCCGGGTCTGCGGCGATGTCCGGCGGCATCCTGGGCCTGGAAGCGGCCGAGGCGATCTACTTCTTCGCCAGCGTCGATGGCAAAAACGAGGCGCTGGGCGACGGCGCGCACTACAAGCTTCATGTGCCACAGGGCCGGTTGCCGGCCGATGCGTTCTGGTCCGTTGCGCTGTACGAGTTCGTGCCGGGCGGCCAGTACCTGGTGGACAACCCCATCAACCGCTACTCCATTGGCGACCGCACGCGCGGCCTGAAGTTCAACGCCGACGGCAGCCTCGATATTTGGGTCAGCCCCACCGACCCCGGCCCGGACAAGCGCGCCAACTGGCTGCCCAGCCCGCCGGACAACAAGTTCTACGTGTTCGCCCGCCTCTACCAGCCCTGGCCCGAGGTGATGGATCCGTCCTGGGTGCCCGAACCCGTCGAAAAACTCGCACCCTGAAGGCTGCGGCGAGACGGCCGAGGCCAGCCCTTTGCCGCTTTGGCAAGGGGTGATTGCGCCGGCCGGCGGCCTCATGATGCAGGCCCGCACGAGACATGACGACTTGCTAATCTACTGAAAGGCTCCCTGATGAATCTCGCTCAAAAAACACGGCCCCGCCTGGCCCGCCTGTGCGCCACCTTGGCCTGCTGCCTGGCCGGCGCGGCCCTCAGCCCGGGCGCAGCCGCGCATGACGATAGCGCCCCCAGCCCCGTCACCGCTCAGGGGGCGGCAGCGCGCGCCCAAGTCTACAAAGCCAACCCCGAGTTGGTCAAGTCCATCATGCGCGGCGGCGGCTTTGGCACCGAGCTGTCGTTTGCCATTGCCAACCACATGTACAGCCGCACCAACGCGCCGGCCATTGCCGACGCGCGCGCCAAGCTCAAAATCGAGCCACTGGCCGAGCGCACCTGGCTGCTGCGCTTTCCCATCGTCAACGTCGTCGTCTTCGAGACCGACGAAGGCCTGGTGCTGATCGACAGCGGCTATGCCCCGGCCGGCCCGGCGCTGGTGGACGCGCTCAAGCAAATCAGCGCCAAGCCGGTGCATACCGTCGTCTTCACCCACTTTCACGCCGACCACGCCTTTGGCGCCTGGGCGCTGCTGGCGGCCGGCATGAAACCGCGCATCATCACCGAGGAACGCTTCGTCGAGCAGATGGAAGAAGACATGCGCACCCACGGCCTGATTGCCCGCAACAACCAGCAGCCGCTGGCCGATGTGCCGCGCAGCTGGGCCGACGCGGTCAAGCCCACCGAGACCTTCCACCGCAAGACCACGCTCAGGATTGGCGGCGAAGACTTCGTGCTGACCCACGCGCGCGGCGAGACCGAAGACCAGATCTGGGTGTCGGCGCCGGGGCGCGGCGTGGTCGTGTCGGCCGACTATTTCCAGGGCTTTTTGCCCAACGCCGGCAACGGCAAGCGGCGCCAGCGCTACCCCGAGGAATGGGCGCAGGCGCTCCTTGACATGGCCGCGCTCAAGCCCCAGCTGCTGCTGCCCATGCACGGCCCAGCGCTGACCGATGCGGCCGAGATACAAGACCGTCTGGGCGCGCAGGCGCAGATGCTGCAAAGCATTTCCAAACAAGTGGTCGATGGCCTGAACGCCGGCGAGCGGCGCGACCTGGTGACCGACCGCGTGGCCCTGCCGCCCGAGCTGGCCAAGCGCGACGATGCGCGCGAGCTGTACGTCAGCGCCCGCGACATTGGCCGCATGGTGGTGCAAGAGCACAGCGGCTGGTGGAACGACATTCCTTCGCACTGGGCACCCGCGCCCATGGTTGCCCAGGCGCGCGAACTGTCGGTGCTGGCCGGCGGGCCGCGCCCAATGGTGACGCGCGCGTTGGCGCTGGCTGACGAAAATCCGGCGCTGGCCTCTAACCTCGCCGACTGGGCCTGGCTGGCCAACGACCAGGACCCGACCGTAGTGCAAGGCGCGCTGCAGGTCTACGCCCGGCGCGTGGCCAAGCCGCTGCCCACCCAGGAGGCGCTGGTGTATGCCGAACACATGGCGCGGCTGCAACTCACCCTGAACCAGCTCAAGGCCAAGCCATGACACCGTCGCCCGCCACGCAAGCCCAAGTCCAAGACCAAACTTCAATCACGCTGGAGCGCCTTCTGATCGAGCGCGAATTGCACCATGTCTTGATTGCCTACGCGCTGCTGTGCGACGGGCGCGACTGGCGCCGCATGGGCAACGTCTTCAGCGACGACGCCAGCGCCAGCTACGGCGGGCGCGCCCTGCCCGACCGCGCTGCTATCCTGAGCATGCTGCGCAACAACCTGGGCGGCTGCGGGCCGACCCAGCATTTGCTGGGCAATCTGCAAGTGTGGATGGACGGCGAACACATCACCAGCCGCATCGAAGTGCGCGCCAGCCACCGGGGCACGGGCGACAAGCAAGACCAGACCTACGACTGCATGGGCCACTACCAGGACCGCTGGACGCGAACGCCGCAAGGCTGGCGCATAGTCCACCGCACCATGGTGGTGGCGTTGGAATTTGGCAGTCGCAAGGTGCTCGGCCCGGAGCCCTGAGAAACAAACGTGCTGCGGGCCGCGTCAAGGCGAATTTTTAAGCAAAAACAGCCTTTTGCGCACGTTTCACGGGCGCCTACAGCTATTAAAAAGTGAGTAACGCAAGCCTCGCTTCAACGCCATGGCTCCATTGCCGCCCCGTCCCATGGCCCTGCCCCTCGTCGGGAAGCCGCAGACCGTGGCAATCGCGTTTCGTCATCGTGAGCGAAGCGTAGCGATCCATGGTTGATCAAACGCAGTCCCGGATGGCCGCGCCATGCTCACAATGACGCAGACACGGCCAAGCGCCCCGGGCGTGCTTATTCAGCCGCGCTCAGCCAGGCCACGCTGTTGAGGAAAATGCGCACCAGCTCGGTCTGGCGGCGCACGCCGGTCTTGGAGAAGATCGAGCGCAGGTGGGCGCGCGCGGTGTTGCGCTTGATGTTGAGCGATTCGGCAGCCTCTTCGAGCGACAGGCCGTTGGCCAGTTGAATCGCCAGCGCGGTTTCGGCCGGCGTCAGGTGAAACAGTTGCTGCGCCAGCCGCACCGGCGGGTCCACCCGGCCTTCGCTGTCGCGAACGAACACGGCCACGCTGGGGCGCTGCTTGCCTTCGGTCCACTGGTCGGGCGAAATGCTTTGCACAATCAAACCCCAACTCAGCTTGCCAGACGGCCGGCTGACCGACATGGCCTCGGTCAGCGCCAGCTTGGAGGCGTGCGGATGCTTCAAGGCGTCCCGCACCAAGCCCTGCAGCTTGCGGTTGTCGTTGGCATACGAGGCTTCGAGCTGCTTGCCGGCCACGCGCAGGCCGTCTTTCAGCTCCAGGATGGCGGCGGCCGCCGGGTTGCATTCGATGACTAGGCCGTTTTGGTCAAGCACCACCACGCCGACCATCAACTGCGCCATGGCATGGCTGTACAGCGTGCTGACCTTGCGGTCCTGGTTGATGGACAGGTGCAGGTTCAGCGCACGCTTGATGTGCGGAACCAGCAGGTTGCAAAAGTCACGGTCGGCCTTGGAGAAATCCGGCGCTGTTTCGGGGCGCGTGACGCGAAAACCGTAGAACCCGCCATTGCGCGTGGCAATGTCGGCGGCAAGCACATGGAACACGCCCTGCGGCTTGCAGTAGTCACGGTAATAGGTCGAGGCGCGCCAGTCTTTTTCCGACAGCACGTCGCCAATCGTGACCAGCTGGTCGGGCTTCATCCCGGTGAAGGGACTCATGGCGATATAGGGGTTGCCGGGGTCCAGATTGGGCTGGTCGCTGCCGGCCGAAACGATCAGGCCGATGTCGTCCGTGGTTTCGGTGCGAACGATCAGCGACGCATAATTGGCGCCCAGAATCTTGCGCACCGACTCCAGGCAGGTGACCCAGCCTGCCTCCTCGAGGGCCGCGTCGTAAATCGCACCCAGGATGTGGCTTAAAAACTCCGGCGACATGCTTTCGCCGAGAGGTGATGCAGGTAAAGAGTCTTGCACGGGCGCTGTTTCTAAACCGTTGGATGTATTGAAAATCAAGTATAGCCCTCGGCTGCGGCGCTGCAAGACACCTTTTTCACCACTGCTTTCAGGCCAGCTCGAACAACCCGGCTGCGCCCATGCCTCCGCCTATGCACATGCTGACCACCGCATATTTCACACCGCGCCGGCGCCCTTCGAGCAGCGCGTGGCCCACCAGGCGCGCGCCCGACATGCCAAAGGGATGGCCAATCGAGATCGCGCCGCCGTTGACGTTTAGCCGGTCGTCCGGAATGCCCAGCGTGTCGCGACAATGAATGACCTGGCAGGCGAATGCCTCGTTGATCTCCCACAAACCGATGTCGTCAACGCTCAAGCCATGGCGCGCCAGCAGCTTGGGGATGGCAAACACCGGGCCTATGCCCATTTCGTCGGCGCCGCAGCCGGCCACGGCCACACCGCGGTAAGTGCCCAGCGGCGTGAGGCCACGGCGTTTGGCTTCGGCGGCGCTCATCAGCACCGAGGCCGAGGCGCCGTCGGACAGCTGCGAGGCGTTGCCGGCGGTGATGAATTTGCCTTCAGGCACCCACTGGCCGTTTTTCCAGACGGGTTTGAGCTTGGCCAGGCTTTCCAGCGAGGTATCGGCGCGGTTGCCTTCGTCCTGCATCAAAGTGACGGTTTCGCTGCCGGTGACGTTGCCTTCCTTGTCGAACAGCTGTTTGCTGGTGGTCAGCGGCACGATTTCATCGGCGTACAGGCCGGCCTGCTGGGCGGCGGCAGTGCGCTGCTGGCTGCGCAGCGAATAAGCGTCTTGCGCCTCGCGCGAAATGCCGTAGCGGCGGCTGACGATTTCGGCCGTCTCTATCATCTGGATGTAGGCGGTGGGCATGGCCTCAAGCACCGACCTGGACTGCGCACGGTAGCTGTTCTTGTGCTTGTTCTGCACCAGCGTGATGGATTCCAGGCCACCGGCCACGGCAATGTCCATCTCATTGCACATGATGCCCTTGGCAGCGGTGGCAATCGCCATCAGGCCCGAGGCGCACATGCGGTCTATCGTCATGCCGCCCACGCTCTCGGGCAGGCCGGCGGTGTAAGTACACAGGCGACCCAGGTTGTAGCCCTGGTTGCCCTGCTGGGCTGCGATGCCCAGGATCACGTCATCGACCTCGTGACCGGCCACGCCGGCCTTGGCCAGCGCGGCGCGAATCACATGGCCGCCCAGCGCTGGCGCTTCGGTGTCGTTGAAGGCGCCCCGAAAAGCCTTGCCGATGGGCGTGCGGGCGGTGGAAACAATGACGGCGTCTTGGGTGTTCATGGAAATGCTCTCTTATTCAAAATAAAGGCGGCTGATGGTGTCCACCACGCAGCCAGGTTTGTCGGCGCCTTCAATCTCGACGCTGATGCGCACGGTGACCTGCACGCCATCGCCCTTGACCGGCTCGGCCGCCACCACTTCGCCGCGTCCGCGAACGCGCGAGTTGACCTTGACGGGCGCCGGAAAGCGCACCTTGTCGCAGCCGTAGTTCACGCCCATCTTCAGGCGCTGGTAACTGACCAGTTGCGGCAAAAACAAATTGGCCAGCGACAGCGTCAGGTAGCCATGCGCCACGCAGGCGCCAAACGGGCCGGTCCTGGCGCGCTCGGGATCGACGTGAATCCACTGGTGGTCGCCGGTGGCGTCGGCAAAGGTGTTGATGCGCTGCTGGTCGATGGCGACCCAGTCGGTGGTGCCCAGCTCGGTGCCCACGGCGGCCAGCACGCTGGCGACCGAATCAAAATTTGCGGCGATGTTGCCTGCGGCCATGCTCAGCCCCTCTGCGAGCTGACCGAGACCACTTCGCCGGTCATGTAGGACGAGTAATCGCTGGCCAGGAAAATCATCACATTGGCGATTTCCCAGGGCTCGGCGCCCCGGCCAAAGGCCTCCTTGGCCGACAGCTCGTTGAGCAGCTCTTCGGAGGCCGATTTTTTCAGGAAGGCGTGGATGGCAATCGACGGTGCCACCGCATTGATGCGGATGCCGAACTCGGCCGCTTCCATGGCGGCGCAGCGCGTCAGCGCCATCACGCCGGCCTTGGCAGCGGCGTAATGCGCCTGCTCGGTCTGGGCGCGCCAGCCCAGCACCGAGGCGTTGTTGATGATCACGCCCTTGCCGCGCGGCTGCATGACCTTGAGCGCGGCGCGCATCATGCGAAAGGTGCCGGTCAGCGTCACGTCGATGACCTTGTGCCACTCAGCGTCGTCCATGTCGACCACGCGGCGGCTGGTGCCCAGGCCGGCGTTGTTGACCAGCACGTCGATGCCGCCCAGCTGCGCCTCGGCCGCGTCAACCAGCGACTGCACCTGGCTTTCCTGGCTGACATCGCACAGCTGGCTGTAGACCTCTTTCAGGCCGGTTTCGCGCTGGATGGCTTCAACGGCCTCACTCAGTCGGCGTTCATGCACGTCGGAGATGAAGAGCGCGCGGCAGCCTTCTTCTGCGGCGCGCCTGGCAATGGCAAAGCCGATGCCAGCCGGCGGCGGCGGTGACCAGCACGGACTTGCCGCGTAACAGGCCATGGGCGGGAACGTAATCGGGAGCAGGTTTCATGGGTCAATATCCGTCAAGTTGATGACCCTGATGGTGCTTGCAGCCCGGGCGCGATACATCGTCTGCATGGACGATGAGACGGGCGGCTTGCGGGCCGAGTGGCCTCAGCGCGGCATCTGCAGCGCGCGCTCGGCCATCAGGTTGAGCTGGATCTCGTTGCTGCCGGCGTAAATGGTGTCGGCGCGGCTGACCAGCCAGAGCCGCTGCAGGGCCTGGTGCAGGGGGTCGTCGCTGGCGATGTCGCCGTCGGCACCCAGCACGTCCACCGCCAGCTCGCCCAGCGAGCGGCGCCAGTTCGACCACAGGTATTTGGCTATGCTGACCGCGCGCGCCGGCGAGTCATCGCTTGAGGTACGCAGCGCATGGCTGCGCAGGGTTTGCAGGCCCAGCGCGGCATGTGCAATGCGCTGACGCAGCAGCGGGTCACGGGCCGCGCCGTTGCGCCGCGCCACGGCCATCACCTGCTCCAGCTCGCTCTTGAAATGCGCCTGCTGGCCCAGCGTCGAGGCGCCGCGCTCGCAGCCCAGCAAGTACATGGCGACCGCCCAGCCCTGCCCGGGCGCGCCCAGGTGCAGCGCGCCTTCGGTGCGGGCGCCATCAAAAAACACCTCGTTGAACTCGGCCTCGCCGGTGATCTGGCGGATTGGCCGCAGCGTCACGCCCGGCTGGGTCAAAGGCACCAGGAGCAGCACCAGGCCCTTGTGGCGTATCGAGCCGGGCTCGCAGCGCGCCAGCACAAAAATCCAGTCGGATTCGTGCGCCCACGACGTCCACACCTTCTGGCCGTCAATCACCCATTCGCCGCTGTCCGGGTCAATGCGCGCCCGCGTGCGAACCGCCGCCAGGTCGGAGCCCGCGCCGGGCTCGGAATAGCCCTGCGCCCAATAGGTTTCACCGGCCAAAATGCCGGGCAAAAAACGCGTCTGCAATTCGGGCGAGCCGTGGGCCATCAGCGTCGGCGCCAGCAGCGTCTCGCCAATGTGGCCCAGCCGGCCCGGACCGCCACAGCGCACGTACTCCTCGTGAAAGATCACCTGCTGCGCCAGCGGCAGCTCGCGCCCGCCGTGCTGGCGCGGCCAGCCCAGGCCGGTCCAGCCACCGGCGGCCAGCTGCTGCTCCCAGCGCTTGGCCAGCGCCGGCTCGTAGCCCGGCGCGCCCAAGCCGTGGGCATGGCGCAGCGGCTCGAATTCGCCACACAAATGTTCGCCCATCCAGTCGCGCACGCTGGCGCGAAAGGCGTTTTCAGTCTCGGTTTCCTGCAAATTCATGCGGTTTCCTTTAGCGTGTCAAGCAGTTGCGCGGCCACCTGTTCGAGCCACCAGGACGCAGGCGCCAGCCGCTGGCTGGACGCCTGCGCGCGGCGCAGGTACAGGTGCGGGTCAAACTCCCAGGTAAAGCCCACGCCGCCATGCAGCTGTATGGCTTCGCGGGCGCAGAACTGCGCGGCCTCGGTGGCGGCCACGCGGGCCTGCGCGGCCTGCAGCAGCAAGGTTGCCGCGTCAGGCGCGGTATCGGCCATGCAGGCCGCGCCGTAGACCGCCGAACGGGCGCTTTCCACGGCCACCAGCATCTGCGCGCAGCGGTGCTTGACGGCCTGAAAGCTGGCAATGGTGCGGTCAAACTGGCTGCGCTGCGCGGCATAGTCCAGCGTCATATCCAGGCATTGCTGCGCCACGCCGACCTGTTCAGCTGCCAGCGCAATGGCGGCGAGCTGCTGCACGCGCGCCAGCAAAGCGTCCAGCGGCGCCCCTCGGCCGATACAGCTGGATGCCGGCAGCATCACGCCACGGGCCTGCACGGCCGCCATGCGGCGGGTGGCGTCCAGCATGGCGAGGGGCTGCACTCGCAGGCCAGTCGCATCGGCCGGCACGGCAAACAGCAGGCTTTCGCCTGAAGCCGTTTGCGCGGGCAGCAGCAGCACATCGGCCATGGCCGCCGAGCCGACCTGCGGCCAGTCGCCCTGCAGCGTCCAGCCGTCATCGGTTAAAGCATTCGGGGTGGCGATGGCGCTGGGGCTGCCGGCCTTGTCGGCCAGCAGCGCCAGCGTGCCAATGGCCTCGCCCGCCGCCAGCCGCTCCAGCCATTGCTGCGCCAAGGCGCTGCCCGGCAACTCGCGCAATGCGGTCGCGGCCAGCGCCACGCTGTCGAAAAAAGGCCCGCAAGCCAGACGCCGGCCCAGTTGTTCCTGCAGCAGCACCAGTTCGACCAGGCCCAGGCCCAGTCCACCGGCCGATTCGGGCAGATGCACGCCGCACCAGCCCAGTTCGGCCATGCCGCGCCACAGCGCGCCGTCCAGCCCGCTGGCGCTCTGGCTGGCGGCACGCACCGCCGGCATGGCGCTGGCTTCAGCCAGGAAAATCGCCGCGCTATCAGCAATTTGCTGCTGCTCGTCGCTAAGAGAAAGATCCATCAGCCATGTTCTCCAAAAAAAGATGCGGCGCGGCAACCCATGGCGGCCATGGCTACCCCGCTACGCGGGTGCGCCCGCGGCTTGAGCGCGGGCGCATGTGGGCTCAAAGAACCGGCCGCCGGTCTTTCCAGGGCGCGGCCTGCTCCAGCTGCGCAGCCAGTGCCAGCAAGGTGGCTTCGTCGCCAAAGGGCGCGGCAAACTGCACGCCTATGGGCATGCCGGCAGCATTCCAGTGCAGCGGCACCGACATGGCCGGATGGCCGCTCATGTTGAACATGGCGGTGAACGGCGGCCCGGTCATCGCCACCTTGACGAAGTCTTCATAAGGCTGGTCCAGCGACATGGCGCCCAGCAGTGGCGCCGGCGTTGCCGTCACCGGCGACAGGATCATGTCGTACTCGCCCAGGAACAGGTCCAGCACGCGTGCCGCCTGGTCAAACACATTGCGGGCGATGAAGACCTGCTCGGCGCTGTAGCTGCGCGCCAGCTGCAGGCTGCGCCAGTTCAGTGGCTCGAACTCGTCTTCGCGGGCGGCGCGGCCCAGCTCTTTTTCACGCGTGCTCACCGTGGACAGCATGCCGACGGCCGTGGCCACGCCCATGCTGGTGAACATCTCGCCAATCGCCAGCTGCGGCATGGCGACTTCCACGCTGTGGCCGAGCGACTCGCACAGGCGCGCGGCCGCGCGCGCGGCGTCCAGGCAGTCCGGATGCAGCGCCTCACCGAAGGGATTTACCTCTATCAGCGCAATGCGCAACCGACGCGGCGGCCGGGCCATGGCGTCCATGAGGGCGCCAGGTTGGGGGCCGGTACGGCTGCCAGCCTCTGGCCCCTGCGTCAGCTGCAGCAGCAAGGCACTGTCGCGCACCGAGCGGCTGACGACATGGTGCGCCGACAGGCCCAGCCAGCCTTCCAGCAACTTCGGACCCATGGGCACCAGGCCGCGGCTGGGCTTGAGGCCGAACAGGCCGCAGTGCGAGGCCGGAATGCGAATGGAGCCGCCGCCGTCGCTGGCATGCGCCACCGGCAGGATGCCAGCCGCCACCGCAGCAGCCGCACCGCCCGAAGAACCGCCGGCGCTGTGCGCCAGGTTCCACGGATTGCGCGTCAGGCCGAACAGGCGCGACTCGGTGGTGGCGGTCTGGCCGAATTCGGGCGTAGTCGTCTTGGCAAAGATGTTCAGTCCGGCGGCGCGGTAGCGCTGCACCAGCGTCGAATCCTGGCTGGCCACCGCATCCTTGAAAAAGGCGCAGCCCTGGGTGGTGATGGTGCCTTGCATGGCAACGCCCAGGTCCTTGAGCGCAAACGGCACGCCCAGCAACGGCGCCTTATCGGCCAGGTTGTTGCGCTCGACCTGGCCCATGCGCGATAGCTGCAACGCTGCCTCACGGGCCTGTTCGTCATGGCGTAGCGCCACCGCATTGAGCTGGCTGCGCGCGTCGGCGCGGGCCATGGCCGCGTCCAGCACCTCCAGCGGCGTCAGCTGGCCGCTGCGGATGTGCGCGGCCAGATCCATCGCGTCGAAGCCCTCGTAGCCGGACAGGGGCAAGGCGCCCACGGCCTTTGGCTTGACGGAATCAGGCTGTGCAGTTTTCATTTCAGCAAAGTCCATCTCAGCTACCCCAAACTTTTTGCGCCGGCACCGCTTCGGCCAGCAATTGGTCAATCACCGGGCCGAGTTCGGCCGGCTCCCAGCGCGCGCCCTTATCGCGCGTGGCGTCGGTGCGCCAGCCGTCGCCCACCGAGATGCGCCCGCCCTGGCTTTCAAAGACCTTGCCGGTCACATGCGCCGACTGCGTGCTGCCCAGCCAGACCACCAGCGGCGCGACGTTCTCAGCGGCCCAGCCGTCAAAGCTGCCGTCCTGCGGCGCCTTGACCATGTCGGGCATGGCGCTCTCAGTCATCGAGGTGCGTGCGGCCGGCGCCAGCGCGTTGGCCGTCACGCCGTAGCGCGCCATCTCGGCGGCCTGCACCAGCGTCAGCGTGGCGATGCCGCCCTTGGCAGCGGCGTAGTTGGACTGGCCAATCGAGCCCTGCAGGCCCGCGCCCGAGCTAGTGTTGATGATGCGTGCATCGACCTTGTTTCCGGCCTTTGCTTGATCACGCCAGCGCTTGCCCAGCAGGTTGGCGAGGCAGAAATGCCCTTTCAGGTGCACCCGCATCACCTGATCCCAGTCGTCCTCGCTCAGGCTGACGAACATGCGGTCGCGCAGGATGCCGGCGTTGTTGACCAGCACATGCACCTCGCCGAATGCGGCCAGCGCCGCATCGATAATGGACTGCGCGCCGGCCATGGTGGTGATGTCACCGTTGTTGGCAATCGCCTTGCCGCCGGCGGCAAGCACTTCGGCCACCACGGCCTCGGCGGCTTCGAGCCGAATGTCGTTGACGACGACGTTGGCGCCCTCGGCGGCAAAGGCCAGCGCATAGGCGCGGCCCAGGCCGCCGCCGGCGCCGGTGATGATGACGGTACGGTTGTTGCAAATAGCCATGATTTCAGAGTCTTTCAATGATGGTGACGTTGGCCTGGCCGCCGCCTTCGCACATGGTTTGCAGGCCGTAGCGCCCGCCGGTGCGTTCGAGTTCGTGCAGCAGCGTGGTCATCAGCTTGGCGCCCGAGGCGCCCAGCGGGTGGCCCAGTGCGATGGCGCCGCCGTTGACGTTGGTGCGCTCGTGCGGGTAGCCGGTTTCCTTGAGCCAGGCCATGACGACCGAGGCAAAGGCTTCGTTGATTTCGACCAGGTCGATGTCTTCGAGCTTCATGCCGGCTTTTTTCAGCGCATAGGCCGTGGCCGCAATAGGCGCCGTCAGGTGCCAGATCGGGTCGTCGGCGCGCACGCTCAGGTGGTGGATGCGGGCGCGCGGCGTCAGCTTGTAGCGCTTGAGCGCGGCTTCCGACACCACCAGCACGGCGGCGGCAGCGTCGCAGGTCGAGCTGGAGACGGCAGCGGTGATCTTGGGATAGGCTGGGTCCACCGGCTGCAGCGTGGCGAGCTTTTCCAGCGTGCTGGCGCGCGCCGTCTCGTCCATGCGAAAGTCGCCGAACGGCACGATCTCGCGGCCAAAGCGGCCTTCGGCCATGGCGCGCAGGGCGCGGTCGTGGCTTTCCTTGGCAAACACTTCCATGTCTTCGCGCGACAGGCCCCAGTGGTCGGCAATGCGCTGCGCAGCATAGAACTGGTTGACCGGTGCATCGCCAAAGCGCGCCTGCCAGCCCTTGCTTTCGGCAAACGGCGTGGTGAAACCCAGCGGCTGACCGGCCAGCATGGCAGAGCTGATGGGAATGGCGCTCATGGTCTGCACGCCGCCGGCCAGAATCACGTCCTGCGTGCCGCTCATCACCGCCTGAGCAGCAAAATGCACGGCCTGCTGCGACGAGCCGCACTGCCGGTCAATGGTGGTGCCGGGCACGCACATCGGCATGCCGGCAGCCAGCCACGAGGTGCGGGCAATGTCGCCGGCCAGCGAGCCGATGGTGTCCACGCAGCCAAAGATCACGTCGTCGTACTCGGACGCCGGAATCTCGTTGCGCTCGACCATCGCCTTAATGACATGCGCGCCCAGATCGGCGCCATGCACCGAGGCCAACGAGCCCTTGCGCTTGCCGGTGGGCGAGCGCAGGGCATCAACAATATAAGCTTCTGCCATGGGAAAACTCCGAATCAAGAGGGGGTGTTGAAGGTGGCGCCGGGGCCGAGCAGCGTCTCGTCGGCCAGCAGCGCGT
>JBKJKI010000321.1:0-4704 GCA_046597475.1 Polaromonas sp. | reverse complement strand
AGCGCCAGGTTGTTGGACTCGGTCGCACCGCTGGTCCAGACAATCTCGCGCGGGTCGGCACCAATCAACTCGGCCACCTGCTCGCGGGCTTTTTCAACCGCGGCTTCCGCTTCCCAGCCCCAGGCGTGACTGCGAGAAGCCGGGTTGCCGAAATGCTCGCGCAACCACGGAACCATGACGTCCACCACCCGCGGGTCGCAGGGGTTGGTGGCGCTGTAATCCATGTAGATCGGGAAGTGTGGGGTTTCCATGTGGCGGGCTCTCTAATTCACAGGTTGGCTGGCAGCACAAAATAATGACGTTGATGCAATGACGCTTGACACCTGGTCAGGACTTGGAAAATGCATTTCCCAAGGCAAAAACCGAATTGGGCGCATTCACGCGGGCGGGCTTGAGGATTGGCGAGGCAAAAACTGCCTTCTTTACCTGGGGCGTATTCTCGACAACCACACCCTTGGCCAGTTGCTCGTCCACCAGCTTTTGCAGGCTCACGGAGTCGAGGAATTCCACCATGCGGCTGTTCAGCGAGGCCCATAGATCGTGCGTCATGCAGCGGCCTCCGTCGCCAAGGCAGTTTTCCTTGCCTCCGCACTGGGTGGCATCGATAGGCTCATCTACCGAAACAATGATGTCGGCAACTGTGATCTCCGAGGCTTTGCGGCCCAGCGTGTATCCGCCACCCGGACCCCGGGTAGACTCGACCAGTTCATGGCGGCGCAGTTTGCCAAACAGCTGCTCAAGATAAGACAGCGAAATCTGCTGACGCTGGCTGATCGCGGCAAGCGTGACAGGGCCGTTGTTCTGGCGCAGCCCCAGATCAATCATCGCGGTGACCGCAAAGCGGCCTTTGGTCGTAAGACGCATCACAAGCTCCTTAAAGTTTGCTTGACTGTCGTTTTGGCCCTGGCAGCTTGTGGCTGTCAGGGAACTCAGTTTTCTCATGCCCCATGTCAAAAGCCATGCTCTCCCGGACTTTTTTGGGGACTCTTGTTCCTGACTATTTTTGTCAAGTATATCATGTTCCCCATTTTTCCGTCTTGCAGCGGCAAGCAAACCAAGGGCTAACCCGCAGACCCAAAGAAGTGACAAACACGGCCACAGGCGCAATATGGGCAAGCCCGTCCGGCTCAGGCCGCCGTCGGGAAAATCACGACATTATCGGCGCCTGGTGCGCCAAAGGCCTGCTCCTTCAAGACGTGAAGCTGATCACGCACCCTGGCGGCTTTTTCAAATTCCAGGTTTTTCGCGTGCTCGATCATTTGTTTTTCAAGCCGCTTGATTTCGCGGGCGATGTCTTTCTCGCTCATGTCCTCGACCTGGGCCTTCTGCATTTCGAGTTTTTCGGCTTCCTTGCCTGATTTTTCGCTGTACACGCCGTCAATCAGATCCTTGATGCGCTTGACGACGCTGCGCGGGGTGATGCCATGCTCGAGGTTGAAGGCAATCTGCTTGTTGCGCCTGCGCTCGGTCTCGCCAATGGCCATCTTCATGGAGTCAGTGATGCGGTCAGCGTAAAGAATGGCCCGGCCATTGAGGTTGCGCGCCGCGCGGCCAATGGTCTGGATCAGGCTGCGCTCCGACCGCAGGAATCCCTCCTTGTCGGCGTCCAGAATGGCCACCAGGGACACCTCGGGAATATCCAGCCCCTCGCGCAGCAAATTGATGCCCACCAGCACATCAAACGCGCCCAGCCGCAGGTCGCGCAGAATCTCGACGCGCTCCACGGTCTCCACGTCGCTGTGCAGGTAACGCACCTTGACCCCGTTCTCGGTCAGGTAGTCGGTCAGCTGCTCGGCCATGCGCTTGGTCAGCGTGGTGATCAGCACCCTTTCGTTCTTCTCGACCCGGATGCGGATTTCCTGCAGCACATCGTCGACCTGATGCGTCGCCGGCCGCACTTCCACCTGCGGGTCGACCAGCCCGGTGGGCCGCACCACCTGCTCGACCACCTGCCCGGAATGCTCTTTTTCATAGGCCGCCGGCGTGGCGGAGACAAAAACCGCCTGCCGCATCTTGGCCTCGAACTCTTCAAACTTGAGCGGCCGGTTGTCCAGGGCGCTCGGCAGGCGAAAGCCATATTCCACCAGCGTGGTCTTGCGCGCCCGGTCGCCGTTGTACATGGCGTTAAGCTGGCCAATCATGACGTGACTTTCGTCAAGAAACATCACCGAGTCCTTGGGCAGGTAGTCGCACAGCGTGGATGGCGCCGAGCCCGGCGGCGAGCCGCTCAGGTGGCGGGTGTAGTTTTCAATGCCCTTGCAGTGGCCGATTTCGCCCAGCATCTCCAGATCGAAGCGGGTGCGCTGCTCGATGCGCTGGGCTTCCACCAGCTTGCCGTCGGCGACGAACTGGCCGACGCGCTCGGACAGCTCCAGCTTGATGGTTTCCACCGCCATCATGACCTTGTCGCGCGGCGTCACGTAATGGCTTTTCGGGTAGACCACGAAACGCGGTATTTTCTGCCGGATCCGGCCGGTCAGCGGGTCGAACAGCGACAACGTCTCGATCTCGTCGTCAAACAGCTCGATGCGGATCGCCAGCTCTGAATGCTCGGCCGGAAACACATCGATCACGTCGCCGCGCACCCTGAAGGTGCCGCGGGAAAAATCCTGGTCATTGCGCGAATACTGCATGCGGATCAGCCGCGCAATGACGTCGCGCTGGCCCATCTTGTCGCCGGTCCGCGCGATGAAGCGCATCTGCGTGTAATCCTCGGGCGCGCCTATGCCGTAAATTGCGCTGACGGTGGCCACGATGATGGTGTCGCGCCGCTCCAGCACGCTCTTGGTGGCCGAAAGCCGCATCTGCTCGATGTGCTCGTTGATGGCCGAGTCTTTTTCAATGAAAAGATCGCGCTGCGGCACATAGGCTTCGGGCTGGTAGTAGTCGTAATAGCTGACAAAGTACTCGACCGCGTTCTTCGGAAAAAACTCGCGAAACTCGCTGTAAAGCTGCGCCGCCAGCGTCTTGTTGGGCGCAAACACGATCGCCGGCCGGCCCAGCCGCGCAATCACGTTGGCCATGGTGTAGGTCTTGCCCGAGCCGGTCACGCCCAGCAGGGTCTGAAACACCTCGCCGTCGTTGATGCCCTCGACCAGCTTGTCGATCGCCTGCGGCTGGTCGCCCGCCGGCAGATAGGGCTGGAACAGCTCAAAGGGCGAACCCGGGAAACGGACGAACTGGCCCACACCCGGCAGATCCGCCGCAGCGTCAATAACTTCCAATACTTCTGGCATAAAACCTCAATCCAGCCCCGCTAAAATTCAGGGCAACCCGCAACCATACGACATTCGGGCGAAAATGGGAATTGCAATCCCCTGCCCTTTTTTTGCTCCCGCCGCTGCCGGCAGAAAAGCCGGCGTATCCGCTCACTGAGGCGATTTTTTTATTTTCTGAGGATATTTCATGTCTTTGTTTACCGCCGTCGAAATGGCCCCGCGTGACCCGATTCTGGGCCTGAACGAGCAATTCAATGCCGATTCCAACCCCGCCAAGGTCAATCTGGGCGTGGGCGTGTACTACGACGACGAGGGCAAACTCCCCCTGCTGCAGTGCGTTCAGGCCGCTGAAAAGCAGATGATGCAAGCGCCCAAGGCGCGCGGCTACCTGCCGATCGACGGCATCGCCGCTTATGACGCCGGGGTGAAAGACCTGGTGTTTGGCGCCGCCAGCGAGCCGGTCAAATCGGGCCGCATTGCCACGGTGCAGTGCATTGGCGGCACCGGCGGGCTCAAGGTTGGCGCCGACTTCCTCAAGCGCCTCAACCCGGATGCCAAGGTGCTGATCAGCGATCCGAGCTGGGAAAACCACCGCGCGCTGTTCACCAACGCCGGCTTCACCGTCGAAAGCTATCCCTATTACGACGCCGCAACGCGCGGCATCAACTTTGCCGGCATGCTGGCCGCGTTGAATAGCGCGCCCGCCGGCACCATCGTGGTGCTGCACGCCTGCTGCCACAACCCGACCGGCTACGACATCAGCGCCGCCCAGTGGGACGAAGTGATTGCCGTGGTCAAGGCCAAGAACCTGACGCCTTTCCTCGACATGGCTTACCAGGGTTTTGGCCACGGCCTTGCCGAAGACGGTGCCGTCATTGGCAAGTTCGTTGCCGCCGGGCTGAACTTTTTTGTCTCCACGTCCTTCTCCAAGAGTTTCAGTCTTTACGGCGAGCGCGTGGGCGCGCTGAGCGTGCTCTGCGCCGACAAGGAAGAAGCCGGCCGAGTGCTGAGCCAGCTCAAGATCGTCATCCGCACCAACTACAGCAACCCGCCGATTCACGGCGGCACGGTGGTGGCCATGGTGCTGAACACGCCCGAGCTGCGCGCGCAGTGGGAAAAGGAACTGGGCGAGATGCGCGTGCGCATCAAGGCCATGCGCCAGAAACTGGTCGACGGCCTGAAGGCCGCCGGCGTGAAGCAGGACATGAGCTTCATCACCCAGCAAATCGGCATGTTCAGCTATTCGGGCCTGTCCAAGGACCAGATGGTGCGCCTGCGTGATGAATTTGGCGTCTATGGCACCGACACCGGCCGCATGTGCGTGGCCGCGCTCAACAGCCAGAACATCGACTACGTCTGCGCGTCGATAGCCAAGGTCCTCTGAGTCCAGGCCGCGCAAGCCAGGCGTTTGGCCAAAAACGCCTGGCGCGTCGCGCTGGACAAGGCACCCAGCCCTGTTTTTCGATGAAATACGGCTCTTGTCCAG
>JBKJKI010000260.1:0-5714 GCA_046597475.1 Polaromonas sp. | reverse complement strand
ATTCAGGTTCTGCCCAAGTTGCGCTGCGCCCTTGGCCCTGGCTTCGCAGCTGGAGGATGGCGGCTACAAGGCTCGGCTGCGCTGCACGGCCTGCGACTTCACCCACTGGAACAACCCCACTCCGGTGCTGGCGGCGGTGGTCGAGTACCAGGGCAAGGTTTTGCTGGCACGCAACGCGGAGTGGGAAAGCCGGATGTTCGCGCTGATCACCGGTTTCATGGAGGCTGGCGAGACGCCGCTGCAAGGCATCACGCGCGAGATCAAGGAAGAGACCAATCTGGAAGCGACGGCGCTCAGCCTGATCGGCGTCTACGACTTTCAGCGCATGAACCAGCTGATCATTGCCTACCATGCCGTGTGCACGGGCGAGGTCTGCCTGTCACCCGAGCTGGTCGATTACCGTTTGTACGAGCTTGACCAACTCAAGTGCTGGCCGGCGGGCACGGGCTACGCGCTGGCGGACTGGCTGCGCACGCGCGGCCATGAGCCCGAGTTCATGGAGTGGGGGCAAAACCCCGCTTGAAGACAAGAACCGTCATGGCCGCCCGCGGTGGCCGGCGCGTTCCTGCTTAAGATACGGTGATCAAAGGACATCCATGCAAATCGACAAAGAACTTGACACGCGCGGGCTGAATTGCCCCTTGCCCATTTTGAAGGCCAAGAAGGCGCTCGCCGAGATGCTCAGTGGCCAGCTGTTGCGTGTCGTCTCCACAGATGCGGGTTCGACCCGCGATTTTCAGGCGTTTGCCAAACAGACGGGCAATGAATTGGTTGACCAGCAGGCCGACGGCTCGGACTTCATTCACATCCTCAAGCGGCGCTGAACGCCTGCCCGTGGGCAGGCGCCGGGCGTCGCGTTCAGTCCAGTTTGAGTCCCTTGAGGTAGGCCCGGAAGTGCTCTCCCACTTCGGGGTGCTGCAGTGCCAGCTCAACGGTTGCCTGCAGAAAGCCTTCCTTGCTGCCGCAGTCGTAGCGCTTGCCCTCGTATTGAAAGGCGTACACGGCTTGCTCGCCGAGCAGGCTTGAGATGCCGTCGGTCAGCTGAATCTCGCCGCCGACACCCATGGCCTGGCTGCGGATGTGGCTGAAAATGGCCGGGGTAAGGATGTAGCGGCCCGCGACGCCCATGCGCGAAGGCGCAACTTCGGGCGCCGGTTTTTCGACAATTCTCTGCACCTTCATCAGGCCCGGATTCGCCTTGTCCGCCGCGTCAACCGCCACGATGCCGTAGCGGCGGGTCTGCTCCAGCGGCACTTCCTGTACTGCCAGGATGGATTGCTGAAGGGTGTTGAACTGCGCGGCCATCTGCGCCATCACGGACAGCCCGCCGGCCGGGCCGACCATCAGGTCATCGGCCAGCAGCACGGCGAAGGCTTCGTTGCCGACCAGATGTTCGGCGCACAGCACGGCATGGCCCAGACCCAGCGAGCGCGGCTGGCGCACATAGGAAAAGTTCATGTCCTCGGGCTGGACGGAGCGCACCAGCGACAGCAGGGCGTGCTTGTCGGCCATCTCCAGCTCGTTTTCGAGTTCGTAGGCGGTGTCGAAGTGATCTTCGATGGCCCGTTTATTGCGTCCGGTTACAAAAATCATGTGGCGGATGCCGGCTGAATAGGCCTCTTCCACGGCGTACTGGATCAGCGGCTTGTCCACCACGGGAAGCATTTCCTTCGGTTGTGCCTTGGTGGCGGGCAAGAAGCGCGTGCCCAGTCCGGCGACCGGGAACACCGCTTTGGTGAGTATGAGTTTTTGCATGGCCTGTTCAAAAGGGGAAAAGAATGAAGTGTTGCTCAATCTGGCAAACCGTGGCGTCGGACTGGAGCCCGAATGCGGATGCGTCAAGCGCGCAAACCTGCCGGTCTTGATCAAAAAATGGAGAACTGACGAGTGGACATCTTACTTCTTGAAGCCCTGGTGCCCGAGGCCATGGCCTGGCTTGGCGCCCGACACAGCGTGGCCTTGCGCCCCGAGCTTGCGGATGACGCCGTCGCCCTGCGCAAGGCCGCCTACAAGACCCGGGCCATCGTCTTTCCCAGGCAAACGGTAGTGACCCGCGAACTGCTCGATTTCCTGCCCATGCTCAAGGCGGTGGGCCGCCTGCACGCCGGCAACGACAACACCAGCCTGGAAGCCTGCAGCGGGCGTGGCGTCGCCGTGATCCAGGCCGGCAGCGCCCATGTCCGCTCCAATGCCGAATACCTGCTCAGCGGCCTGTTGCTGCTGTATCGGCGCGGGGTGGTCTCGGCGCTGATGGGGCGCAGGCACCCCGGCACCTAGCTGGGGCGCGAGCTGCATGGCAGCACGGTGGGCATTCTGGGCCTGACACCCACCGCGCACACCCTGGCGGGCATGCTGACAGCGCTGGGTGTTCGCGTGATCGGCTATGACCCGGCGGTGCACCACACAGCGGCAGTCTGGTCGCGCTTGAAGGTGCAGCCCGTCTCGCTGGCCGAACTGATGGGGCAGGCCGATGCGGTGGCGGTGCAGATGCTCTATGCGGCGCGTTTCAGGGGCTTTGTGAATGACAAGTTGCTGGCTTGCTGCAAGCCCGGCCAGTTGTGGGTGGGGATCAGCCGCAGCGAGCTGTTTGACCAGGGGGCGCTGGCCGCCGCGCTGTGCGATGGCCGCATCGAGGCTTGCATCCTCGACGGTGCCGAGTCCGGCTTCCTGGGCGAAGCCTCGCCGCTGAAAGGCCTGAAAAACCTGTTCGTCACGCCCAGGCTGGGCGCGCACACGCGCGAGGCGCGGCTGCGTGCCAGCTGGTATGTGGCGCACCGCCTGCATGAGGCGATCACGCTGCCGGCGGGTAGCGAAGGCCCGCCGCCGGGGTCGTGGGGGTCGTATGCGGTCGGCGAGGGCGTGCCGGCTATTGCAGGCGCTGGAGCTGCTCCCTGACCTTCTCCAGCGTCGCGGTGAAGTCGACCAGCCGCTTGCGCTCCTGCTCCAGCACCGCCGGCGGCACCTTGGCCACAAAGGTTTCGTTGGCCAGCTTGGCCTGCACCTTGACCAGCTCGCCTTCGAGGCGAGCCGCCTCCTTGCCCAGGCGGGCCTTTTCCGCCGCCACGTCCACTTCCATGTAGAGGCAGATGCGCGCCCCGCCGACCACGGCCACCGGCGCGGCCTGGGCGGCGGCTGCCCACTCGGCTTCGGCCTCAAACACCTTGACCTCACTGAGCTTGGCCAGCGCCTTGAGCACCGGCGCCGCGCTGGTCATGAAGGCGGTGTCGCCCAGCACGAACAGCGGCAGCCGCGTGGCGGGCGAGACCTTCATCTCGCCGCGCAGGTTGCGGCAGGCATCGACCAGGATCTTGAGCCTGGCCACATGCGCTTCGGCCTGGGCGTCGATCTTTTCGGGCTGGCTCTGCGGGTAGGCGGCCTGGCCTATGAACTCGCCTTTTTTCAGGCCGGCGACGGGCGCGACCTTTTGCCAGAGCTCCTCGGTGATGAAGGGGATCACCGGATGCGCGAGCCGCAAAATGGCCTCGAGCGTGCGGATCAGCGTGCGGCGCGTGGCGCGCTGCTGTGCGGCGTTGCCCGTTTGAATTTGCACCTTGGCGATTTCAAGGTACCAGTCGCAGAACTCGTCCCAGATGAACTGGTAGATGCTGCCGGCCACGTTGTCGAGGCGGTACTCGGCAAAGCCCTTGGCCACCTCAAGCTCCACGCGCTGCATGGTCGATGAGATCCAGCGGTCAGCCTGCGAAAAATCAAGATAGTTTTCCATTTCGCCGCCGGGCGCGCACTGCGCCTTGCTGTGCTCGGCGAGGCCGCAGTCCTGGCCCTCGCAGTTCATCAGCGTGAAGCGGGTGGCGTTCCACAGCTTGTTGCAGAAGTTGCGGTAGCCCTCGCAGCGCTTGCTGTCGAAGTTGATGCTGCGGCCCAGGCTGGCCAGCGAGGCAAAGGTGAAGCGCAGCGCGTCGGCGCCGTAGCCGGGAATGCCGGCGGGGAATTCTTTTTCTGTGTTCTTGCGCACCTGCGGCGCGGTCTCGGGCTTGCGCAGGCCTTGCGAACGCTTGTCCAGCAGCGGCGCGAGTTCAATGCCGTCGATCAGGTCCACCGGGTCCAGCACATTGCCTTCGGACTTGCTCATCTTCTTGCCGTGGGAGTCTTTCACCAGACCATGGATGTAGACATGGTGGAAGGGCACCTGGCCGGTGAAATGCGTGGTCATCATGATCATCCGGGCGACCCAGAAAAAGATGATGTCGTAGCCGGTGACCAGCACGCTGGACGGCAAAAACAGGTCCAGCTCTTTCGTCTTTTCGGGCCAGCCCAGCGAGGAAAAGGGCACCAGCGCCGAGGAATACCAGGTGTCGAGCACGTCCTCGTCGCGGCGCAGGGGCTTGCCGGGCGCCTGTGCCTGGGCGGCGGCCTCATCTGGCGCGACGTAGACCTTGCCGTCCTCGTCGTACCAGGCCGGAATCTGGTGGCCCCACCAGAGCTGACGTGAGATGCACCAGTCCTGGATGTTGCCCATCCACTGGTTGTAGGTGTTGACCCACTGCTCGGGAACGAACTTGACCGCGCCGCTTTCCACGGCATCAATCGCCTTTTGCGCGATGGATTTTCCGCTCGGGTCTTTGTCTGACACCTTGTTCACGGCAACAAACCACTGGTCGGTCAGCATCGGCTCGATGACCTGGCCGGTGCGGGTGCAGCGCGGCACCATCAGCTTGTGTTTTTTCACCTCGACCAGCAGGCCCAGCGCTTCCAGGTCGGCGACCACGGCCTTGCGTGCCACGAAGCGGTCCAGGCCGCGGTATTTTTCGGGTGCGTTGTCGTTGATGGCGGCGTCCAGGCTGAGCACGCCAATGATGGGCAACTGGTGGCGCTGGCCGACCGCATAGTCATTGGCGTCATGCGCGGGCGTGACCTTGACCACGCCGGTGCCAAATTCCTTGTCGACGTAGTCGTCGGCAATCACCGGGATGGTGCGGCCGCACAGCGGCAGCGTGACCTGCCGGCCAATCAGGTGGGCGTAGCGTTCGTCCTCGGGATGCACCATCACCGCCACGTCGCCCAGCATGGTTTCGGGGCGCGTCGTGGCTACCGTCAGCGAGCCGCTCCCACCGGCCAGCGGATAGCGGATGTGCCACATGAACCCGTCTTCTTCCTCGCTTTCGACTTCGAGATCGGACACGGCGGATTTCAGCACCGGGTCCCAGTTGACCAGCCGCTTGCCGCGGTAGATCAGTCCCTGCTCGTAGAGCTGCACAAAGGTCGAGGTGACGACCCTGGACATCTTCGGGTCCATGGTGAAGTACTCGTGCTTCCACGACACCGAGTCGCCCATGCGGCGCATCTGGCGCGTGATGGTCGAGCCGGACTCTTCCTTCCATTCCCAGATTTTTGATACGAAGTTCTTGCGGCCCAGGTCGTGGCGGGTTTTGCCTTCACCCTGGAGCTTGCGCTCCACTACGATCTGCGTGGCGATGCCGGCGTGGTCGGTGCCGGGCAGCCACAGCGTGTTGTCCCCGCGCATGCGGTGGTAGCGCGCCAGCGAGTCCATGATGGTCTGGTTGAAGGCGTGGCCCATGTGCAGCGTGCCGGTCACATTGGGCGGCGGCAGCTGGATGGAGAACGATGGCTTGCTGGCATCCAGCGTCGGCTCGTACTGGCCGCTTTGCTCCCACAGCGGGCCCCAGTGGCGCTCGATGTCCGCCGGCTCGAAGGACTTGGCCAGGCTGTCCAGCCCGGGCGTGGGCGGAAACACC
>JBKJKI010000136.1:0-5613 GCA_046597475.1 Polaromonas sp. | reverse complement strand
ATGAACGGCCAAACCACACACGGCGCACTACTTCTACGAAGCGGTGAGTTGCTCGCCCTCGTGCCGATTGACTCCACGACGTCATTCCAGGTTAATCGCCGATACATTCGGTGATTGCATACGGGATCGCCCGACCCGTCGTCGTTTACCACCAAGGCAGTTCGCCGCCTGACACCTCCCTATTTCCTCTATGTGCGCTGGCGCACGGTTGTTGGGGGTCGCTGCGTGCACACTCGTTGCATGGACCTGACTTGCATTTGAAGGGATTTTTCCTTACTCCCAATTGGGCGTCGCAAGACGCTATTTATCTATCTATGTCTGAATCCACCGCTCTTGACCATCTGAAGTCAGCGATAAAAGCCGAGCATGAGGAGGCAAAAAATCACTTGCTTTCCTATGAAGTCTGGGCCGAAACACTGATCGCACTCGAAGAGGGCCAAGGTCTGGCTCCCACGGTCGAGGACTATCTGCAATGGCGCGGGGATGCAAGAGAAGAACTTGACGCTGCCTTGATTGGGGGGATGGCATTCTCAAAGGCTAACGGGCTCGGACAGGAACTGAGGAAATACGTATCCATCACTGCTCTAGAAAAGAAATACCGGCGCGCCGCCTCGCAAGGTCTTTTTTAAGTGGGCCGATGAGGCTCGACTTGATGGCTTGCAATCAGCCAGTCCAATAACGCCCACTTGATCCATGAAAACACTCATTACTTACTTGGCTGAAGACAACGCGACCATCCTTGAAAACTTGATCGAATCGCTTCGGGAGATCGCCGATGTCAAAGTCACAGCCCATTCCGCGACCCAGGCCGAAGCCAGCCGCTGGCTCGACTTCCACGATGGTGCATGGCATTTGGCCATCGTGGACCTGTTTTTAAAAGAAGGCAGCGGTCTGGGCATATTGGCAGGCTGCCGCAATCGTGAGTGGTATCAGAAGGTCGTCGTATTGACCAACTATGCCACCCCTGAAATTCGCCGACGGGCTCTTGAGCTTGGAGCCGACGCGGTCTTCGACAAGTCAAGCGAGCTTGATGACTTGTTTGCCTACTGCCGCGAGCAGACTTCCAACCTCGAAAGAGATGACGTCCAACACGCCCAAGAGGCAGTCGTCTCACGAAACAAAGCCGAATAACCTTGCACCACCGCACGGCAGGAGGGAAGCACCGCTTTGCCGCCTTGGCGAGACATATAACGGGCAACATCACCTCCGCTCATCGAGAACCCCACAAGATGGCATCACGCAACCCGGTCTGCTCAATCACTGCGGCCAGATCATCGGCCAAGGTGTCATGTTCACAACCATTCCAAGGCTGAGATGGGCGCCCAAAGCCACGTATGTCGTAAGCAATGGTCGGTAGCCTGCTTCTCCAATTGCCAAGGCCTGATCGTCCCGGGAGGCTGCTGGCAAGGGCCAGCCAGATCCTCAGCCTTTAACAAAGAGTTTTGTTTTGTCGCCGGTGGTGACGATATGCATAAGATTTTTTTCAGGTTTGGGTCGTAGTTTCCAGCTTGGGAAAGGTCCGTGCGATAGCAGAAAAAGGGCCCATTGGTCATGCCCCTCAGCTTGACATGCACTCTCTATCTGGACGCGTTTTTCAGGTTTTTTTGGTAGCCGCTTTGTTTCCGGCTGGCACAGGCCGAGCAGCATGACACCCCTATGGCATGCCGCAAGCCTTCAAGGATTACATCCAGTTAACGCCGTAGTGGTCATACACCCTACGTCCGTATTCGCCAGAGTACTCCGGTGTTTCATTTGGCGAGTAGCGCGGTGCATTTTCGAGTTGAGACTTGTCCACCGGCACGACATAGCCATCAAACTTGGTGTCGTACTTCAGCATGCTCCAGGGAAGCGGATAGCGATCCGTGCCCATTCCCAGAAAGCCGCCGAACTCCAGCACCGCGTAGCGAACCTGGCCGGAAAGCTTGTCGATCATCAGGTCATCGATGGACCCGAGCTTGTCACCGTTGACGTTGTAGACCGAGCTGCCTTCGACCTTGTCCGAAGAAATAACGTGGTTGTCATTCATTTTGAATCTCCTTCAAGTACAGCCAATCGACAACGTGTCGGCTGGTCTGAAGAATGGTTATCCGCTGTTCTGACTTCACCGACGATCAGCGCAGACGCGGTGCCGCTGTAGGCGCTTACCCCCAAAGCCGACAGTGGCCAGTGCCGGCTTTCGCTGCCAAGCCGACGTTCATCTACGCAATCCAGCATCCACACTACGTCGCCCTATATCCCAGCTGCTGCGCCACAAAGCCGTCAAACGCCGTCAACAAGGGCTGAAACTTTTCAATGCCGGCCTCCAGCTGCGCCAGCGCGGCGCAAGTCGCTTCCAGCGTGGACAGCTGATCGGGCCGGCGCGCCTTGCGGATCAGGTAGTGCGACGCCGGCAGGTCTTGCAGCGGCAGTCGGGGCAGCTGCTGCAGCAAGGGGTTGGCGTGCAGCATCCGCCGGCTCTTGCGCCAGGTGCCGTCGAGCACCACCAGGCGCAGCCGGGACGGGTCTTGCAAATAGGCGGGCTCCAGCGCGGGCGGGGCGGGCAGGCCGAGCGCCCGGTCTTGCGGCAGATCGGGGTAGAGCAGGACGGCCTGCCGGGGTGGGGCCCCGAGCTCGGGATTGAACGCCCCGGTCAGCAGCGCCTGAAGGTCTGGCTCGGCAAACACTTCACCCGTCACCAGCCGGCTGCGCGCCAGGCTCAGATGCAGCAGGCGCGCGCTGCCCTTGGTATGGGCCACTTCCAGCGGGTGTTGCAGGATCAGCACCTCCGCCTGGTGCGCGGTCAGCCTGATCCACCGGCAAATGCAGGCGCTTTGCGGGCGCAGGCAGCTGGTGCAAGCCGGGCGCCGGCCGTCTGTTTCTACTATTCGTTCCATGGGCTTAATGGGTTAGAGCGTGGGCAAGAAATATCTTTGACAGATTGTGCGTCGCAGCGTGCAAGCGATGGGCCGGGACGAAAATCATGGACAGCACCGGCCGGCTCGGTGCTACGATCATTTCACGGCAACAGCAACGAACCTTCAGGACACCCCATGGCATCCGGAAAAATTCTTGTGGCGCAGGGCGGCGGCCCCACCGCCGTGATCAATCAGTCGCTGGTGGGGGTGGTGCTCGAAGCCCGGCGCTTTCGCGGCATAGAGCATGTCTACGGCGCGCGGCACGGGGTGCGCGGCATCATCAATGAAGACCTCGTGCACTTGACCCAGGAAACCAGCCACAACCTGGAAATGGTCGCCAACACGCCGTCCTCCGCGCTGGGATCCACGCGTGACAAGCCTGACGCCAAGTATTGCCAGGAAATATTCAGGGTGCTGCAGGCGCACGAGATTGGCCACTTTTTCTATATTGGCGGAAACGACTCTTCCGATACCGTCAGCATCGTCAGCGCTGAAGCGCTCAAGGCCGGCTATCCGCTGCGCTGCGTGCATATTCCCAAGACCATAGACAACGACCTGGTCGGCAACGACCATACGCCTGGCTTTCCCTCGGCAGCGCGCTTCGTGGCGCAGGCGTTTGCCGGCGCCAACCTGGACAACGCGGCCCTGCCGGGCGTTTATGTCGCCGTCGTGATGGGGCGCCATGCCGGCTTTTTGACCGCTGCTTCCGCGCTGGGCAAGAAGTTTGCGGACGACGGCCCGCACCTGATTTATCTCCCCGAGCGCAACTTTGTGATGGCCGACTTTCTGGCCGATGTCAAAGCCATTCATGACCGGCTTGGGCGCTGCGTGGTGGCGGTGTCCGAGGGCATACACGACGCCGCGGGCGAGCTGATTGCCACGGCGCTCGCCAAAAATATGGAGCACGACGCTCACGGCAACGTGCAGCTTTCCGGCAGCGGCGCGCTGGCCGATCTGCTGTGCGAGCAGATCAGGAGCCAGCTGGGCATCAAGCGGGTACGCGGCGATACGCTGGGCTATCTGCAGCGTTCTTTCATTGGCTGTGTCTCCGACGTTGACCAGCGCGAAGCCCGCGAGGTGGGCGAGAAGGCCGTGCAGTTCGCCATGTGGGGGTCACGCGATGGCTCGGTCGCCATCAAGCGCACCGGTTTTTATTCGGTTGACTACGAGTTGCTGCCACTCGACGCCGTGGCCGGAAAAACGCGCGTGATGGAAGACGAGTTCATCAGCGCCAGCGGCACCGATGTGACCGACGCCTTCCGGCTCTACCTGCGCCCGCTGCTGGGCTCGGGCATGCCCGACGCATTCCGGCTGCGCACCAACCCTGTCGCCAGGGTGTTGCGCCCGGATTGATCAGGCCTGCGGCTCCATCGTCCGGTCATACTGGCCGACGTGCGCCAAACCATTGAGCCGGCAACGGTTGGCAAACGCTTTTTGCGCGGCTGCTGCATTGCTTTCCTGTCCCTTCCAGGCGGCCAGCACCGGCGCCTGCAGCGCCCGTCCGTAGGAAAAGCTGAGCTGCCACGGATGCGGCCCCATGGCATTCATCGCGTTCAGGTGATCGGTCGCAGCTTCGGCGCTTTGGCCGCCCGACAGAAACACGATGCCGGGAACGGCCGCCGGTACATGGCGCCCCAGGCAGCGCAGCGTGGCCTCGGCCACCTGCTGCACGCCGGCCTGCTGCGCGCACTTCATGCCGGCGATCACCATATTGGGCTTGAGTAGCATGCCTTCGAGCAGCACGCCGTGGGCGTCAAGCTCCGCGAACACGGCCTGCAGCACTTGCGAGCTCACCGCTTCGCAGCGCGCGATGTCGTGCGCGCCGTCCATCAGCACTTCCGGCTCAACGATGGGCACGATGGCCGCCTCCTGGCAGAGTGCGGCATAGCGCGCCAAGGCGTGAGCGTTGGCCTGAATGCCGTGGCGGCTCGGAATGTCGCGCTCGTCGATTTCAATGACGGCGCGCCACTTGGCGAACTTTGCGCCCAGCTGGCCATATTCGGCCAGGCGTTCGCGCAAGCCGTCCAGGCCTTCGGTGATCTTCTCGCCGGCATGCAGGGCCAGCGCCTTCGAGCCTTGATCCACCTTGATGCCGGGAAAGATGCCGCGATCCGACAGCAGCGCGGTAAAAGGCACGCCCTCACGCGTGGATTGGCGCAGGGTTTCGTCATACAGGATGACGCCGCCGATAGTGGACACTATGCCCTCGGTGGTGAACAGCAGTTCCCGGTAGCGCCGGCGATTTTCCTCGGTGGACTCGACCTTGATGGCGTCAAAGCGCTTCTTGATCGTCGGCCCGCTTTCGTCCGCCGCCAGCACCCCTTTTTGCCCTGCGACGATGGCGCGGGCCACCGATTTGAGTTCGTCACTGTTCATGGCCATGTCTCCCCTTGAGTGAAAAACGGGTCTGGCAATCCCGGCCTCGCTCGCGCTCCGGTTCTGCCTGCTAGGCGTTGAAACTATAGTCCTTTGCTGGCTGCGTTTTCCAGTGGCCCTCGCCGCTCAGTTCGAGGACCTGATGGTGAAATTTGAGGATGGTCGCGCGGTGACCAACGCTGACCGGCGTCGTGCGGGTGGCCATCAGCTGCCGGTAAAGGCGCTGCTCGTTGGCCATATCCAGCGCGCTGGTGGCTTCATCCAGTATGGCAAAGCGTGGGCGGGTCAGCAACACGCGGGCAAAGGCCAGGCGTTGCTGCTCGCCAATCGACAGCAGCTTGAC
>JBKJKI010000046.1:0-13051 GCA_046597475.1 Polaromonas sp. | reverse complement strand
GTTTGGCGATCATTTCTTCGGCGCCTTCATATCGTCCACTCCGCCTTTTTTCGCATCAGATTGCATGGGACCGGCGGGTGCGAGTGCGGGCGCAGTCGGGGAGATCCGGACAATCTCGAACAGGCCGCCTCCGGTTTCACGAATTTCGAACGTGACCCTATCGCCAATCGCAATATTCCCGGGAAGTCCCTGCGCGGGCAGGTTGAAGCCCATCGTCATCGGCCCCCATTGCAGCGAAGGAATCGGACCGTGCGAGAGGGTGATTTGGTCCTTGTCGATGCTTTCGACTTTGCCTTCGCCACGATGCGTCGGCGCGTCAGCCATCGCTTCCTTCGACGCCGGCATATCGGCCATGCGCGTTGTCGTGCCCTTGAGGCTTGCTTCGGAATCGATCAGGAACTGGCCGGAGACGACCACTTTCTGGCCCGCTTTGAGCCCCTTGCGGATTTCGGTCTGTCCGTTTGTCTCGACGCCCACCTCTACATCGACGGGGACAAACCGGCCTTCGCCCTCTGCCACCATCACGACAATGCGCTTGCCGGTCTGGATCACCGCTTCCGTCGGCACCTGCAACGTTTCCTTTTTCGCTGCCGGTGCAAAGTTGATCGTGGCAAACATGCCGGGAAGCAATTGGCCGCTGGCATTGGCTACCTCGATGCGAACCTTGAGCGTGCGGGTCGCCATAACGACTTCCGGCAGAATGGCGTTCACCCGGCCCTTGAACGTGGTGCCGGGCAGCGCGGGGGTACGTGCCTCCACCCTGTTGCCGGGACGCACCTGTGCGGCGATATTTTCGGGAACCTCTGCATTGATCCAGACCGTGTTCAATCCGTTGATGCGGAACAGTGTCGCGCCCGCCATGATGGTCATGCCTTCGCGCGCACCGAGTTCGGTGACGACACCACTGATCGGGGCATTCACGGTCACGCGCGCATGGACAGTGCCGGTGGATTCGACCAGGCGAATCTGCTCCTCCGCCATGCCAGCCAGGCGCATGCGTTGCCGCGCCCCTTCCTGCAAACTTTCCATCAGATCACCCAGGCCGGTGGCGGCGATGCGTTTTGCGGAGAGATACTCTTCCTGCGCTGCGACCCAATCGGGGACATATATTTCGGCGAGAGCCTGTCCTTTTCGCACCGGGTCGAGTGGCGCGCGTACGAAAAGTTTTTCCAGGAAGCCGTTGCTGCGCGCTTGCACCACCGCCACGTCGCGCTCGTTGTAGGCGACGCTGCCCACCGCCTCAACCACTTGTGTGAGCTTGCCGAGTGTTACTTCTGCAGTGCGCACGCCGAGATTTTGCTGTACCCGCGGACTGATCCTGACCGTACCTTCGTCGCCTTCGCCGTCGGCGTAGACGGGAACCAATTGCATGTCCATGAAGGGCGACTTGCCGGGCTTGTCGAACTTCTGCTGCGGCACCATCGGATCGTGCCAGTAGAGGACCTTTTTGTCCGTGGCCGTGACGCTGGCGCCCGGTTGCGGGCGATCACCAACCGGCGCCGTGCCGGCCGAAACCGGATCTGCCATCTTCATGCCTTGGGACATGCCGGCCCGGTACAGGCCATAACCGAGTACACCGAGCAGACCTGCGGCGGCCAATGCGAGGTAGAGCTTCCTGGTCTTCATTTCGAATTCCCGGCCGGCAAGGCAGCGGAAGGAGGGTTTATATGGCGCGGGTCGGTCTCCTCGGGGAAAAGGTAATTGAGTTGCGCCCAGAGGCGCGCGGTTTCCATTTCGAGTTGCAGCGACTGCAGGCGCAAATCGATCTCACTGCGCCTTGCCAAAAGCAACTCGGTCAGGTTCGATTTCCCTCCCCGGTAGGCGGCAAGCGCCGCGCGGGTACGTTCGCCTGAAAGCGGAATGAGCTCCTTCTGGTAGCGAGCCAGGCGTTCGCGACCGTTCTCCCATTCCTTGACCATCGAACGCACTTCGGCGACGTGGGCGCGAAGCATGTCGTCGCGCTGCGCCCTGACCTGTTCGACCATCGCCAGCCGCGACCCCAGTTCGCGGTCCTGGCGTTTTTTCTGATCCCACTGCAACGGGACGGACACGCCAATCGACACCATGTTCGAGTAGGACGACCCGCGCTGGCTGTAACTCAGCTCAACGCTCCAGTCCGCTTTCTTGTTCGCCTGGGCGATCCTGGCTTCCGTGGACGCCACGTCGATCTGGCGCGAGAGGATGGCAATTTGCGGGTGATGGCCGAGCTCCTGGTCGAGCGCGCCGGTGTCCAGGCGGACGGAGTCGATGGCGGGCTTGCCCTCCAGCGGCGCTTCGGCCCCATCCCCAATCCAGCGCGCCAGACCGATCTTCGTGGTGGCGATGCGGCGATTGAATTCGCTTGTCCGGTCGTCGAGTCCGGCCAGAACGCCGTGGGCCGCGAATACATCAGCCTGGCTGCCCCGCCCTGCGCGGTAGGCGCTTTCGGCGGCGAGGATCTCGAGCTTGACCTCTTTGCTTTGTTCGACAATTACGGATGCCATTGCTTCGGCGTAGTAGCGGTCGAGCCAGGCAAGCGCAGCGTCGCGCTGCGTGAATGCAATGAGGGCGGTCTTTTCCGCCAGGGATTTTTGCGCCTCCTGCTCGAAGCGCTCCGCTCGCAACTGGCGTTTGTCCGAACGCGTGAACTCCTGCATGACGCCAATGCGGCGCATGGTCATGAAGTCACGCGTCACGCTGCCACGGTCCGGGCCGTCGGCCGGCAGGTTGTCAATGCCAAGCTTGAGCACGGGGTCGGGCAACTGGCCGGCAGCCACGGCTTGCTCGCGGGCGGCGGTGGTGAGCGCGTCCTGGGCAAGCAGTTGCTGGGAATGGCCCACCGCAATGCGCTGCGCCTCCACAAGGGTCAAAGGATCAGCCGCCCATGATAAGGATGCCCCCATGGCAACGATCAGGGCGGCAACGGTTGCCCGGTAAACCGGAAATGAAATAGACATAAAACCTCCAGAGCACGGATAAGGGCCTGTCGATGCATCTGAGATGCATTGGACAGGAGCAAAGTCGCGTGGGAGCTTAGAGTCGGAAGCAGCAGTTCCTGATGGCCACCGGCGGCGCCGTCGTGCGCTTCAAGTGAGGCGCCTGCAGTGGCGCGCCCAAAAATACCGGGGCGGTGACCGGCAATGTGAAGTCAGCAGGCAGGGCACCGATGGCCACCGGCGCGGACAGTTCGTACTTGTCGGCGGTTTGCTGCCCAGTCTGGCAATGTGCCTGGCACAGGTTGGGTTGCTCATCGTCCACGCTGAGGCTCATGGACTCGGCACAAGGCATGCCGGACTGCACCATGGCGGCCATTTGTGCAGACTTCAATGCCGCCCCGGTACCCACCGGGCACGCATAAGCAGCGACCGCGAACTGCATGAACAGCAGGCTTGCCAGCGCAAACAGCACTGTGGCGAGACGGTTGTGGCATTTCCAGTTCATGGAGAGTGATCGGCAGGCGCGGCGGACAGTGGGATTGCAGTGTAAATCCATGGAGATGACTCGTTCAGAAAAGTTCCGGAATGTGAAGAATCCGAAACTCCCTACTGCTCATTGTCGCATTCGAGTCCCGGCAAACACACTCTTTCAGCGCTGGATTCGGGTGGACAGCACCACCGAGGTGTTGGTGCGCTCCACGCCATCAAGCAGGCCTATGCTGTCAATCAGCGCATCCAGCCCTTCGATCGAGCCGGCCTGCACGATGGCGATCATGTCAAACGTGCCGCTGACCGACAGCAGTGATCGCACCTCGGGGATCTTGCGCAACGCCACTTCGACCAGGCCCGCACGCTTGGGACCGACGGTGAGCATGACATGGGCCGCTACCTGCGACTGCTCGTAAGCCTCGCCGCTGCGCACGCCATAGCCAGCGATCACCTTGTCCCGCTCAAGTCGCGCCATGCGGGCCTGCACCGCCGTGCGCGACAGGCCGACTTTTCGCGCCAGCAAGGCCACGGGGATGCGGGCGTTTTCGCGCAGTTCGTTCAGCAGGGCGTGGTCTATGGCGTCAAGATTCATGCGAAATGCAGTGTTAGCTATTACGATTTGTCTAAATTATGCCGTCGATTTGCATGAATTGACACTACTAACTGGCATTCTCCCCCTCCACAATCAAGTCAGACGCTAGGACTTTCGTAGCGCGCACACCATGGAGTCCTCATGAAGAAAATTTTGCTTATAGGCGCCGGAAAAATCGGCTCCACCATCGCGGCCCTGCTTGACTCGAGCCAGGACTACCTGCTGACCGTGGCTGACTCGTCCCAGACAGCGCTCTCTGGCATCAAGACCGGTGCCAGGGTACAGGTGCAGGCACTTGATGTCACTGACCCGAATGCCCTGGCCGCGGCGCTTGCTGGGCAGTTCGCGGTGCTCAGCGCGGCGCCCTTTCAGCTCACGACCGCCATTGCCGAAGCCGCAGTCAGCCAGAAAGTGCACTACCTGGACCTGACCGAGGATGTGGCCAGCACCCGGCGTGTCAGGGAACTGGCCCAAACCGCCCAGTCTGCGCTGATCCCGCAATGCGGCCTGGCGCCTGGTTTTGTCTCCATCGTCGCGGCCGACCTGTGCCGCAGTTTTGACAGCCTGCACAGCGTGCGCATGCGCGTCGGCGCGCTGCCGCAGTTCCCGTCGAATGCGCTGAACTACAACCTAACCTGGAGCACCGACGGCGTCATCAATGAATACTGCGAACCCTGCGAGGCCATCGTCGATGGCGTGCTGCACCAGGTGCCGCCGCTGGCCGAGCACGAGGAGTTCTCACTCGACGGCGTGACCTACGAGGCCTTCAACACTTCGGGCGGCCTGGGCACGCTGTGCGAAACACTGGCCGGCCGGGTGCGCCACCTCAACTACAAGACCATTCGCTACCCCGGCCACGCGGCCATCATGAAGGCTCTGCTCAACGACCTGCGCCTGCGCGAGCGCCGCCATGTGCTCAAGGACATCCTGGAAAACGCCCTGCCCACCACCCTGCAGGACGTGGTGATCGTGTTCGTGACCGTCAGCGGCTTGCGCGAGGGCCGGCTGATGCAGGAAACCTATGCGCACAAGGTCTACAGCCAGGTGGTCGGCGGTGCGCTGCGCAGCGCCATCCAGATCACCACGGCCGCCGGCATCTGCACCGCGCTGGACCTGCTGGCGACAGGACGCCTGCCGACAAGCGGCTTCGTGCGCCAGGAAGACATTGCGCTGGCGGACTTTCTGGCCAACCGCTTTGGCAACGCCTATGCCGCGCACCCGGCAGAGCGCGCGGCCGCCTGAATCCCTTTGCTGTGGGAGAAACACTGACCGTAGCGGTGCAGGCCTAGCCACCGTAACTTGCCGATGGGAGCGCGCAAACTGACGCGCCCCTTCCGGTCAGCGTGGCACCTCATAGTGTCTTGGTCATGAAGACACTATGGGGATCTTCGATGTAGTCAGCGAACGGCGAACAATAGGCAAAGCCGAAGCTCTCGTATAGCTTCTGAGCCGGCTCGAAGGTCTTCATCGAGCCTGTTTCAAGGCTCAGTCAGTACCCACGCAATCCAGCGTGCCGGTCCGCATGGCCCAAGCCTTCGCTTAGATGGGCCATGTATCGATCAAACTCTTGCAGTTCGTCCATGAAGGCTCACCTTTCACTTGAAGATGCGTGGATAATGCCTTGATTTATAACACAGTAAAACTAGGGATCATGTCTAAAACTCAGTTTAAGAAACTGGCATAGAGGGACATGTTCCGTCTCATCAAACGCCAGCGCCAATGGCGCCGTTCACAGGCTGCGTCGGGGTGTTTTCACCCAATTTCCAGCCCTTTGGCTGTTTGCAGACGCACTCATGCCTGCGCCCTTTGCATAAGCACCCGTCTGGCCATCCAGATGTTGGACAGGGCAAAAAGCGTGATCAGCTGCGCCGTGTTCTTCTTCAGTCCCCGATAACGCACTTTGGTGTGGCCGAACTGGCGTTTGATCACCCGAAATGGATGCTCTACCTTGGCACGGATGCTGGCCTTGAGTTTCTCGGCTTGCTCAGTGAGTTGGCCCCAGGGCGTACGCTTTTGCTGTCTGCGCTTGCCAGGGCGAATGGCTACGTGCCAAGCCACGCCCGTGGCTTCTGCTCGTTTGGTGGCGCCTTGATACCCGGCGTCAGCAAAGACGATGGTTTCCTCGCCGTGCAGCAGGCTGTGGCCCTGGGTTACATCGTTGACGTTGGCCGCAGTGCCGATGACGGTGTGCACCAGGCCCGATTCAGCGTCCACCCCAATGTGGACTTTCATTCCAAAATGCCATTGGTTGCCCTTTTTGGCCTGGTGCATTTCAGGGTCTCGCTTGCCGCCCTTGTTTTTGGTGGAGCTGGGTGCTGCGATCAAGGTGGCATCGACCACGGTGCCGGTCTTGAGCATGAGGCCTTGAGTGCTGAGCTTGTCGTTGATGATTTGCAGAATGCGCGGGCTCAAGTCATGCTCTTGCAGCAAGTGGCGAAAGCGCAAGACGCTCACCCGGTCGGGGATTCGGTGCGTGCCGCTGAGGCCACAGAAGTCGCGGTAGATGGACATCTCGAACAAAGCTTCTTCAGCCCCCAAATCCGACAGTCCAAACCATTGCTGCAGGCAGTGGATGCGCAACATCATCTCCAAATCAAAGGGCGGGCGTCCGGTCTTGGCCACAGGTGCATGCGCCGCTATTAGCGCCACCAGCTCAGCCCATGGCATCACCTGCCCCATCTCATCGAGCAGCACTGCTTTTCGGGTGCGCCGCGTGCTCATGTTCAGACCAAGGTCTTGTTGTTTCATGCCGCTATTGTTTGTCAAACTTAATTCTCAAACCATCGGGGTTCGTGCGGAGTTTTGAACATGATCCCTAGCACTTTCCCCGTAACAAAAGACTCACGATCGCGACGGATTGTTCATACATACGAACAGTATGTTCGTACTTCACTCCTATACAAGATGGCTGAGCCCACATACAGTCGGCAAATGCATCCAACTAAGTCACTCTTTTCAGACCAGTACTTAATACGGACCAATTATCGAGATTGGGTCTGACTACGCCGGCCCCTTCGGAAATTTTGCGGTCGACTAAATCGATCGCACTGCGATGGCCCGCAGTTGGCGCGCAGCGAAAAAACAACGTTAAGCTTTGCCAACACTTACTGAAGAGTGAAATATGCAACCAAGAATTTCAGCCTATTCTTTTACAGCGGCTTAGCTGCAATTAAGTTCCAATTTTTTTACTAACTCCAGTGTCTATGCCCAAATCCATCGATTATGTATCCGAACAGAGCGGTGTCGCCCGTGCTACCTGTCTCGGTTCACGCGTTACTCTTAAGTCCGTCGCAAAGCGTTACGGGCCTGGGCCATATGCAGTTGAAAATATGACGCTGGATGTCAGTCCAGGTGAATTTATTACCGTTTTAGGACCCAGTGGCTCGGGTAAAACGTCTGCCTTGATGATGATAGCCGGCTTCGAAAACGTTACGTCTGGCGATATTTTTATCAATGAAAAATCTGTTCGAGATCTGCCGCCGCACAAGCGCGACATTGGCATAGTTTTTCAAAATTACGCCCTCTTCCCACATCTAACGATTTATGAAAATATTGCCTTCCCATTAAAAATGCGTAAGTGGGAACCCCGTGCAATTGATGCGGCGGTTAAGCAATCCCTCGAGCTGGTCCAACTGGGTCCGTACGCTAGCCGGTATCCCAATCAGCTCAGTGGAGGACAGCAACAACGCGTTGCTCTAGCGCGCGCTACCGTTTTTTCACCGACCATACTTCTTATGGACGAGCCTCTCGGCGCTCTAGATCGCCAGCTTCGTCAGACGATGCAATTTGAGATCAAGCGAATTCAGAAAGCACTAGGTGTAACGGTTCTCGCTGTCACCCACGATCAGGAAGAAGCGTTAACGATGTCTGACCGAATCGTGGTAATGAATAACGGCCACGTAGTGCAAATTGGCACGCCGATAGAAATATATAAATCGCCCGCTGACAAATTTATCGCGAACTTTGTTGGAGAAACTAATCTGCTAGAAGGAACAATTCAAGCACAGACCGATATAGGTTCTGTCGTAAAACTTGATAACGATTTGATCTTCCAAACTGGCTTCATCCTGCCAACAGGTGCCCGTGTAACTTGTTCTGTTAGACCTGAGCGGATCATTGTCGTTGAGCCCACTGACGCACATCCATCGACCAACACGTATGCCGCTCAGGTCATTACCCGAGCTTATAGTGGGCCTAATACCAGAGCTGTTTTATCGTGCAATGGTATGGACCTTGTGGCGCGCACCGACAAGGTTGAAAGTACTAATCGTGAGAAGCTCAATTTTAGAATAGACCCCGCTGATTTTATCGTCGTCAATATTAAGGAGGAGTCGCAATAAAAAAAGTGATCACGCACAAAATTTGCATTTCAACCTACTCAATTAAATATATATGATGCGACATTCAACTTTTTCGAGTTCTATCTTCTTTGCAATATCTTTAATAGCGCCGGCCTCTTATGCACAAAGCGAAAAGCTGGTAATTGCAGATAACGGCGGAAGTCTCGGAGCAACTATAAAAGAGGCTTACGTGCTCCCGTTCGAGAAATCTTCAGGAATTATTGTAACAGGCGACACCCAGGATACTACGCTGGGTCCGGTTAAAGCTCAAGTGCAAGCGAAAAATGTCAAATGGGATGTTGTTTATCTTGCCCCCATCGATAGTGCGATAGCGGCGCAGGACGGACTGCTAGAGCCAATTAATTACTCGGTCGTCAAGGCAGAAGGACTGCGCGCAGGGTCGACAGACAAATATCGTGTCGCAGCGATGTATTCAGCGAGCGTCATCGGGTGGAATACGAAGCAGCTTAGTAATGTTGATGCCGCCACCGCTTTGTTCGATTTAAAGAAATACCCCGGCAAGCGAGCGATTCGCACCACAACGCCTTATGGCGTGTTGGAGATTGCTCTCATGGCTGACGGGGTCGCTCCCGAGAAGCTGTACCCGCTAGACGTCGATCGGGCATTCGCAAAGCTCGATACGATCAAAAAGGACACGATTTTTTACACGACCAACGAGCAGGGGGTACAACTGCTAGCTTCGGGGGAGGCAAGTATTGGCATATTGCCTAATGGGCGTGCATATAACGCCAAAACCAATGGTCAACCAATCGATATGACATTTAAAAACGGCGTGATGTTTGTTGACTATTGGGTAGTGCCGAAAGGTGCGAAAAATAGCGCGAATGCTATGAAATTTTTGAACTCACTTTCCAATACCGAAGCGCAAATGAAGATCGGCAAAGTCATGGCATACGGCGGGAATAATCCGAAAGCCGATGAGCAGTATGACCCAAAGCATCAAATAAACATGCCTACCAGTGCTCAAAACGAACCCCTGTTAGTGAAATTGGATGGAGTTTGGTGGGCGAAAAATCTGCCACCAGTTTTCAAGCGCTGGCAACAGTGGCTTGTCAGGTAATGATTTTCGAGGAAAAATCATAGCCGATGAGCTTAATAAGAAATAGCAGTATTTTGATGACATGATTAATGTCACTTTTAGTGAACCCAAGCGGCCTAGGAGGCAACAGACCTCACCGAGACGCTTAACACTCGTTTTTCTAAAAAGGTGGAGCTGAAATTTAGGCAAAATATAATGATTAAAACATCATATAACGGAATTCAGGGTTTCTCATTCCATAACCTCGTCAACCAAGTTTGCTGCACTTTCAGGCAGAGTGCTTGGCCCTTATTGACGCCCATAGCGCTTCTGTATGGCTTCGTCCTTATTTACCCTTTACTTTGGCTTTTTTACCGCAGCTTTATTGGTGACAACGGGGCAACCATTGATAACTACGTGGAGATTTTCGCCACCTCAGTATTTTTCAGTGTTCTGTGGCATTCCTTTGTAGTTGGAATAATTGTCACCATCAGCTGTATTGTGTTGGGATATCCGCTGGCGTACCTCATCACGTTCGTCAAGCCCCGTACGCGCCTTATTTTAATTGGCGCCTTGCTAACACCGTTGCTTGTAGGTGCCCTGATTCGGTCGTTTGCTTGGCTGGCAATACTGGCGAAACAAGGTGTTGTCAACGAGACATTGCTGCGCCTCGGTCTAATCAATTCGCCTCTGCAGCTCGTATATAACTCCGCAGGGCTTTATATCGGCATGATAAACGTGATGCTTCCATTTTGCGTATTACCCATGGTAAGTGTCATGCGAAGTATTGATGCACGCCTGATTAACGCAGCCCAAAGTCTTGGGGCTCGTCCGTTCAACGCATTTATTAGAGTGTTTCTACCGCTAAGTATGACTGGCGTCACGGCTGGAGGAATGCTGACGTTTCTGCTAAGCATCGGCTTTTATATAACACCGGCTTTGCTGGGCGGACGTCAGGAGACCATGGTCGCTCAGCTCATTCAGACAGAAGTTATGAATCTCGGAGCGTTTGGCATGGCTGCGGCGATGGGATGGGTGCTGATGGCATTCACTTTACTTGTTCTTGCGATATATCATTATTTCTTTGATTTGAACCAGCTATTCGGAGGTAAGCCGTGAGACGACAAGCGTGGCCAATGGTTGCACTTTGGATTTGGGCCAGCATTATGGTGGCCTTTATGCTGCTTCCTACTCTAATTATCATTCCGTTTTCTATTAATCCTGCCCGCTATTTGTCCTTTCCGCCCGAGGGTTTTTCATTGAAATGGTTTCATCTGTTTTTTAATGATTCATCCTGGATGAGAGCTGCCCTGCAAAGCTTAAAGATCGCAATCGGGTCGACAGCAATCTCGGTGGTACTGGGTACTTTGGCGGCTTTTGCCTTGGTAAGAAGACGTCCTCGCTACGGAGGAGCGTTCGCAATTTTGATATTGTTTCCAATGCTTGCGCCTCATATCGTCCTTGCAATTGGTATTTTCGGTTTATTTTCTAAATTCAATCTTACGGAAACTATTTTCGGACTGGTTTTAGCCCATAGTTTGGTAACCGTGCCTTTTGTATATATTAATGTTGTCGCTCGACTGCAGGTGTTTGATCGGCGGCTGGAAATGGCCGCCGAAAGTTTGGGCGCAAGTCCGATGGAGGCGTTCATAAAAATAACTGTGCCGAACGTTGCGCCTGCCATAGTAGCGGGTGGCGCTTTTGCATTTGTTACCTCTTGGGATGAATTCATAATTACGCTTTTTAATTCCGATGCGGCGACGCAAACCCTACCTCTACGCATATTTAGTGGCATTCAATACGGTGTAGATGTGACAACGGCAGCTGCCGCAGTGGTTGTGATTTTCGGATTAATAGTCGGAGGAACAATATATGCTGTTTGGGATGGAATTTTGAAGAAAAAGAGGAATTGACTGTTTTTGGCTTGGTCGTCGATGTTTACTTTTTTATGGGGAATAAAATGAATCGCAACTGCGAAATTGTATTGGCTTCGATTGAAGTGGTTTTTAATAATGCTGAGTATGCAAGAATTCCTGAGTTTTACACGCCTGAATTTATTTGCCATCCAACGGGAATCGCCGTTTACCCCTGGGACGCTGGGCATCGTGGATTGAAGGAACATATCGAGGCGATTAAAGAGGCATTTCCCGATTACCATGAAGAGCCGGAAATAGTATTTGGAGACGCTGATCTGGTTATTGTGCGGCAGATGTGTACTGGTACAAATTCTGGTAAGGGACCATTTGGCGGGGAGGCCGGTAAAAAGTTTAGCGTCATTGACATGATGATCTGCAAACTGAAAGATGGGCGACTCCACGAGCAATGGGGACTGACGGATAGGTATGCTCAGTTCATACAACTGGGCATCATCAAATCTCCAATGTAAAGTCTCTTTTTGCAGAAAGGTTCTATATGTCCACTGCCTGCCTGTTTTTGCGATTTCCAAGCGCGGAGTTTTACGAATGACCGACCTCGCCGATATATTGAATTCAAGAGTAGCTGCTTTGGAGGCTGTGAGTGCAACAATTAGAGCAGTGCATGTCAAGGGGCTTCAGTGTGATGATGGACCCTATGATGCAGAGGCCCTCGCAGAAGGCTGGGTAGAGGAAGGGGTTTTCGAATCTGGTTCCTCCAGATTTGAGGGTAAGGGCGCTATCAAAACGTTTTACAGTGCGCTCTCTGCAGTATTTACTATGCATTACTACACCAATCTTATTATTACGCCAGGGCCTTCAAAAGAACCGGCTTCTATTGAGCTTTACGGTTTTGAGACGCCCGTAATTAAATCACGGGCTGCGGTAGGCTTTTTTACCCATCATGCAACTTGCTACGTAAGCAAGAACAAATGTCTATGGAAGACCTGGCGTCAAAAGGTTTATGCAATTGCCCCCTTCGTTGAAGGTTGGGAAAATGGTGAGCGCGTTTTAAATCAGAACAGGTAGTTTCAGTTGAGATCTAAGTAGACTGAAATTGTGATACAGAACAAAACTAAGGCGAACAAGATGGAATCAGTATTGCCGAGAGTGGCAAATCTAGAGGATATTAATGCAATTGAACGATGCAAATTGCAGTTAAGCAAGGTGGTTGATGAAATCGTCAATGAAAACCGGTCGGTTGGAGATATTAAACCTTTTGCTATTGACGATTACAGTTGGAGCTGTAGCCAGTTTGTTAATGCAAAAGGAATTGATGAATATAAAAGGTTCCTTGAGAATTGTAGGAAGCGAGTGTCATTTGCATTGACATTCGTTACCGGTGGAATAATTGACGTGAACACGAAACGTACCCAGGCGCAGGGAAAATGGAGTGTATGGCAGCCCTTTTCCATGGGCGAAGCGGCGTGGGTCTTGGTCGGGAGATCATATGACACATTTGTACGGCGAGGGGGCGAATGGAAAGTGCAGACTACGAAGTGGGATGTAGCCGTGCTGGCGCCGTGGGTCGAAGACTGGGGAAGTGTTCGAATATCACCGAGCTGGAAGTGGGAATGAGCGGCGCTCGATAACCACGCATCCGCCCGAGAGCTTGTGTTGTGCTTGTTTCGTTGATTCACATATATTAATCGGCGGGCTGTGAGTTTGCACCGATCTCTCAAGCAGGGATGTTGCGTGCGGCTTTTTAGCTCTAAACCGATTTGACCGTTGTTGAGTAAGCGTTCATGCATGTGCGCGGCCGC
>JBKJKI010000315.1:0-13904 GCA_046597475.1 Polaromonas sp. | reverse complement strand
GATGGCCGATGCGCTCCAGCTCGACATCGAAACGGCAGCCCTGTGCGTCGGTCGTGCGGTAGACCTGCTCCACGCCGAGCAGGCCGGCGAACGCCATCGATCCCATCATCGACGGTGCGAAGCGCGTGCCTTCCTCATTGGTCCACACCACCACTTCGAGCGGCGCGTCGGTAACGATGCCTGCGTCGTTGAGCGCGCGCAGCACTTCCAGGCCCGCCATGACGCCGTAAGCGCCGTCAAAACGGCCGCCGTTGGGCTGGCTGTCGAGGTGGCTGCCGGTCATGACCGGCGCCAGCGCGTCGTTGCGGCCCGGCCGGCGCGCGAAGATGTTGCCCACCGCATCGACGCGGACCCGGCAGCCCGCTTCCCGGCACCAGTGCACAAACAAATCACGGGCGATCTTGTCCTCGTCGCTGAGCGCCAGCCGGCAGACACCGCCGCCGGCAGTGGCGCCAATCTCGGCCAGCGTCATCAGTGCGCCCCACAGGCGCGCTTCATCAATCCGTGGTTGCATGGAAACTCCTCGTGATTCGGCCGAATGGAACGGGCGTCCGGCCTGGCACCGGCGCCGGCAGCTTTAACGCTTCTCGTCGTTCATGTGGTACCAGTGGTAGAGAAAGCGCTGGCCAATCCGCCGGAATGGAGAGAAGGCGCGGGACGACACCACGTTGAACACGTTCGGGTAGGTCAGCGGCGAGTTGTAGATCGGCAGCTCGAACACCTTGGACTTCTTGCCCGCGATGCGCTCGGCCATGCGCCGGCCGGCGTGGGCCGAGAAGCTCACGCCATTGCCGCCATAACCCAGTGCGTAGAACACCGTCTCCTTGGGATCAGGCTGCGTGATGCGCGGCATCATGTCGTGGCTCACGTCGACCCAGCCCCACCAGGAGTAATCAATCTTGATGCCCTTGAGCGCCGGGAACTTGCGGTGCAGCCCCTCGACCAGTACCGCCATGTGGCGCGGGTTGATAGCGTCGGCGCCGGTGATGGAACTGCGGCTGCCGATCTGCACCCGGTTGTCGGGCAGCTTGCGGTAGTAAAACCGCAGCGTGCGCGTGTCGGTGATGAAAACATTGGACTTGAAGCTGGTTGCCTCGATCTCGGCCGGCGTCAGCGGGCGCGTCACCAGCGAATTCGACAGGATCGGCATGATCTTGGAATCCAGGCTCTTGTGCAGGCCGTTGGACGTGTAGCCGCCGGTGGCAAAGCCCACGGCGCGCGCGCGCACCGTGCCGCCGGGTGTCTTGAGGTAGTGCACGCCATTGCGCGTCTCCATGCCGGTGACAGGGCTGGCCGGATGCACCTTGACGCCCAGCGCGCGCGCCATGCGCAGGTAGCCATGCGCCAGCTTAAGCGGATGCACGCCGATGCCGTCGGGTTCGAGCATGGCGCCGCAGCTCTCGGCATCGTCGACGTAGCGGCGCTTGAGCTCCTCGGGGCTGAGCATGTGCGTGTCATAGCCGAAAATATCGCGCATGACCTTGGCCTCGTTGCGCAGGAAGTCCATCTTCTTTTCGCGGTGCGCAATGTACAGGTGTCCGCCCGGCTGGGCATCGCAAGACACCTCGGCCACCAGGCTCTTGAAAGTCTCGTAGCCCTCGCGTACCTCGGCGTCGAGTTTGATGGCCGTTTCCTTGCCCCAGCGCTCTATCCACTGCGAGCGGTAGAGCCGGCCGGTGGCGTTCTGGCCCTGGCCGCCGTTGCGGCTGGTGCAGCCCCAGATACTCTGGTTGGCCTCCAGCACGATGGCCTTGATGCCATGTTCGCGCGCCAGGAACAGCGCCGTGGCCAGGCCGGTAAAACCGGAGCCAACAATCACCACGTCGGCGTCGACGTCCTGGGTGATCGGGCCATCGTCCTCGGGCGGAGCGCCGGCGGTGCCGACCCAGTAAGTGGGTGCATAATCCCGGCCCCGGCCGGGATTGCGGTCCACCAGCGGATCGTATTGGGGGTCGTAAGCCGCGAGCGGCTTGCCAGATTGTTTGGTTAGCGTGTCCATGGTGCGGCTTTCTGGATCAGGTCAAAGGTTAAAGGGCCGGTTGGCAATGCAGGAAACCAATGGCCTGCGGGTATTCGCTTTGTTTTTTTGATCTGCGTGTCATTTTGTCTTTTTTCTGGGATCTGGCAGTTGACTGCCTGGTTCCGAGATTAGGCAAATGGCCCGCTTTCGCATAGAGCCAGACCGTACCTTTTTAGTGGGCCAGCGACCCGGGGACCGCTTAAACTCTAAAGACATGCGCAATATCAGCGATATCCGTAACACCCTCTGGACGCAAATCTTCGATTTGCCGAAGGACTCGACGCTCCCGCTGCAGTTGCAACTGCGCTGCGTGGTCGTGCAGGCCATCCTGGGTGGTCGCCTGGCGCCTGGCGCGGCGCTGCCTTCATCGCGTGATCTGGCCACGATGCTGGTGCTGAGCCGGAACACGGTTTCGGCGTCTTACCAGCAATTGGTGGACGAAGGCTTTCTGGAGGCCAGGCCGCGCCACGGCATGTTTGTCTCAAGCGTCCCGCGCCAGCTGCTTCCCGACGCGGTTCAGAGCGGCGCGCAGACCATGTACCTGACGCCCGACTGGCCCACGCGCATGGTGCGTACGCTGAGCAAGCTGCCCACCCTGTCCAAACCCGAAGCCTGGCGCAAATACCCCTACCCCTTCATCTACGGGACTTACGACCCGCAGTTGTTTCCCGTGGAAGATTTCCGCGAATGCTGCGTGCGCAGCCTGGCACGCGCGCAGCTGCCCCAGTGGACGCCCGATTTCGAGACCGACGACGTGGCCGATCTGGTCGAGCAGATCCGGCTGCGGCTGTTACCCAAACGCGGCGTGTTTGCACTGAAAGAAGAAATTCTGGTCACCGTCGGCGCGCAGCAGGCCTTTCACCTGCTCGCTGAACTGCTGCTTGACCGCAACACGCGCCTGGGCTTCGAAGAGCCAGGTTACCCGCACGCGCGCAATACCTTCTCCCTGCGCGAACCGAAATGCATCCCGATCAGCGTCGACCGCGAAGGCGCATGCGTTGAGGACCTGCCCGCCCTGGACTACCTCTTCGTCACGCCGTCGCACCAGAGTCCGACCACCTCCACGCTGTCTCTGGAACGCCGGCAGCAGCTGCTGAAAATGGCCGAGCAGCAGGACTTCGTTGTCATCGAGGACGATTACGAGGCCGAGAACCTTTACGAAGGCAATCCCATGCCGGCCCTCAAGAGCCTGGACCGCAGCGGGCGCGTGATTTATGTTGGCTCGCTGTCCAAGAGCCTGTCACCCGCCGTGCGTCTGGGCTATATCGTCGCGCCGGCTCCCGTTATCGCCGAGTTGCGCGTGCTGCGCCACGCCATGGTGCGTCACCCCAGTGCATTTTTGCAGCACGCCTATGCACTGTTTCTGTCGCTGGGTCACCATGAATCGCACGCACGGCGCGTCAACCATGCCATGCAGGAGCGCGTCCAGCTGGCGGCGCAGTCCTTGAGCAAGCACCTGGCGGACTTCGAGTACCGGATGCCGCGCGGCGGGGCCTCGATCTGGGTTCACGGACCGGCCTGGCTGGACGGCAACGAGCTTGCGCTGACCGCGCAGCGGCATGGCGTGCTGATCGAAACCGGCCAGGTTTTCTTCGCCGCCCCTCCGTATCCCTGCCCATTTTTCCGCCTGCGCCTCTCCTCCATTGCGCTCGATCAAATCGACGCTGGCATCAGCGCACTGAGCGCTGCGGTGACCGAACTGGCCCAGGCCCGGGGCATCGTCAGAAGCCTGCCGGCACGCCGCAGCTGAAGGGCGCACGGCAGCCCTTGCGGTCGGGCTTGCATCCTCCGCCAACTCGGCGTATACAAGGGTTATTCCTAGGCCCTGGCTCCATCATGAAAGCAGGGCTGGCGCTATCTGCGAAGAGAATGAGGGGGCACATTTACGCCAGTGCACATTGCGACGGAGCGCCGCCGACGTTTCGCACTACCAACTACTACTATCAACCGAGGAGACATTCATGACATTGACATCCAAACTGCCCAAGTGGCTGGTGATCGCAAGCCTTACGCTGGCTGGAGCCGCCTTCGCGCAGACCAAAAAAGAGGTAACCTTTGCACACCAGGACATGCTGGTGCCGCTTCGCACGGTGATGGAATCCGGTGAGCTTGAAAAAACCACCGGCTACAAGATCAACTGGCGCATGTTCGGCGGTGGTGGCGATGTGATTCGCGCCATGGCTTCCGGCGATGTGCAGATCGGCGAGGCCGGCTCCAGTCCGGTCACTGCCGCCGTCAGCCAGGGTCAGGACATTCGGGTATTCTGGGTACTTGACGACATCTCGGATGCCGAGGCGCTGATTGCACGCAACGGCACTGGCATCAACAGCATGAAAGACCTGAAAGGCAAGAAGGTTGCCACGCCTTTCGTCTCGACAGCGCATTACCAGTTGATGGTGGGTATGAAGCTCGACGGCGTGGATCCCCGGAGCGTCAACGTGATGAACATGCGACCGCCCGAGATTGCCGCTGCTTGGGAGCGCGGTGACATTGATGCGGCTTTCATCTGGGACCCGGTACTGAGCAAGATCAAGGGCAGCGGCAAGGTGCTGGCAACCTCGGGCACCATCGGCAAAAAAGGTTTTCCCACGTTTGACGCCTTGGTGGTGGATGCCAAATGGGCCGCCCAAAACGAGGTATTCATGGTGGCGCTGGTCAAGGCACTTGCAAAAGCCGATGCCGAGTACCGCAACAACACCGCGAAGTGGACGGCGGAGTCGCCCCAGATCAAGGCAGTTGCCAAGTGGTCCAAGGCGGATGCCAAAGACGTCCCCGCGTCAATGGGGCTGTACAGGTTCCCGGATATGCAAGAGCAGGTTTCGCCCGCCTGGCTGGGCGGCGGCGTGGCAAAAGCACTGTCCAGTACCGCAGTGTTCCTGAAAGAGCAGGGTCGTATCCAGGAGATCAAGCCCAGCTATGCCGAGTTTGTAACAACCACCTACGTACAGAAGGCCCTGGCCAAGTAAGCAGGACCTCACGACAAGGAAGGATGGTGGGTTGAAAGCGGCCACCCCGCAAGTCGCCCACCTCCGTTGTTAATTTCTCTCACTGACTGGAGGGCTCATATGCCCACACTTGATATTCGCGGTTTGACCGTCAACTACGCCGTCAAGGGCGGGACGTTGCAGGCCCTTTCCCCCGTCAACCTGAAGATCAACGAGGGTGACTTCGTGGTCGCGCTTGGCGCATCGGGTTGCGGCAAGACCACTTTGCTGAACTGTCTGGCGGGCTTTCTGCCGCCTTCCACCGGTGAAATTTTGCTGGATGGCCGACCCATTTCCGGACCCGGCGCCGATCGCGGCGTGGTGTTCCAGAAGCACACCCTCATGCCCTGGCTCAACGTGCGTGACAACGTGGCCCTGGGCCTGCGCCTGCAGGGCGTTGACAAGGACAAACGCGGCCGTATCGCCGAGGAAAAACTCGCGCTGGTCGGCCTGGAGAAATACGCTGACCGCAGCGTCTACGAGCTGTCCGGCGGCATGCAGCAGCGCGTGGGCATCGCCCGCGCGCTCGCCAATGACCCGGCCGTGCTGCTGATGGACGAGCCCATGGGTGCGCTTGACGCCTTCACACGCGAGCAGGTGCAGGAAATTCTTCTGCGGGCCTGGAAGGCCACCCACAAGATGGTCTTCTTCATCACCCACTCCGTGGAAGAAGCCCTGTTTCTGGCCACCCGGCTCATCGTGATGAGCCCCAGCCCCGGCCGTATTTCGCATGTCTATGAAGACGTGCCCTTCTCACACCAGTTCCTTGAGCATGGCGATTCCCGCCGGGTGAAGTCCGAACCGGAATTCATCCGCATGCGCGAAGAAGTGCTCTCCATCATTCACCACCGGGAAGCCAGCCATGTCTGACGCCACCACAGCCCATGTTATCCCCGCGCCCGGCACTGCTCCGCTGAAAACCAGCCGGTTCAAGGTTCCGGGCGAAGGCTCAAGCGTGACCATCAGCATCGTCACGGTGATCGTGCTGTTCGCGCTCTGGTTCATCGTGACCAATACCGGCCTGGTCAAGCCCTTGTTCCTGCCCAGTCCGCAGGCGGTACTCAAGCAGTTCATCGAGTACGCCACTGGTGTGACCAACGACAAGCCGCTATGGCAGCACTTCGCGGCCAGCATGTTCCGCGTGTTCTCGGCCTTTGCGCTGGCCTGCGTGACGGCCATTCCCATCGGGATCGCCATGGGCATGAACCGGGTGGCGCGCGGCATCTTCGATCCCATCATCGAGTTCTACCGGCCCTTGCCGCCCCTGGCCTACCTGCCGCTGATCATCATCTGGTTCGGCATCGACGAGCTGCCAAAAGTGCTGCTGATCTTCCTGAGCTGCTTCGCGCCGCTGGCCCTGGCTGCCCGCTCGGGCATGCGCAGCGCGTCGCAGGAGCAGATCAACGCGGCCTATTCCATGGGAGCCAGCTACGGGCAGGTGATTCGCCATGTGGTACTGCCCTCAGCCATGCCCGACATCCTGATCGGCATGCGCATCGCCATCGGTTTCGGCTGGACCACACTGGTCGCCGCCGAAATGGTGGCAGCCAATGTGGGTCTGGGGCAGATGGTGCTGAACGCGTCGAACTTTCTGCGTACCGACATCGTCATCATGGGTATCGTCGTCATTGGGGTCGTCGCATTCGCCTTTGACCTGCTGATGCGCTACCTCGAAAAAGTGCTCGTGCCATGGAAAGGCAAGGGCTGATCTTCCCGATGCGCGAATAAGACCTCCTTATTCAGGACTCCGCCCCCGGCAGCTGCCGAGCGACCCGCACTGGTCGCACCGGCAGCGCCGGGGGCGTTTTTATTGGCCAGCCGGCCACTATTGCGTTGTCCAGCGAAGCATGCGGCGGCATGGCCACACGATGCACCGCCACACTCTTGCAAAATCACACAAGCCAAGCGTTTCCGTGTAGGCTTTGATGCTGCAGCGCGCCAAAGTGCGGCGCTTTTCGCTGCAGGCTTCAATGCAAGGGCTCACGCATGACCACCCCAGCTTCCGGCAATTCCCACCCCGCGGTGCAGGCGCTCAGACAGTCAGGGGCCAGCAAGGTCAAGGTGGCCGTGAGCGACATCGACGGTGTGCTGCGCGGCAAGTACCTGCACCGTGACAAGTTTCTTGGCGCGGTTGAGCCCTACCCGGAAGGCGGCTTCGGCTTTTGCGACGTGGTGCTGGGCTGGGACATGACGGACGCCTGCTACGACAACACCTCGGCCACCGGCTGGCAGCATGGTTTCCCCGATGCGCTGGCCAGGCTGGATCCGAACACCGCCCGCCATGTGCCGTGGGACGAAGGTATTCCGTTTTTCCTTGGCGAGTTTGTCAACGCTGACGGCTCGGCCCACGCCGTGTGCCCGCGCCAGACGCTCAAGCGCGTGCTTCAGCGCGCCGAAAAATTGGGCTTTTCGGTCATGACCGGCATGGAGTTCGAGTGGTTCAACTTCCTTGAAACGCCGCAGAGCTGGGCCGCCAAGAAGGGCGTAGGCCCCGAGCCGCTGACGCCAGGCATGTTTGGCTACTCGCTGCTGCGCATGAACCGAAACCGCGAGTTCCTCAAGGCCATCATGGACGACATGCTGGCCTTTGGCATTCCGATTGAAGGGCTGCACACCGAAACCGGCCCCGGCGTGCTGGAGGTGGCCATACTCTTTAGCGAGGCGCTGGAGCAGGCCGACCGGGCCATCCTGTTCAAGACCGGCGTGAAGGAAATCGGCGCGCGCTTTGGCATCATGCCCAGTTTCATGGCCAAGCCACACGCGCAGATGCCCGGCTGCAGCGGCCACATCCACCAGAGCCTGTCCGACGGCAAGCACAATCTTTTTTACGATGCGGGCCAGCCGCGCAGGATGAGCCCGCTGTTTGAAAGCTACGTGGCCGGCCAGGTCGCCTGCATGATGGATTTCGGCCCGCTGATCTGGCCCACCATCAACAGCTACAAGCGCCTGGTTGACGGCTTCTGGGCGCCCGTCAAGCCGACCTGGGGCATGGACAACCGCACCGCCAGCTTTCGCGTGATTGCCGGCAGCCCCAAGGCGACGCGGCTTGAGACGCGCTGCCCGGGCGCCGACGTGAACCCCTACCTGGCCATGGCCGCCGTGATTGCCGCCGGGCTGGACGGCGTGGAAAAAGGCCTCAAGCTGACCACGCCGCCGATCACCGGCACCAACCAGGGGAGCGAAAACATTGCACGCGCGCCACGCACGCTGATCGAAACCACGCGCCGGTTTCAGCAATCGGACATTGCCCGCGACTGGCTGGGCGACACCTTTGTCGACCATTTCGCCGCCACCCGCGAATGGGAATGGCGGCAGTGGCTGGACGCGGTAACCGACTGGGAAATGAAACGTTATTTCGAGATCATCTGAAATATGAACATTAGACGACTTCAGCCGGCCGACGCCGCCACGTACCAGCGCCTTCGCCTGCGCGGCCTGCGCGAGCACCCTGAGGCCTTCACCTCGGCCTATGAAGAGGTGCTGCTGCAGCCCTTGGGCACACCCGAAAAGCGGCTGGCCTCGTCCGACGAAAAGGTCTGGGGCGCTTTTGTCGAGGGCGCGCTGGCCGGCATGATTGGCCTGAACCATGAAATACGCCTGCAAAACCGCCACAAGGCCACGCTGGTTGGCATGTATGTGGCGGACGAGTTCTCCGGCCTGGGCCTGGGACGGGCGCTGGTGACTGCCGTGCTGCAAGAGGCGCGCCACTGCGGCGTGGAGCTCATCGTCCTGACCGTGACCGAAGGCAACCGGCCGGCCTGCGCGCTTTACACGCGGGCGGGTTTTTCATCCTTCGGCGTGGAGCCCGACGCCATTCGGGTGAACGGCGTCAGCCATGGCAAACAGCATATGTTTTTGCAACTTTCATCCTCATGAGCATCACCACCTTCTCCTTTCCCACCACCATCCATTTTGGCGCCGGGGCGCGCCGGCTGGCGGCGCCCCATCTGCTGCAGGCCGGCTGCAAACGCCCGCTGCTTGTAACCGACCGGGCACTGGCCGCCTTGCCCGTGCTGGCCGAGTTCAGAACCCACCTGGCCGGGCTGGAGGTGGCGGTGTTCGCCGGCGTGTCCGGCAACCCGACCGGCAGCCAGGTGATGGCGGGCAGCGCCGCTTATAAAGCGCATGATGCCGACTGCGTGATTGGCTTCGGCGGCGGTGCGGCGCTTGACGTGGCCAAGGTGGTCGGCCTGGCCGCCACCCACCAGGGCGACATCCTGGAATACGCCTGGGACCACCCGAAGGTGCGCGCCATCACGGCCGAGCTGCCGTATTTCGTCGCCCTGCCCACCACCTCGGGCACCGGCTCGGAAGTCGGGGGCACCAGCGTCATGAGCGATGACGACAGGCACTTGAAGCGCGTGGTATTCAGCCCCAGCATCCTGGCCAAGGCGGTGTTTGCCGATCCCGAACTGACGTTTGGCCTGCCGCCGCACATCACCGCCGCCACCGGCATGGACGCGCTGACGCACAACATCGAGAGCTACCTCTCGCCGGCCTACCACCCGCTGTGCGACGGCATTGCGCTGGAGGGCACGCGCATCGCGGCGCGCGCTCTTTTCACCGCCGTGACCGAGCCCGGCAACCTGCAGGCGCGCAGCGACATGATGATGGCCTCGATGATGGGCGCGATTGCCTTCCAGAAGGACCTGGGCGCCGTGCATTCCTGCGCGCACGCCCTGGGCGCCGTCTGCGACCTGCACCACGGCATGGCCAACGCCCTGATGATTGACACGGTGCTGGCCTGGAATTACGAGGCCGTGCCGGCGAAGTTCGATGAGCTGGCCCATGTCTGCGGCGTGACCGGTGGCGGCGCGGCCTTGGTGCCGTGGCTCAGGTCGCTCAAGGCCAGCATAGGCATGGGCGGCTCGCTGCAAAGCCACGGCGTCAAGGCGGAGCACCTGCCGCGCCTCGTGGCCATCGCCACGGCCGACATCTGCCACCAGACCAATCCGCGTGTCTGCAGCGCGGCAGATTTTGAACAACTTTTCAAGGAAGCCCTATGCCTGCCGCCCGGCGTCTGAAAATTGGCCTGTCGGCCTGCTTCTCCCACGCGGATCCCACCCGCTCCTTTTTCTCGGGCAAGACGCTGCAATACGTCGAGCAGTCGATTGCGCACTGGCTGATGTCCTCGGGCGCGATGGTGGTCATGGTGCCCTGCCCGACCGGCAGCACGCAGCGCGGCGACGTGACCTATGCGCATTACGCCCAATGGCTGGACGGGCTGGTGCTGCACGGCGGCGCCGACGTCTGGCCGGGCAGCTACGGCGAAGCGCCGCTTGACGAGAAATGGTCGGGCGACCGCCTGCGCGACGACTACGACAAGGCGCTGGTCGCCGCCTTTGAAGCGCTGGGCAAGCCGGTCTTTGGCGTCTGCCGCGGCCTGCAGCTGCTCAACGTGGCCTATGGCGGAACGCTCTACCAGGACATAGTCACCCAGGTGCCCGACGCTTTCCTCCACCGCGACGCCGACACCTACGACCTCAATTTCCACAGTGTGGACATCGTGCAGGGAAGCCGGCTTTCGGCGCTCTATCCGGGCGTGGAACGGGTGCGCGTCAACAGCATCCACCACCAGGCCGTCAAGGACCTGGCGCCCGAATTCGTCGCCGAGGCCTACAGCGTGAACGACGGCATCGTCGAGGCGATACGCCGCAAGGACCCGGCCAAGAGCTATATCGCCGCGCTGCAGTGGCACCCCGAGTTCCACCAGCCCGGCTCGGACACCATTGACGACGGCGCGGTGCTCAAGGACTTCCTGAGCGCCGTTGCCGCCGCAAAAGCCATGGCGCTTGCACCATGAGCAGGCTGGCCATCTTTAACCCCGCCACCGGCACCCTGATCACCGAGCTGCCGGCCGACGACGCAGCCTCGGTCGCCGCCAAGAGCCGGCGCGCAAGGGCCGCGCAGCCGGCCTGGGCGGCGCTGCCGCTGCCAAGGCGCCAGGCCTGCATCAGGCACTTTCGCGCCGCCATCGTGGCGGAACTGGAGTCATTGGCCGCCATCATGACGCTTGAAACCGGCAAGCCCATCAGCATGTCGCGCCATGAACTCACTGGCCTGCTGGGGCGCATTGATTTCTTCCTGGCCGAAGCCGGGGCCGCCACCGCCACGCAGACGGTCTGCAGCGAAGGCGGCATGACCGAGCAGATCGAGCACCGGCCGCTCGGCGTGGTCGCCAACATCTCGGCCTGGAACTACCCCTGGTTTGTCGGCGGCAACGTCTTCATCCCGGCGCTGCTGACGGGCAATGCCGTGCTCTACAAGCCGTCGGAATACGCCGCCATGACGGGCCTGGCGATTGCCCGCCTGCTGCATGGCGCGGGCGTGCCCGGCGATGTGTTCGTGCCGCTGATCGGCGGCGCCGCCGTGGGCGAGGCCCTGCTGGCTCAGGACATTGACGGCCTGTTTTTCACCGGCTCGCATGCCACGGGCAGCAAGATTGCCCAGGCCATGGGCCCGCGCCTGATCAGGCTGCAGCTGGAGCTCGGCGGCAAGGACCCGAGCTACGTCTGCGACGACGCCGACCCGCAGCTGGCGGCCGCATCGCTGGCCGACGGCGCCATGTACAACACCGGCCAGAGCTGCTGCTCGGTCGAGCGCATCTATGTGCACGAAAAGATCCATGACGCTTTTGTCGCAGCCTTCGTTGCCGCGGTCAGGGCCTTCAAGGTCGGCGACACCATGGCTGACGACACCTACATAGGCGCCATCACGCGCGCGCCGCAGCTGGCCGTGCTCGATGCGCAGGTGGCCGACGCGCAGGCCAGGGGCGCCACGCTGCTGACGGGCGGCCAGCGCCTGCCAGGCCCGGGCAACTGGTACGCGCCCACGGTGTTTGCCAACGTCAACCACGGCATGGAACTGATGCGTGAGGAGAGCTTCGGCCCCCTCGTAGGCATCCAGAAAGTCTCTGGCGACGAGGAAGCCGTCAGGCTGATGAACGACACGCGCTACGGCCTGACCGCGGGTGTCTTTACCCCCGATCAGGCGCGCGCCAGAACGCTGCTGGCGCAACTGAACGCTGGCAGCGTCTACTGGAACTGCTGCGACCGCGTGAGCCCGCGCCTGCCCTGGAGCGGCTGCGGCGATTCAGGCATTGGCCTGACGCTCTCGACCTACGGCATCCAGGCTTTCACCCGGCCCCGGGCCTGGCATTTGCGGCAGGCCTGACACCCGCCAGCCCCGCTGTCGATGCCAAAACCGCGAGAAATACACGAAATACTCCCGTAGCCCATGCAGTGCTGTCATAGTTGGCTATTAATTACATAGCACGCAGACTCCCGCAGCATCAGCTCAGGTGCTTGCCCACGATCCCGGCCAGCTCGAACATCGTCACCTGCGGCTTGCCGAATACCGGCAGCAGCTTGGCGTCGGCGTTGATGGCGCGCTTGTTGGCCGCGTCCTGCAGGTTTTCGGCCTTGATGTAGTCCCAGAGCTTCTTGATGACCTGGGTGCGCGCCACCGGCTCGGCGCCAATCACGGCGGCCAGTGCGTCGCTGGGCTTGAGGCCGCTGGCGGCGGTGGTCTTGCGCGCTGCCTTGGGCTTGGCGACCTTGGCGGCGGCGGTCTTGGCCGCCGCCTTTTTCGTCGCCGGCGCCGCCTTCACCGCCACGGTTTTGCCAAACGGCGTCTTGACCGTCGCGGCCCCGGTTTTGCTTGCGGCGGGCTTGCGCGGCGGAAATTTTGACGGCGCGAACTCGAAGTTCACCTTGCCGGCCTCGGCGTCCCAGGCCAGGTGGGCCTTGAAGGCGCGGCGCGTGCGCATGGAGACAAACTTGTCGAGCAGGTCGGTCTTGCCGGTGCTCAGCAACTTGACCATCTGCTCGCGCTCCACCGGCTGCTGCAAAATCACCTGGCCGGTCTTGAAGTCGCAGCTCGGCGTGGGCTGAGCCGAAGTAGGCACTGACTTTTCACAGACGTAGTTCTTGCCAAGCTCATACACGGCGCTGGCGCACTTGGGGCAGGCACCCAGCGACTGCTGGCCTGAAAAGTCGACGATTTCGCCGGTATCAAGGTTCTTGTCATCGCCAAAGTCAAACTCCAGCTTGTAGTTTTTGCTTTCCTCGTCGAACTTGATGACCATTTCGGCGCTGAAGGGCCAGCCCGCCTTGGAGCGGAAACCTTCGAGCGGGCCGATTTTTTTGTCGCGCAAAAACTGCTCGACCTCGGCCGTCTCGAAGGTGCGGCCCGCAGGCGTCTTGCCAAACGAGAAGCCGCAGCCGCTTTCGGCGTTCAGGCCGCTTTTGCCGGTGCAGGTGTAGCGCCGGTAGTTTTCCTTGATGATGCCGCCGCAGTTCGGGCAGGGCGCTTGCAGCGTGGCGTAGTCGCCCGGAATGGTGTCCCGGTCATAGCCCTTGGCCTTGGCCACCAGGCGCTCGGTCATGGTGGCGATCTCGGCCATGAAGGTTTCGCGGCTGAGCTTGCCCTGCTCCATCTGCGCCAGCTTGTATTCCCACTCGCCGGTCAGCTCGGCCCTGGACAGCTCCTGCACATCCAGGCCGCGCAACAGCGTCATCAGCTGGAAGGCCTTGGCCGTCGGGATCAGCTCGCGGCCTTCGCGCAGCATGTATTTCTCGGCGATCAGCCCCTCGATGGTGGCGGCGCGCGTGGCCGGCGTGCCCAGGCCTTTTTCCTGCATGGCTTCGCGCAGCTCGTCGTCGTCTATGGTCTTGCCCGCGCCTTCCATGGCGCCGAGCAGCGTGGCCTCGCTGTAGCGGGCCGGCGGCCGGGTCTTCAGGCCTTTCGCGTCCACCATTTCGGCCAGCACCCGTTCGCCCGGCTTGACGGGCACCAGGCTCTGGCCCTTGTCGCCGTCCTTGGAATCGGCCACCTCGTCAGCCGCCTCCTTGCCGTAAATCGCCAGCCAGCCCGGCTTGACCAGCACCTTGCCATCGGTC
>JBKJKI010000304.1:0-17202 GCA_046597475.1 Polaromonas sp. | reverse complement strand
CCCGCTGCGCGTAGTCGCCGGCGAGTGCCGGCACTTCGCGCGTCAGGATGTTGCGCAGCATGCCGGCGCGCTGCTCAAACTTCAGGGCATCGCGCTCCGCGGGCTCGATAAGCGAGGCGCTGTCCTTCCATTCGATGCGCCGGCCGGTGACGGCGGGCGAGCGTGACAGCACCGCCGCGCCAGCGCCGTCTCCAAAAAGGCAGGCGCTGATCAGCACGCCGGGTTCGTTGTCAAGGTACATGGCCGCGCTGCTGACCTCGACGCAGATCGACAGCACATGCTCGCAGGCGCCCGACGCGAGCAGCGCCCGGCCCAGCTGCAGGTTGGGCAGCGCCGCCGCGCAGCCCTGGCCCACCAGGTCGAAAGCCTGGGTGTCGCCGCGCAGGCCCAGGCGTTCGATGACATGGCCCGAGAGGCCGGGACAGACATAGCCGGTACAGGTGCTGACCACCACGGCGTCAATCTGCTGCGCGGCCAGACCGGCATCGGCCAGCGCACGCGCCCCGGCCTGCGCTGCCAGCACGGGCGCGTGCGCAAGAAAGCGCCGTGAAAGCGTGTCCGGGTCAATCTGGAATACCTCGGCCAGCGAGTCAAGGGCGAGCCGGCGCGCCTCGATGCCGTTGTCGCGCTGAAGAACGGTGCGGGCGACCATGTGGGAGCGCGCATCAAGGCGGTCAAACCAGGCCGAACCCTGAAACGCCTCCAGGCATTCGGCCTTGGTGTAGCGCGCGGCGGGGGTGGCAGTTCCAATTCCGAGAAAGAACATGGGGTCTGGGCCTGAAAAAAGAGTGCGGGAAGGAGGAGCCGATTCCAGAATACACCGCTGCCTCATCCGCCGTGCTGGCCAATGCCGCTTCACCCGGTAGGAGAGAGTCGCCAGCCACACACTTGGCGACGCTCCAAGTATGCTATTTATTCAATAGCATACTATGGCCGTATTCATTGGGCATGAGCACTATTCGATCGAAAAAATCAGTTTTCGACCCACTGGCGCATCTCGTGGACCCCTTTTTTCTTCTCGGGAATCTGAATTTTCATGTCGGTGGCAAAGGTTGGACAAGCTCAGCGGTGAGCCCGTATGGAGGCCAGAATGCCCAGCGTGAAAAGCGCACAGGCGGCAAGCTGCGCGGAGGTGGGCCAATGGCCGTCCCAGGCAAACGAATAAAGCAGGGCAAAAATGGTTTCGCTCACGATCAGTTGCCCGCACAGGCTGGCGCTGAGCCGCTGGCTGGCCATGTTCCACAAGATGGTGGCGAGCCAGGTCGAGCCAAACCCGGCCAGCGCGCACAGCCAGACAAAGCTTGGCCAGTCCTTGCGCGCGGACAGCGCCGTCACATCGGACCCCGCCGCCAGCCACATCAGCACTGCGCCCAGGCCAGTGGCCACACCCAGCCAGTTGGCCCAGTCGGTGGCATTCACCTCGGGGTGGCGCTTGAGCCAGGCCGAATTGAGGATGGCAAATACCGTCCAGCACAGCAGCGACATCATGGTAAAGGCCATGCCGCGCCAGAAATGAAGGGTGCCGCCCTCGCCCGCCCCATGGGCCGCTCCCATCATGAGCAGCAAGCCGGCCAGCGTCAGTGCCAGTCCCGGCAGCAGTGACAACCAGCGCAGGCCATGGGGCTTGCCCAGCAGCATGACCCACAGCGGAATCGTGCCGATGATGAGGATTGGCACCTCGGTGCCGGCATCGCGGATGGCCAGCACCAGCAACAGGTAATAGCCACTGAAACCCAGCACGCTCATGAGCAGCGCCGCCGCCGCCTGCCGCGCGGTAGGCAGGCGACGGCTGCGCAGGCCACCCAGCATGACAGCTGCAGCCACCAGGACGTAAACGACAAAGCGACCGGCGGTGAGATCAACCGAAGAATAGCTGCCGACCCCCATGGGAAGCATGCGCGGCGCGACAAACACCAGACCCCACAGCGCCCCCGCCGCCAGGCCGGCCAGAATGCCTGTCAGCACCCCAACACCGCCAACACCAGGGCCTCCTCTTCACACGAGCAGGGGCCGCGGAACCGGCTTTGCCGGGCCGCAGGCGCAGCGGCCCCCTCGGGGGGCAGCGCAGTACGCGAAGCGACGAGCGTGGGGGTCAATGTTCAGGCACCAAAGCCATCGTCGGCCGCAATAATCGCGCCATTGACAAAATGGCTCTCACCACTGGCCAGCATGACCAGCAGCGCATCGAGGTCCTCCGGCTTGCCGATGCGCTTGCGCGGCAGCATCTGGACCAGCTTTTTGCCCTGCTCGGTCTCCCAGTGGTGGTGGTTGATCTCGGTGTCGATGTAGCCCGGGCAAATGGCATTGACGTTGATGCCGAACTTGCCCCACTCCAGCGCCATGGCGCGCGTCATCTGCACCACGGCCGCCTTGCTCATGCAGTAGACGCCAATTTGCGGCGACACGCGCAGGCCCGCCATCGAGGCAATGTTGATGATTCGGCCGCCCGGATAAGTACCGGGCGCGGCGCCCTTCGCATGGGCGAGCATGCGCTTGCCGACTTCCTGCGCGACAAAAAATGCGCCTTTCACATTGGTCCTGAAAATGAAGTCGAAATCTTCCTCCGCCACATCCTGCAGCCGCTGCGTCGTGCTCACGCCCGAGTTGTTGACCAGGATGTCTATGGGCCCGACCTCGGTTTCAGCATGGGCGACGCCGGCCTTGATGCTGGCGTGATCGGTCACATCGAGCATGACGACGTGGGCATCGCCGCCCTCTGCCTCGATCTGCGCGCGCAACTCTTTCAGCTTGTCGGTGCGGCGGCTGGCCAGCACGACGGCGGCGCCGGCGCGGCTCAATGTTCTTGCAAACTGCGCGCCCAAACCACCCGAGGCGCCGGTCACCAGCGCGACGCGCCCCGAAAGATCAATGCTGAAGGCCATCAGAGACTCCTATCGACAATAAAGGCGAGCACCGGGCATCGTCCATCTGGATGACTCTTCACGGCATAAAATCAGCCGCGAGACAGACCCGCCCATCCTGAAAATCATTATCAGCGAGACCTTGATGAACAACCAAGAAATTCTGGCCCAGTTCGGCCCCCGTGAGGCAATGGAGTATGACGTGGTCATCGTGGGCGGGGGTCCGGCAGGCCTTGCCACGGCGATTCGCATCAAGCAGCTGGCGGCCGAACAGGGCAAGGAGGTCTCCGTCGTCGTGCTTGAAAAAGGCTCCGAGCCGGGCGCGCACATTCTCTCGGGCGCCGTGATGGACCCGAAGGCGCTGAGCGAACTGTTGCCTGACTGGAAATCTCTGGACGCGCCGCTGAACCAGCCCGTCACCAGCGACGAAGTGCTGTTCCTTACCGAAACCGGCGCGAAGAAAACGCCGGCGTTTTTTGTGCCCGACTGCTTTCACAACAAGGGCAACTACGTCATCAGCCTGGGCAACGTCACGCGCTGGCTGGCGCAGCAGGCCGAAAACCTGGGTGTTGAAATCTTCCCGGGGTTTGCTGCCGCCGAAGTGCTTTACAACGATGATGGCTCCGTCAAGGGCGTGGCCACCGGCAACCTTGGCATCGGCAAGGACGGCGAGCCCACCGACAACTTCCAGCTGGGCATGGAGCTGCATGGCAAGTACACCGTGTTTGCCGAAGGCGCGCGCGGCAACCTGGGCCGCCAGCTCATCGCCCGTTTCAAACTCGACGCAGGCAAGGACCCGCAGGCTTACGCCCTTGGCGTCAAAGAGCTCTGGGAGATCGACCCCGCCAAACACAAGCCCGGCCTGGTCGTGCACACCGCCGGCTGGCCCATGGACAGCAAGACCTACGGCGGCGGCTTCATGTACCACCTCGAAGACAACAAGGTCACGCTCGGCTTTGTGACCGGGCTGGACTACAGCAACCCCTACCTGAGCCCGTTCGAGGAAATGCAGCGCTGGAAAACGCACCCCAGCATCAAGGCCTACCTGGAAGGCGGCAAGCGCATCAGCTACGGCGCGCGCGCGCTGACGGCGGGCGGCGCGCTGAGCCTGCCCAAAACCGTGTTCCCCGGCGGCGCGCTGATTGGCTGCGACGCCGGTTACCTGAATGCCGCGCGCATCAAGGGCAGCCACGCCGCCATCAAGAGCGGCATGCTGGCCGCCGACGCCGTCTACGCCGCCGTGACAGCCGGCCGCCAGCACGACGAGCTCAGCGCCTACCCGGAGGCCTATGCCAAAAGCTGGCTGGCCGACGAGCTGAACCAGTCACGCAACTTCAAGGCCTGGTTCAAAAAGGGCCTGTACATCGGCGCGCTGATGACGGGCATAGAGCACTGGCTGCTGCCGCGTCTGGGCATCAAGAGCCCGCCCTGGACGATTCACCGCAACAAGCCTGACTACGCCATGCTCAAGCCGGCGGCGCAGTGCCACCCGATTGTCTATCCCAAGCCCGACAACAAGATCACTTTTGACCGGCTGACTTCGGTGTTTATCTCCAACACCAACCACGAAGAACAACAGCCCGCGCACCTCACGCTGAAAGACGCCAGCGTGCCGGTCAACATCAACCTGGCCACCTACGCCGGGCCGGAAAGCCGCTACTGCCCGGCAGGCGTCTACGAATTCGTCAAGAACGAAGACAACAGCGACCGTCTGCAGATCAATGCGCAGAACTGCGTGCACTGCAAGACCTGCGACATCAAGGACCCGACGCAAAACATTGTCTGGGTCACGCCCGAAGGCGGCGGCGGGCCGAACTACAGCGGCATGTAATCCGGCGCTCTACACGCTCTACAGATAGGGCCTGAGCCAGGCCAGCCCGGCGCTGGTGCCTCCGGCCTGCATGCCCGCTTGCGGCCGGTATTCACAACCCACCCAGCCCGTGTAACCCAGCTCATCGAGCAGCGAGAACAGGTAGGGGTAGTTCAGCTCGCCCAGATCGGGCTCGTGCCGATCGGGGACGCCGGCAATCTGGATGTGGCCCACATTTCCGCCCGGCAGGTAGTGACGCAGCTTCATCGCCAGGTCGCCCTCCACAATCTGGCAGTGGTACAGGTCCATTTGCACCTTGAGGTTGGTCGCCGCCACGTCCGCGATGGCCTGGTGCGCGTGGTCCTGGCGATTGAGGAAAAAGCCGGGAATATCGCGCGTGTTGATCGGCTCGATCAGAATGTTGACGCCCTGCCGGCCCGCTTCCTGTGCGGCCCAGCGCAGGCTGCTGGTGTAGGTGGGGTAATGCGCCGCGCGGTCGCTACCCGCAGGCAGCAGGCCGGCCATCACATGAATCCGGGGGCAGCCCAGCGCCGCGGCATAGTCCAGTGCCTGCGTGATTCCCTTGCGAAACTCGGCTTCGCGTCCGGGCAGGCAGGCCAGCCCGCGTTCGCCTTTGTCCCAGTCGCCGGGCGGCGCGTTGAACAGCACCTGCTGCAAGCCATGCGCCTTGAGGCGTGCCGCGAGTTCACGGCGCTCAAAAGCATAGGGAAAAAGATACTCAACCGCCTTGAACCCGTCGCTGGCGGCTGCCTCGAAACGGTCCAGAAAATCAAGCTCGGGATAAAGCATCGACAGGTTGGCTGCAAATTGGGGCATGGATATTCACCAGCGGGCGCCAAAGGTCTGGCGCAGTTCTTCGATTTGGGATTCATTCAGCGGCTCGGGCGCGGCGGCGCCAAGACTCAGCAGCCGGGCGGTTTCTTCGAGCTCCTCAAGCGTAGCCATGGCAGCGGCGGGCGAATCGTGCCAGACGTTCGGGCCCAGCCGCTCCAGCATGACGGCGCGTATCGGCGTGCCAGCTTCGCCATAGCGGCGAATGGCCTGGGCGACCAGCTGCGCCGTCTCGGGGGCGCCGGGGCGGTGGTAGGCAATCAATGGCACATGGCCTACCTTCATCACGAAATATGGCGTCAGGGCGGGCAGCAACTCCGGCTTCCCATGACGCCGGGGCTGCAGGCTCAAGGCCACGCAATGCGTGCTGTGGGTGTGGATCACGCACCTTGTTTTCGTATCAAACTGGCCTGTAGCCCAATATATACGGGAATGAAGCGCTATTGTTTTACTAGCAACATCACCACTCAGCTGCTGTGTTTGCGCATCCAGCCGGGCGAGACGATGGGGCTCCAGGAAACCCAGACAGGCATCGGTGGGCGTGATCAGGAAGCCGCCCCCTTCAGATTCGTCGAGCCGAACGCTGATGTTGCCGGCCGTGGCGTGCACATAGCCCCGCTCGAACAGGCTGCGGCCGACGCGGCAAATCTCCTCGCGTGCTTCTGCCTCGGTCACGCCAGCCTCGCAAAGGCTTTGCTGAAGAAGTCATCGCTGCCAAAGTTGCCGGACTTCAGCGTCAGATGCAGGCCGGCGGGTGACCCGGGTGAAGCAGCATCGGTGTGGGCATGGCACCAGGGCACGCCGGGGTCGATTTGCGGGCCGATCTTCATCTGCGTGATGCCCAGGGCATTCACGCAGGCGCCCGAGGTTTCACCCCCGGCCACCACCAGCTGGCGCACACCCCGCGCAACCAGACCTCGCGCAATGGCCGCCAGGGTGCGCTCCACCAGCGCGCCAGCCGCGTCGACACCCAGCTGGCCTTGAACGGTCTTGACGGCGGCCGGGTCCGCTGACGAATAGATCAGCACCGGTCCGCGCGGGAGCAGCGCTTTCGCCCAGTCGAGCGCCTGCGCCGCTATGTCTTCGCCGGCAGCGATTTGCAGGGGATCGAGCGCCAGCGCCGGTCGGCCGGTCTGGATAAAGGCCTGCACCTGCCGGTTCGTCGCCAGCGAACAGCTGCCCGACACCACCGCCTGAAATCCGGCCGCAGCGGGCAAGGCGCTGGCGGCATTTGAGGGCGCGATGCCGAAGTTGGCGGGCAAGCCGATGGCCACACCCGAGCCGGCGGTCACCAGCGGCATGTTTTTCAGCGCGGGTCCGAGACGCATCAGGTCATCGTTGGAAACGGCGTCCACCACGGCCAGACTCACGCCTTCCGCCCGCAGTTGCCCGATGCGCTCGCGAATCGCCGACTCGCCCTGGGCCACCACCTTGTAGTCGATCAGGCCCACCTTGCGACGGCACTGCCCCTGCAGCACGCGCACGAGGTTGGCGTCCGTCATGGGCGTGAGCGGATGGTTTTGCATGCCGCTTTCATTGAGCAAGGCATCGCCGACAAACAGATGCCCCTTGAACACGGTGCGCTGGTTGTCAGGGAATGCGGGCGAGGCAATGGTGAAGTCGCCGCCCGGCAGCTCGGCCAGCGCGTCCATCAGCGCCTCGGTCACCGGGCCGATGTTGCCTTTTGCCGTGCTGTCAAAGGTCGAGCAATATTTGAAATAGATCTGCTGCGCGCCCTGGGCTTGCAGCCAGCGCAGCGCCGCCAGAGACTGTGCAATGGCTTGCGCAGCAGGCAAGGTGCGGGATTTGAGAGCCACCACGACAGCATCCGCATCCGAATCCAATGGCTGATCCGGCACACCGATCGCCTGCACGACGCGCATGCCGGCACGCACCAGGTTGTTGGCCAGATCGGTGGCGCCGGTGAAGTCGTCGGCAATGCAGCCCAATAACAGTGCCCCCACGCTTGCCACCTCGTGTGCTGCGCTGCCCCCAGGGGGGGCTGAGCTTGCTTGGGGCGGCGCTGCGCTGCGCTCGTCGGTACTCATGGCTTCTGGGGCAGCTCGATGCCGGGAAAAATCTTGATCACGGCACTGTCATCCTCGCGGCCGAAGCCTGCCGTCGACGCCTGCATGAACATCTGGTGCGCGGTGCTGGACAGCGGCAGCGGAAACTTGCTGGCTCGTGCCAGATCCAGCACCAGTCCCAGGTCCTTCACAAAAATATCCACGGCAGACAGGGGCGTGTAGTCAGCCGCCAGCACATGGGCCATGCGGTTCTCGAACATCCAGCTGTTGCCCGCGCTGTGGGTGATCACCTCGTACAGCGCGGCCGGATCGACCCCTTCGCGCAGCCCCAGCGCCATGGCCTCGGCCGCGGCGGCAATATGAACGCCGGCGAGCAGCTGGTTGATGACCTTGACCTTGCTGCCCGCGCCAGCCTTGTCGCCAAGGCGGTAGACCTTGGCGGCCATCGCATCCAGCAGGGAACCGGCTGCGGCATAGGCTTCGGGCGTGCCCGCCGTCATCATGGTCATCTCACCGCTGGCGGCCCTGGCGGCGCCGCCGGAGATGGGCGCGTCAAGGTAGAGAATCCCAAGCGCTGCCAGCCGGGCTTCCAGCGCCATGGACCAGTTGGGGTCGACGGTTGAGCACATCACAAAGACGCTGCCCGGTTTCATCGCTGCAGCGCAGCCACCCTCGCCAAACAGCACGCTTTCGGTCTGCGCAGCATTGACGACCACGGACACGATGATGGTGCACTGTGCGGCCAACTCGGCGGGTGATGCACAGGCCACACCGCCCTCCTCTGCAAAGGCCTGCGCGACCTCAGAGCGCACATCAAAAACATGCACATGGCAGCCATGGCGACGCAGTGAGCGCGCCATGCCACTGCCCATGGCTCCCAAGCCGATCACGCCTGCGGTTGATGTCATGGCTTCACTCCCTTCTGCATTCATAGCGTAAAAATAAGGCGCTTCAATTCCGCGTGGACAGCCCGGCGACCAGGGGACTTGCCAGCCGAACGCCCGCCTGCTCCCAGAAAGCCGGGTCTGCCTGTTCGATGCGGCGGATCGCGTTATCCATATGCTGTGCGGCAGCCTTTCTTGCGGCAGGCGCATCGCCCGCCTCAATGGCGCACACAATCATTTCATGCTCGTCGCGCACCTGCCGAGCAAAGTCCGCTCTGCGCGCTTCGTTCGCGCGCGTCACACCGGTCGCGCCACGCAAAAACTGGCTCAGATATTCCAGCGTGCCAATCAAAAAGGGGTTGCGCGCAGCCTCGGCAATGGCGCGGTGGTATTTGATGTCCTCGTCGACACCATCGCCGCCAGCCAGTACCGCCTTGTCAAGCAGGGTGATGGACTTGCGGATGCGCCTGATGTCGGCCTGGTTGCGGCGCCTGGCCGCCAGTTCAGCCACTTCGGCTTCCAGCGCGCGGCGCACCTCCACCATCTGGATCACCGCCTGCTTTGAAAGCGCCGACCTGGCATCAAAGTTGAGCGGCGAAAAGACCACTTCCTTGACGTACACGCCACTTCCCTGCCGTGAATCGACCAGCCCCAGCGACTTGAGCCGTGACACGGCCTCCCTCACAACCGTGCGGCTCACCAGGAATTGATCCACCAGCGCAGCTTCCGTCGGCAGCTTGTCCCCCACGGCCAGTCGACCCACCCGGATTTCGGCGGCCAGCGCATCGGCCACCTGATCCGAAAGGCAGGCCCCGGGCGTAATGGGCTTGAACGAAACGGTCATGGCTTCACTACTTCGCATAAACAAGATCGCGCAGGCCCAGCGACAGCGAAGGAACGTAAGTGATGACCATCAGGCAGGCCAGAATGACCAGCACAAAGGGAATCAGGTCCTTGACCATGCGGTCCAACGAAATTCGCGCCACGGTGCAGGCGGCAAACAGGTTCACGCCGAAGGGCGGCGTGATCATGCCCAGCGCGAGGTTCACCACCATGATCAGGCCGAAGTGCACCGGATCAATGCCGAAGTGCATCGCTACCGGCGCAAGAATAGGCGCCAGCACAATGATGGCGGCGCTGGTCTCGATGAACATGCCTATCACGAAAAGTGCGGCATTCACGCCCAGCAGGAAGTAGGCGGGCGACTTGAGCACGTCCTGCAGCCAGTGCCCAATCGCATCCGGCACGCCGGCCCGGGTGATCAGGAAGGCAAACAGGCCGGCATTGGCAATGATGAACATGATCACCGCCGACGACATCACTGATTTGCGCAGTATGGTGTATAGGTCGGGCAGCTTGATCTCGCGGTAGATCAGCAGGCCCACGACCAGCGCGTAGAAAACAGCCACGGCCGAGGCTTCGGTCGGGGTAAAAATTCCACCGTAAATTCCACCCAGAATGATGACCGGCATCAGCAGCGCCCAACCCGCTTTCAGGGTGGCCTGGCCAATCGACTGGCGGCCATCACCGTCGTTCTTGCCCCAGCCCTTGATGCGGCAGTACACCCAGACAAAGGCCATCAGAGCCAACCCGATCAGGATGCCTGGACCAAAGCCGGCAATGAACAGCTCGCCCACCGACACCTCGGCGCTGACGCCATACAGAATCATCGGGATCGACGGCGGAATGATCACGCCCAGCTCGGCGCTGGTGGCCTGCAGCGAAGCCGCCCAGGTCGTCGGATAGCCATGCTTGATCAGGGCCGGAATCAGGATGGTGCCAATGGCGAAGGTCGTTGCCACCGACGAGCCGGACACTGCCGCAAAAATCATGCAGGTGAGCACGCAGGTCATGGGCAGGCCACCCTGCACGCCCCCCACCAGACTCTTGGCAAACTCCACCAGCCGGCGGGAAATGCCACCCGTTTCCATGATGTTGCCGGCCAGAATGAAAAACGGAATGGCGGCGAGCGGAAACTTGTTGATCGAGTTAAACATCTCCTTGACGGAGATCAGCATGTTGGCGTCGGCCACCTGGATGCCCAGGATGGACGCCAGGCCTATGGACACCGCCACGGAAACGGTGAGCGCAAAACACAGCACCATGGTGCTCAGCATCACGGCGGTCATTGCGCGGTCTCCAGTTCAAGGCGCTGGGGATCGAGCAGGTTGCCCACGATGCCAACCATGCTCAGCACCCCGCCCACCGGCATGGCCAGGTAGGCCCAGAACATGCTGAGGCTTTCGAGGCCGCTCATGGTCTGCACCTTGCCACGATTGGCGTAGTCCCAGCCCCACCAGACAATGATGCTGACCAGGCTCAAGGCGGCCAGGCATACCACCCAGTCCAGCAGTCGCCGGATACGCGGCGGGCTCCAGCGGTACAGCACGTCCACGCTGACCATGGCCCCCTGGCGGAAGGCCATCGGGATCCCCAAAAAGACCATCCAGATGAGGCTGAAACGAATCAGCACCTCGGTCCATTCAGCGGGAGTTTCCAGTACAAAGCGGGTGATGATCTGGAACACACCCAGGCTCGCTGCGATGGCGAGCATGGCGCAGGCCGCGTACATGGAGAAGCCGCTCGTCCAGCGCTCCATCCTTAGAAAACGGTCTTTCATGGCGCTCGCAGTCTGAAATGGGAATTTAATAACGCCCAGGAAGTTCGTACTTCCCGGGCGTCAGGCACAACAGGGCAGAAGGCAATTACTTGACGTTGCGAATGCGCTCGATATTGGCCTTGCCAAACTGCTTTTCGAACTCGGCATTCACCGGGGCCAGCATGGTGACGAACTTGCTCTTGTCCACGTTCTCGACCACGGTCATGCCCTTGCCGCGCAACTCGGTCACGCCCTTGGCATCGTCCTCGTCCACACGGGCGCGGTTGGCCTTCACGCCCTCCTTGGCAGCCTCCAGAAATGCCTGCTTGTCAGCCGTGCTGAGCTTCTCGAACGACGCCTTGTTCATCAGGAAAATGCCTGGCGAATAGACGTGGCCGGTCAGCGTCAGGTACTTTTGCACCTGGTCAAACTTGGAAGCCATGATCACCGACAAGGGGTTTTCCTGTCCGTCAACCGTGCCCTGCTGCAGCGCGGTGAAGACCTCGGGAAAGGCCATGGGCGTGGTCACGATGCCAAGACCTTTGTAGGCGGCCACATGGACCGGGTTTTCCATGGTGCGCATCTTCAGCCCCTTGAGATCCTCAGGCCCGTTGACGGAGCGCTTGCTGTTGGTCATGTGACGAATGCCGTTCTCGCCCCAGGCCAGCGCCTTGAAACCCTTGGAGTCGAACTTGGCCAGCATTTCCTGGCCGATAGGGCCGTCGAGCACGGCGCGGGCGTGCGCCTTGTCACGGAACAAAAAGGGAATGTCCAGAATCTTGGCCTCGGGCACAAAATTGGGCACCGGACCGGACGATGAAAAAGTCAACTCCTGGGTGCCCAGCTGCACGGCCTCTATGGACTCGCGCTCGCCCCCGAGGGAGCCGGAGTAAAAGGGCTGAATCTTGTAGCGACCGGCGGTGCGCTTTTCAACCTCCCTGGCAAAGGTGTCGATGGCGACGCCCTGATGGGAATTTTGCGCGATCGAAATGCTGATCCTCATGGTGGTCTGGGCAGCGGCCGATGCGACAAAACCAAGGACCAGGGACAGGCCAATCACCAGTTTGCTCAATTTCATGGATGTTTCCTCAAGTTGGAAAGTTAAGGACTGGCGATGCTTGAATCGGTCAATCCGCGCGAAAGTTGTCATACAAATTTGGATTGTTATCTGATCGGCAACTTGACGGCATACGGAGTTTCCCTGATGTAGTCCCGAATGATGTTTTCAAAACTTTCCTCGGGCAGCAAGCCCAGACCGCTTGCCCGCACCGAATGAATACCGGCAGGCCAGGTGTTGACAATGCTGCCGATGGCCGGGTCTGGAATCCAGTCAATCAGGGCGGTAGCCTCGGCACCCGCCACACGCTCGAGTGCCGCGGCCATCTCGCCGGGTGTCGTCGTCAGGGCGGGCAGGTTCAGTCCGGTTCGCGGACCCCATTGCTGGTCTGTCGTCTCGGCTGCACGAATCAGTCCCTCGATAGTGCGTGCGGGAGATGACAGGGCGATAGTCGCCTCCCGTGCCACCGGGCATACCGCCCGCACGCCAGCCAGGGGCTCCCGGATCATGCCGCTCAGAAAACTCGACGCCGCGCCATTGGGCCGGCCGGGACGCACGCTGACCGTCATCAGGCGCACATTGCGGCCCCGGACAAAGCCTTTGCGCGTGAAGTCGGCCACCAGTTGCTCGCCGATGAATTTCTGGATGCCATAGCTGCTTTGGGGCGTGGGCAAGGTGTTGTCCTCGATGGCGGCTGGCAGCGCCTGACCCGGGGCGTCTCCGAACACGGCGAGCGAACTGGCAAACACCACCATGGGCATGGTTTTCAAGGAGCGGCAGGCCTGCAAAAGGGCAAGCGTTGCGGCGAAGTTGCTGCGCATTCCGAGGTCAAAGTCAGCCTCGCACTCTCCGCTGACGGCTGCTGCCAGGTGAAAAACGATGTCAGCCTGAGCAGGGATGACCTGCCCTGCGCCATCTTTTTCACCAAGAAGCACGCCCAGGTCACCCGTCACGACGGCGATGCGTGGGTCGGCGCTCAGGTCTTCTGGCGGCGCGACGCGATCCACAAGGGTGATGCGGCCGATCGCGGCCGGCGCACCGCCGGCAATCGACAACTGCCCAAGGGACAACAGGGTGCGCGCAAGTCGCACGCCCAGGAAACCCGCACCGCCGGTGATGACGATATTGCAGGAAGAAGGGATCGAGGGGGATGGGCTCAACATGGCATGGCTCCTGAGTGAATAAATGGTCATGCCCAGCGCAGGACTGGCTGGTTCATGCGCTGGACGACTTTTGGCCAGCCACGCAAGAATAGCGGCATGTGCGGCGGGCGGTCAGCGCTAGGGTTCTTCGCAGCTTGAGAAAATCTGGCGCCAGGGCGACATCCGGTTTCATGGCCCCCCGTGGAATGACCGGGCCGGGTCAAGACAACAGCGCCGGTCGCTCGGCTACACTTGAGAGGTCAGGAGAGAGTTTTCATGGCTGAAAACCGCCGAAGGCGCATGTGCCACCCCAATGGTGGACTGAACGCTCAGGCAAAAGGACTGACAACCGTCTTCGCCAGCGCATGCCGCAGGTCAAGGCGTTCCCTACTGGAGAGAGGCCGTTTTCTAGGCGGTCCACCGAAGGAGCAAGCCTGCATCGCCAGGCGAATCTCTCAGGTAAAGTGGACAGCAGGAGCAGCCCGTGGTCTTTGACCATGGATTCACGTTTGCCCACCTGGAGAATGCCATGTCCGCCACCTCTTTTGCGCCCACTGATCAGCTTCTCAAGACGCCGCTGCACGATCTGCATGTCGAACTCGGCGCCCGCATGGTGCCGTTTGCCGGCTACTCCATGCCCGTGCAATATCCGGCCGGCCTCATGGCGGAGCACCTGCACACGCGCAGCGCCGCCGGGCTGTTTGATGTCTCCCACATGGGGCAGCTGCGCCTGGTCGGGCCTGACTCGGCAGCGGCACTGGAAAGCCTGATGCCTGTGGACGTCATCGACCTGGCCCCGGGCAGGCAGCGCTACGGCCTGCTGCTCAACGATGAAGGCGGCATCATCGACGACCTGATGTTCTTCAACCGCGACTACGCCGATCACGCGCATGGCGGGGACCTGTTTGTCATCGTCAACGGCGCCTGCAAGGTGGGCGACATCGCGCATATCCAGCAAAAAATCGGCGCCCGCTGCGACGTCATTCCCATGCCCGAGATGGCGCTGCTGGCGCTGCAGGGGCCGCAGGCCGCGGGCGCCCTGCAGCGCCTGGCGCCTGGCGTTGAAAAGCTGGTGTTCATGACGGGCGGCCGCTTCAGCATCGCCGGCTGCGATTGCTTTCTGACCCGCAGCGGCTACACCGGCGAGGACGGTTTCGAAATCTCGGTGCCGGCAGCGCAAGCCGACACGCTGGCGCGTGCCCTGCTGGCGCAAGCCGAGGTCAAGCCCGTCGGCCTGGGCGCGCGCAACTCGCTGCGTCTGGAAGCCGGCTTGTGCCTCTACGGCAACGACATTGACGCCACGACCACGCCGGTCGAAGCCGGCATCAACTGGGCCATTCAGAAAGTCAGGCGCACAGGCGGCGCACGGGCTGGCGGATTCCCGGGCGCTGAAAAAATTCTTGCACAGCTGGCAGATCCCGCCACCCTCACCCGCCAACGCGTGGGACTGATGGCGCTGGAGCGCATACCGGTGCGCGACCACAGCGTGCTGCAAAGCCTTGAGGGCGCGCCCATCGGCGAAGTCACCAGCGGCCTGCTCGGCCCCAGCATCAACCAGCCCATCGCGCTGGGCTATGTGTTGCCCGAATTTTCCGCCATCGGCACCCGGCTCAATGCCCTGGTGCGCGGCAAACCGGTGCCCATGCAGGTCTCGGCAACACCCTTTGTGCCGACCCGCTACCATCGCGGCTGATTTTTCCTTTTACCGTTTCATTTCCCATACCCGCAACCCCTGGAGAACCCCATGACCGTCAAATACACCGAAGACCATGAATGGCTCAAGATTGAAGGCGACATTGTCACCGTCGGCATTACCGTGCATGCGCAAGACGCGCTGGGCGACGTGGTGTTTGTCGACCTGCCCGCCGTGGGCACCCATTTTGCGCAGAAGGACACTGCCGGTGTCGTCGAGTCGGTCAAGGCCGCCGCCGACGTGTACATGCCGGTCAGCGGCGAAGTCACCGAGGTGAACGAAGCCCTGCGCGACGACCCGTCGCTGGCCAACAGCGATCCGCTGGGCGCCGGCTGGTTTTTCAAGGTCAGACTCTCGGAGCCGTCACAGCTCGATGCGCTCATGGACGAAACGAGCTACTCCACCTTTTCAGCCGCTGCCTGAACTTTTTCTTAACGCTTCACCCGGAATCCTGACATGTTGCTGCAATCCGCCAAGCCGCTGGGCGAGCTTGAAAACTCTTCCGAATTCATCGCGCGCCACATCGGCATTGACGAGCAGGATGAAATCCACATGCTCAGCGTGGTGGGCTCGGCCTCGCGCCGGGAACTGGTCGACGGCATCGTTCCACGCTCCATCGCGCGCAGCAGTGCCATGTCCATTCCACCCCCCGTCACGGAAGCGGCAGCGCTCAAGCAGCTCAAGGCGATTGCCGCCAAGAACCAGGTCTTCAAAAGCTTCATCGGCCAGGGCTATTACGGCACCCACACGCCGGGCGTGATCTTGCGCAATGTGCTGGAAAACCCCGCCTGGTACACCGCCTACACGCCCTACCAGGCCGAGATTTCGCAGGGCCGCATGGAGGCGCTGATCAACTTCCAGACCATGGTGTGTGACCTCACCGGCATGGCCGTTGCCAATGCCTCCATGCTCGACGAAGCCACGGCCGCGGCAGAGGCCATGACGCTGGCCAAGCGCAGCGTGAAAGCAAAAAGCAATGTCTTCATCGTCGCCGGCGACTGCCACCCGCAGACGATTGAAGTCATGCAGACTCGCGCCAGGCCACTGGGCATCGAGATCAAGGTCAGCACCGCATCAAGCACAGTGCCGCAGTTGATGGCAGAAGGCAATTATTTTGGCGTGCTGGCGCAGTACCCCGCCACCACCGGCAGCATTCACGACCTGCGGCCGCTGGCCGGCCAGGCGCATGCCGATGGCGCCGCGCTCTGCGTTGCTGCCGATCTGCTCGCACTGACGCTGCTCACGCCGCCAGGCGAGTGGGATGCCGACATCGTGTTGGGCACCACCCAGCGCTTTGGCATGCCCATGGGCAATGGCGGCCCGCATGCCGCTTACCTGGCCTGCCGCGACGAGTTCAAGCGCTCGCTGCCGGGTCGCCTGGTCGGCGTGAGTGTCGATACGCATGGCAACCCGACCTACCGCCTGGCGCTGCAGACCCGCGAACAGCATATCCGGCGCGAAAAAGCCACCTCCAACATCTGCACCGCGCAGGTGCTGCCTGCCGTCATGGCCAGCATGTACGCGGTCTACCATGGGCCGCAAGGGCTGAGGCGGATTGCGGAGCGGGTCGCCGCCTACACGGCGATATTTGTTCGCGGACTGCAGGAGTTGGGGTACGAAATCACCGACACCCGTGTTTTTGACTCAGTCACCATCAAAACCGGCGATGCTACCAATTCAATAGCTGAACGCGCCCGCCAATCAAGGGCCAACCTGCGTTTTCGCTTGAATAATCACCTGGGTGTCTCGCTCGACGAAACCACCAGTCGCAGCGACATCGAAATGCTCTGGTCCTTCTTTGCCCGGCCCGGCCAGACGTTGCCCGTGGTCAGCGCCTTTGAAAAGGGCATTGAGTCGCTGATTCCTGCCGACCTGCGCCGCACCAGCGACTTTCTGACGCACCCGGTGTTCAATACCCACCATTCCGAAACCGGCATGCTGCGTTACATCCGCATGCTGGGCGACAAGGACCTGGCGCTGGACCGCAGCATGATTCCGCTGGGCAGCTGCACCATGAAGCTCAATGCCACCAGCGAGATGATTCCCATCACGTGGCCCGAATTTGCCGACATTCATCCCTTCGCGCCGCAAGAGCAGTTGCTGGGCTATGCCGAACTGGATCAGCAATTGCGTGACTGGCTGTGCCAGGCCACCGGTTACGCCGGCATCAGCCTGCAGCCCAACGCCGGCTCGCAGGGCGAATACGCCGGCCTGCTGGTCATCAAGGCCTGGCTGGAAGCGAATGGCCAGGGTCACCGCAACATCTGCCTGATCCCG
>JBKJKI010000273.1:0-9356 GCA_046597475.1 Polaromonas sp. | reverse complement strand
GCGAGTCGCAGCGCATCCGTCTGGCCTCACAAATCGGCTCCGGCCTGACCGGCGTGATGTATGTGCTGGACGAACCCAGCATCGGCCTGCACCAGCGCGACAACGACCGCCTGATTGGCACGCTCAAACACCTGCGCGACATCGGCAACAGCGTGCTGGTGGTCGAGCACGACGAAGACATGATCCGCGCCGCCGACCATGTGATTGACATGGGGCCGGGCGCGGGCATTCACGGCGGGCGCGTGATGGCGCAGGGCACGTTCGAGCAAGTTCAGGCCAACCCCAATTCCTTGACCGGCAAGTACCTGGCGGGGACGCTGCAAATTGCCGTCCCCAGGCAGCGCACGCCTTGGCTGCCGACGGTGAAGCCAGTGGAAAGCGCCGAGAAAAAGAAAATCTCGCGCTTTCTGCAAAGCCCGGCGGCCGAGCGCCGCGCCGCGCGTGAAGCCAATCACCAGGCCACGCTGGGCGACATGCAGGCGCTGCGCGTGATCAACGCCACCGGCCACAACCTCCAGGGCGTGAGCGTGGAGTTTCCTGTCGGCCTCTTGACCTGCGTGACCGGCGTCTCGGGCTCGGGCAAGTCCACCCTGGTCAACGACACGCTGTATGCCGCCGTGGCCCGCACGCTCTACCGCGCGCATGAGGAGCCAGCGCCGCACGAAAGCATCGAAGGCATAGAGCATTTCGACAAGGTGATCAACGTTGACCAGTCGCCGATCGGCCGCACGCCGCGCAGCAACCCGGCCACCTACACCGGCCTGTTCACGCCGATCCGCGAGCTGATGGCCGAGATGAACACGGCGCGCGAACGCGGCTACGGCGCGGGGCGCTTTTCCTTCAACGTCGCCGGCGGGCGCTGCGAGGCCTGCCAGGGCGACGGCGTGGTCAAGGTCGAAATGCACTTTCTGCCCGACGTCTACGTACCCTGCGACATCTGCCACGGCCAGCGCTACAACCGCGAAACGCTGGAGGTGCAGTACAAGGGCAAGAACATCGCGCAAATCCTGGATCTCACGGTCGAAGCCGCCGCCGAGTTCTTCAAGGCCGTTCCCACCATTTCACGCAAGCTGCACACCCTGCTCGATGTGGGCCTCTCCTACATCAAGCTGGGCCAGGCCGCCACCACGCTTTCCGGCGGCGAGGCGCAGCGCGTCAAGCTGGCGCTGGAACTGAGCAAGCGCGACACCGGCCGCACGCTCTACATCCTGGACGAGCCGACGACCGGCCTGCACTTCGCCGACATCGCCCTGCTGCTCAAGGTGCTGCACCAGCTGCGCGACGCGGGCAACACCATCGTGGTGATAGAACACAACCTGGACGTGATCAAGACCGCCGACTGGCTGATCGACATGGGGCCCGAAGGCGGGGCCGGCGGCGGCCTGGTGGTAGGCGTCGGCACGCCCGAAGATATTGCCGCCAACCCGGACAGCCATACTGGCCGCTACCTGGCGCGGCTGCTTTGAAGCATTTCCCGACCGACGCGTGAAGCGCCGGGCAGCAAAGGACACTTCACTTGGACAGCCCTTCGATCTTCACGCGCCGAAAAGTCGTTTTCCTGCTGGCGTCCCTGTGCTGCCTGCTCTGGGGCAGCGCCTACCCGGCGGTCAAGAACGGCTATGCGCTGTTCAGCATCGCGGCCGACGACATCCCGTCCAAGCTGGTGTTTGCGGGCTGGCGCTTCCTGCTTGCCGGCCTGGTGCTGCTGGTGATTGCCGCCGCGGGCAGAAAACCGCTGGCAATGGACCGCCGCATCCTGGCCCAGGCCAGCCTGCTGGGCTTGAGCCAGACCAGTCTTCAGTATCTGTTCTTCTACGTCGGACTGGCCCATGCGACCGGCGTGAAAAGCTCGATCATGAACGCCACCGGCACCTTTTTCAGCGTGCTGCTGGCGCACTGCATTTACAAGAACGACAGGATCAGCTTTAACAAGGCCCTGGGCTGCGTCGTGGGATTTATCGGCGTGATGGTGGTCAACTTCAGCGACAGCCTGCTGAGTTTTGATTTCACGCTGATGGGCGAGGGTTTCATCGTCATCTCGGCGTTTGTGCTGTCGGCCGCCAGCATTTACGGCAAGAAGGTCTCGCAACATGTCGACTCGGTGGTGCTGACCGGCTGGCAGCTGGCCATTGGCGGCCTGGCGCTGCTGCTGGCCGGCTTTGCCACCGGCGGCTCGCTGAGCGGCTTCACGCTCAAGTCGACCGCGCTCATGGTTTACCTGGTCATGCTCTCGTCCGCCGCGTTTTCGCTCTGGACCATACTGCTCAAATACAACCGCGTCAGCATGATCACCGTGTTCAATTTCATGATTCCGGTGTTTGGCACACTGTTGTCGGCGCTGTTCCTGAATGAGCGCTTTCTGGAATGGAAAAACGGCGCGGCGCTGCTGCTGGTGTGCTACGGCATCTGGCTGGTGACCAAGGAAGAAAAACCGGCGTTGGCGGCGGCCTGACTCAAGAAAATACATCTTGGCAGCCTTGTCTTTTCTCTTATCCCTCGCCTCTTTCCCCCTTCTCCCGGCGTGTGCTGTGCGCCACGGCCGAGGGTTTGAGCTGACAAGTGACGAGATCAGGGACAGCACCTATTACCGCCTGGGACCGGCTGGGACGGGCTGGACATCAGCAACCCGCCCAAACCCGTCAACGACGTGGCCTAATCGCCGCAGCGCGCAGTGAGCCTGGACAAGTCGCCAGTCTCCATCCTGACGCAGCCTGCTTTGAAAAGCGAGACGCCCATGCAGACCATGAAACAATGACATGCAATGCGCCCTCATTTGCACAACAAAAATCCTTACGATCGTCCGGGATGTGTCACATAGGAAATGCCATGAACCAGTCATTCAGCGGCGAACTGGCCAAGCCAGAGAAAATCCATTTCCTGCTTATCCCTGAATTCTCAATGATTGCGCTGTCTTCCATCCTGGAGCCGCTGCGGATAGCAAATCGCTTTGGCGGCTCTTTATATGAGTGGATATTGGTTGGTGAGAGCATGGAGCCTGTCCATGCCAGCAACGGGGTTGCGATTCAGGTTTCGATGAGCATCGACCAAGTGGAAGAGGCAACCCTTGTATTCGTATGCTCCAGTTTCAACCCCAAGTGCTATCTTTCCCCCGCCATCCGGTCCTGGCTGAGAAAACTTGATCGGCAAGGAGTAACCCTGGGGGCCCTCGATACAGGAATTTATTTTCTGTCGGATGCCGGCTTGGTTGGCAAGGAGAAGGTGACCCTCCACTGGGAGCAAATACCATGCTATCTGGAGGAATATCCCAACGCGAGCATCAGCACTGAACTGTTCGAGGTCGCACCGCACCGAATGTACTGTGCCGGCGGCACTGCGGGCATCGACATGATGCTCTACAAAATCATGCAGGAGCACGATCAGCGGCTGGCCCTCAACATTTCCGAGCAATTGCTGCTAAGCCGCATCCGCACCCATTCGGAACACCAGCGTCTGGAAATATCCAAGCGCCACAATATATTTAACAAGCGTCTCGCCACTGCCATCATGCACATGGAGAACAATATCGAGGCGCCCCTTAGCATTGATGTTCTGGCAGCCAGCACCCATATTTCCTGTCGCCAATTGGAGCGGCTGTTTAAATCCAGCTTCAACGAAACGCCCACCAATTTTTATCTCAGATTGCGTCTGAACAGGGCCAAATCCCTGTTGCGGGAAACCGATCTTTCCATCGCGGAAATTAGTATCGCCACCGGCTTTGACCTAGTATCGTACTTTTCACGGGCGTACCGTAATCTCTTCAAACAAACGCCCAAGAGCGAGCGCAAGTGAAGCGCTGATCAGCACGACAAACTCCAGACTCCGCGAATATTCAGCGCCCGGCACCCGCCTGTGGCTGAACGCCGACCATGTGTTCGCCACCGTCGATCTGCAGGGTGATCCCGGTGATGAAACGGGCCGCTGGCGACACCAGATAGGCCACCGCCTGAGCGATTTCCTCAGGATTCGCCATGCGGGAGATGGGCAGCCGAGCTGCAGTTGCTTCCAGGCTGGACCGGTCATAGCGGGCCAGGGCTGCGGTATCCACCGTACCGGGAGCGATGGCATTGGCGGTCAACCCCAAGGGCCCCCATTCATAGGCCAGGGTTTTCATCATGTTAGCCACTCCGGCGCGAGCCGCCGCTGCATGCACCATGCCAGGGATGCCGTTGTCTTGGGCCAGCACGATGCTCACGATATTTCCATGCTTTTTGCTGGTCTTGGTGAACTGATGGGCAAAAGCTGCGCTCATCAACCAGCTGCCGGTCAGGTTCAGATCTACTACCGAACGGAAACCGTTCGGACTGACCTCCAGGGCCGAGGCGGCGAACTGTCCACCAGCGTTGTTCACCAGGATATCCGGCTGCCAGCCAGCAGCCGCGAGTTGGCTAAACATTACGGCGACCGCGTCTTCGTCGCGGATATTGACGAAAAAATGCTTGGCGTCGATTCCTTCCGTCCTCAGCTTTTCTGCTGCCGCCTGCAGTTCATTCATGTCCTTGGCGCAAATCGCCACCCGGGCGCCGAGCTGTCCGAGTTGGCGAGCAATGGCAAAGCCAATGCCGGTGCCGCCGCCGGAGATCACGGCAGTGCGATCGCGAAGGATATCTTCGCGGAATATCTGGTTCGAATGAGTTTCCATGATGCTGTCTCGCTTGTTAGAAAGTGAATTTGCCGGGCAAAGCGTCCACCGCCACCGCTGAGCGGTGGGGTGGCGCGTGTCAGGCCGTGCCGGAGTTTTTGAGAATGTGTAGTGGCAGGACCTCGGTGGTGCCTTTCAGGTAAGGGCGGTCGGCCGTTATTGTGGGCAGCGGTTCGCACGGGATGAGGCTGCGCTTGTAGCGTTGCGCCAAGTCCTGGTATTCTTGAGTATTAAGCAGGTTCCAGTGCAACTCCTCGTCCCGCACCGTGCGGGTGGCCTTGGCCGGAATGCCCCTCAGCAGTTGACGTGCCTCGCCGCTGAAGCCAGCAGGCACGAAGCTCATGGCGGCGACGATGCTCTCCGGCCCCACCGCAGCGCCGTCCATAACGACCGAATGCATCCCCACCAGACTGCCGGGGCCGATTCGGCAGCCGTGGAGCACGGCGCCGTGACCGATGCTGCTGCCAGCCCCGACCACCGTGTCCACGCCGGCATAGCCGTGCATGATGCAACAGTCCTGGATGTTGGCGCCGGCTTCGACGATCAATCTGCCGTAGTCGCCCCGCAGGGAGGCTTGGGGTGCGATGTAGGCGCCGGCGCAAACGATGACATCGCCGATCAGGGTGGCGTCTGGATGGACGTAGGCATCGGGATGAACCACGGGACGAATGCCCTCGAACGCATAGATAGGCATTTCAGCGCTCCCCGGTACGAATCAATGCATCAGCGGCCACCACCCCCTGGCCGGCGGGCAGCACCAGCAGCGGATTGATATCCACTTCCAGCAGGCTGTCTTGGTGGGCCTGGGCATATTCCGCCACCGCCAGCACCGCGTCGATAGCCGCCGTCACGTCGCCCATCGGGCGGCCCCGGAAGCCTTGCAACAAGCGGTAGCCACGCAAGGAAGCCAGAGCCTTGCCCACTTCTTCCCGACTGGTGGGCAGCAGCAGCACGGCGCTATCCTTGACCAGCTCCACCAGGATGCCACCGCTGCCTAACACCAAGGCAAGGCCGAACTGGGGATCGCGCTTGAGGCCGATGATCAGCTCAGCGACTGCGCCGCCCATCATTCGCTCCACCAGGAATCGCTCTCCTGCTCCAGCGATCCCTGCCACATTGCGGGCGATGGCCGCAGCAGCCTCGCTTACCTCGGCGGTGTTCTTCAGGTTGAGCTTGACGGCGCCAGCCTCGGTCTTGTGCGGCACCTTGTCGCTGACGATCTTCAACACCACCGGAAACCCCAGGGCGCTGGCGGCCTCCGCAGCCTCGTCGGCCTTTACAAGGCGGGCGGCGGGAATAGGCAGGCCATAGGCCGCCAAGGCACGCTTGCTGTCCCATTCGTCGAGCAGGCGGTCACCCTGCACCGATGTGCCCGGCGGGTTCAGAAACAGGCTCTCGATGCCCGCAACCAGAACCTCACGGCGGCGCTGTACATACCTGCCGGTATCACCGAGGGCCTTGAGGGCGCGCCAGATACCTTGTAGAGGCGCTACGCCGTTGGCAGCCAATTGCTCCCGTACATGTTCCGGTAGCAGTTCCGGAATGGTGGATGCCACCATTGCCAGCTTGCCGCTGGTCTTGCTGGCGCGGATGATGGCATCCACCGCATCCTGCCAGGGGCCGGTATCACCGGTGTTCGCCCTTGGAAAATCCAGCACTAGCAGGATGGCGTCGAAATGTTCGCCACTCATCACCGTATTGAAACAGCGCTCCAGTTCCTCCGGCTTGCCCCAGATGGCGGTGTTGTAATCCATTGGATTGGAGATGGAAGCGAAGTCCGACAGCTGCGCGCGCAAGGCGGCTGCCTGCCCGGCTTCCAGGGACGGGAGATTCAGGCCAGCCGCCTCGGAGAGGTCGGCGGAGATGGCTGAATCCCCGCCAGAGCAGGTCAGGATCGCCAGATTGCGACCCGGCGCCGGCCCGGTGATGGCACATAGCTTGAGTGTCTCCATCAGATGAGTCAGGGAGTCCACGCGGATTATCCCGAGGCGGTCGAACAAGGCCTGGTACATCTCGTCGGAGCCAGCCAGGGAACTGGTGTGGCTCATGGTCAGTTGTGTGCCCAGCTCCGAGGTACCGGCCTTCAAGACGATGATCGGCACGCCCTTCTCCAAAGCGCGGGCCGCCACCCGGGAGAAGCCGGCCACGTCGGTAAGTCCTTCCAGATACATGCCGATGGCCGAGACACGGGGATCCTCAATCAAGGCCTCGATGTAGTCGCCCACCCCCAGCACGGCCTGGTTGCCGACGCTGATCACGTAGCCAATGGGACAGGAGCGCTCGGCCATGGTCAGGTTGAGCGCCACATTGCCGCTCTGGCTGATGATGGCCACCCCCTTGTCCACCCGCTTGCCGCCGTGTCGGTCGGGCCACATGGCTGCACCGTCCAGATAGTTGAGCACACCGTAACAATTGGGTCCCACCAGAGCCATGTTCCCGGCTGCGGTCACCAGGTCTTGCTGCAGGCGTTCGCCTGCCGGACCGGTTTCGGCAAAACCGGCTGCGTAGCAGATCACGCCACCGGCGCCAATGGCTGACAACTCCCTGACCACAGCTATCGTGAGCTCGCTATTGACCGCCACAAAGGCGGCGTCCGGCACCTCAGGCAGTTCGGCGATGCTGCGATAGCAGCGCCGGCCGGCGATGGTCCCGTACTTCGGATTCACCACCCAGATATCGCCGGTGAAACCGATGGCCTCTGTGGAACGGATCGCATCCTGCAGATTGTTGCCGCCGACGAAGACAATGTGTCGGGGTTTTAGCAGGCGCTGCAGGTTTTGCTTGCACGTAGGCACGGCAGTATCCATTTCTTGGCTCCTTGTGGCTTACCAGCCGGTGTAGATGTCGAGGCCGCGCTTTTTGATTTGGCCACTAATCACTACTCGCTGGATTTCCGAGGTACCTTCCCAGATGCGGTCGACCCGAGTATCGCGCCAGAGTCTCTCTACGGCCTGCTCGCGCATATAGCCGCGTCCGCCAAGAATCTGAACCGCTTTATCGCAGACACGACCAACCATCTCCGAACAGAACAGTTTCAGTGCCGAAGCACGGGCATGGTTGCGCTTGCGGTCATTGGTCTGGTCAATCTCCCAGCTGAGTCGATAGAGCATCGACTTGGCGGCCATGATCTCCACAGCCATATCCGCCAGCATGAATTCGATCGCCTGGAAGTCACGTATCGGCTGGCCGAACTGGATACGTTCGGCGGCAAACTTGTTGGCCTCTTCGGTCACGCGGATAGCGCCACCCACACAACGGGCGGCAATGCCCAGGCGCGCTTCAACAAACCAGTCTTTGGTCATGTTGTAGCCCTGCCCAATTTCACCGAGGACTTTGTCGTCACCGACAATGACATTGTTAAAAATGTATTCTGGATGCTTGAAGGCAAAATGGTGGGTATAAAGCGGAGTGCGCTTGACCTCGACGCCGGCCAGGTTCTTGTCGACGAAGAACACCGTAGGTTTGGCGGAGTCGCCATCCACATGGGCGTGAACCAAAATATAGTCAGCAATATCGCCGATGGTGACGAACCACTTCTCTCCGTTGATCTTCCAGCCACCGTCAACTTTATCCGCACGGGTCGCGCACTGGGTAGGGTCGGAGCCGGCATCAGCCTCGGTAATCGCATAGGCATCGCGGCGCTTGCCCTGGCAGGTAGGAATCAGGTATTCCTCTTTTTGCGCCTGAGTCGCAAAGCGCATGGGATAAGACGGGTACCAAAGAGCATCCCATATTGCGCCGGTGGCCTTGCCCAACTGTTCGTTTAGCAGGGTTTGCTCAAATATTGAAAAACCCTGGCCACCATCTTCCTTGCTGTGGTTCGGTGCGTTAAAGCCCCATTTCAGCGTGGCATCGATGATCTTTTGGTGGGTTTCTCTGCTGATGCCATCGTTCTCCTCGCACTCCATTTCGTGAGGAAATAGAACCTGCTCGGTAAACTCTTTGGCTTTAGCCTGAAGCGTCAGGTGTTCTTTGGAAAGATTGAAATCCATTTTTTGTCTCCTTGGAGTGACAAGAAAAACTCCCCCTTCCGCAGAGCCGACATGACCGTGTCGCAGGAGGAAATCAGTACTCAGAATACGGGAGGGGATGGATGTGAATGGGGACATTGGCGACGGTTTCTTGCACCAGATCGCCAAACTGAAATGAATACCATAGGCGCCCACTGATGGCTTGAAGGGCGCGGAATATTTTGACGTTTGACGTCAAAATCATGGCGCATGAGTGCAAGTCGACTCGACCCGTAATGATTGAATGGAGCCGAACCGTCCGACGAAGATTCTGAACATCTTCTAGACACAGGCTCCTTTGGTGCTGTGCTGAGGATCGCTAACGCAATGAGGCCATATTGGACATTACATCGAAGGAACTGCTGGCACTGACGACCGGTTTGCTAGCTCTTTACAACCCCCCGTTGTGTGCTTTTATTTACGCGCCCATCACAGGCCATCTGCCGCCTCAGATCCGCCTGTGGTTATCCTTAAAAATGTTCAGCTGGATCTCTGCGATCCTGGTGGGATCCGTATGGGCGGGACAGGTCATGCTCAATGTCATGGGCATTTCTTCCGCAGCCCTGATCATGACCGGTGGCTTCCTGCTATTAACCTATTTTCGGCAGTTAGCGCGACGTAAACGGGCTGCAAGCTAGACTGCAAGCCAGTTTCAACGGATTTTCGGAGGTCACCAAATGGGTGAAGCCAAACGGCGTCAACTTCTT